>NZ_FR885329.1:138963-237708 GCF_000436315.1 Parabacteroides sp. CAG:2 | reverse complement strand
AGCATCTTCCGATCCCGATAAAGCAAATAGGGAACCAATACATAGAAATTAGCGGTGAAAACAATAGCCAACGGAGTAATGAACCCCGTATTAATCTTCCACACCTCGAAAGCCGAACTCGGATTAAAGCGTATGAAAAAATCGATCGCAGGAGGAATCAGCCATAAGGTGATCCACAATAAAGCCTGTCCTCCCGCCAATATATAATCTTGCCTCGTGAGTTTCATAATACGTTTTTTATAAAAGTAAGCGAATCTAACGCCTGCGCCTATGAACGCAAGCGTTTATTCGACGAGTGGCAGGGTCGCTTTAGACGAAAAAGAATTATCGCTTCTGGATACGAGCCGCATAGCCTCCACCGGGAGCCATACGGATCTTTAATTTGCGATCTGTCGGGACTGGGATTACCTCTTTCTTATAATCACGGGCGGCACGATCGGCATTTATGCCATCCTTGAATAATTCCAAAGTATAATCACCTTCGCCCAAGAAAGACAGGTCTAAATCCAGCTCCCTCGGCGTCCAGTTGGTCAATGCCCCGATATACCAATCATTACCATGACGGCGGGCGATCGCTACATACTCGGAGACCTTTCCATCCAATGAGACCGTCTCATCCCAGATAGTGGGAATGTTAGAGATAAACTCCGTACATTCCTTTTCCCTCCTGTAATTAGACGGGGCATCGCACAGCATATTGAAAGGAGACTCGAAGATCACGTAAGTAGCCAACTGGCGGCAACGGGTTCCTTGGCTCATCGGCTCCGAGTTTACCGGGCGATAATTACCTTTAACGGCGTTACGCATAGCGCCTTGCGTATAATCCATCGGGCCGGCGATCATACGGATAAATGGGATCGTGACATCATACGTCACCATATCGAACTCCTTCTCGGAAGACCACTTCATTTGCTCCAAACCATTCACACCCTCATAGTTCAACACGTTCGGATAGGTCCGTTGAAGACCTGTCGGCTTGAATACGCCATGGAAATCCACTAGCATCTTATATTTAGCGCATACCTCGGAGGCTTTATAAACAAAGTTCACCATTTCCTGATCGTCACGATCCAAGAAATCCACCTTGAAGCCTTTCACGCCCATATCCGAATAATGCTTCACGACATTCTCCATATCACGGGCGAAAGCCCAATAACCCGCCCAAAGGATAATACCGACATTCTTGGATTTACCGTAATCCACCAATTCTTGAAGATCGATCTCCGGTATTACTTGCATCATGTCCGCTTGCAGGTTCACGGCCCAGCCCTCATCCAAGATTACGTACTCGATGCCATGCTCGGCGGCGAAGTCTATATAATATTTATAAGTAGGATTATTGATTCCGGCACGGAAATCCACACCGTATAGATTCCAATCGTTCCACCAATCCCAAGCCACCTTACCCGGCTTGATCCAAGAGATATCGTTTACCCGGGAGGGAGAAGCCAGGCGGTAGACCATATCGCAATCGGCCAACTCCTTATCATTCTGGGAGATTATAAACGCACGCCAAGGGAAAGAACGGGTTCCGGATGTTTTGGCGATATAGTTCTCACGCTCTTTCACCAACATCTGTAACTGATTATGGCCACCTTGCTCCTTCACTTTCGGATAAGGCGCATGAACCGCTTTCAAGGAAGGTTTTCCCGTCTCGTTATTCAAGAACATCCCGGGGAAATCCTCCAGATCGGCTTCCGTGATACAGATCTTACGACCATCTCCCAGATCCACCAAAAGAGGCAGGATCTTCAGGCGTTTATCATTCAGGCCAGTGATCGTCTCGTTTGCGTAGGGCTGCTCGAAGGAATTGAAAAATTGCTCCTCGAACGTCGGCTTCGTACTATTCACGTAAGCGGTGAATGTCTTATAATCCGAGGGAAAATTATAGACGGCCTCCTCGTCGGCGATAACGATCGGTTCCTTTCTTTTCGTCGTGAAACGGTAAGCGACTCCATCGTTATACACCCTAAAAACCAGCCCGTAGTTTCCCCGGAACGAGATTTGCATCTCATTATAGATATCCTTTACTACGTCCTTCTTATAGAACGGAGAGGGTATTTCCTTGTCTACCGAGGTCTTCGTCACTTTCAAGACTTTCGGGTTAGCGCCAAGTACCTCACCTCCTTGTAAAGTCATAGATACGGTAGAATTCATCACCTCCGAATGATCCTGTACGATAGCGAAAGTGACTTTATCGGCTACCGTAACCTCCACCTTTATATCCCGGTTCGGAGACTGGACTTGATAATTCTTCTGGGCGATCGACGGGATAGCGCCCATTAAAAAGAGAAAAGCAAATAGAATGTTTTTACTCATGGTTTATTGATTTAAGTTTGTTTATGAATACAAATATATATTATCTTTGTCATATTCATAACAAAAAACAAATAATACCGAAATGATGAGACTTCACAAAATCCTCTTAACGCTCGTATGTTTCACGGTTCTCTCCGCCCACGCACAATGGAAATGGCTCAACCCGCTCGAATGTGGATTCCCTGTCATACAAAACCAAGGATGGACCGAAGAGATCGGAGACCGTTACGTTCGGCTTCCCCAAAGAGCCGAAGGCAAGGTACGTAAACCCGTCTGGGATTTATCGCGCAACTCCGCCGGGTTGGCGATTCATTTTTTCAGCAACGCCCCTGAACTAAAAGTACGCTATCAAGTAAGCGGACCGCTGAATATGCCACATATGCCCACGACAGGCGTATCCGGTGTAGATCTATATAGTATCGATAGCGATGGCCAATGGAGATTTTATTTCGGCGGTTATCCTTCCGGAGATACGCTTCAATATCATTATACGAACATAGGCAAAGATCTGTATCATGACAGGGGCTATGAGTTCCGCCTCTACCTGCCTCCTTATAATACGATAAAGTGGTTGGAAATCGGCGTGCCCGAAAACGATGAGCTTACGTTTATCCCCGTATCGCCCGAGAAACCGATTCTTTTATACGGAACCTCGATCGCCCAAGGCGCATGCGCCTCTCGCCCGGGCATGACTTGGGGCACGATCTTGCAGCGTTCTCTGGGATATCCGCTTATCAACCTAGGCTTCTCCGGTAACGGACGTTTAGAGAAAGAGGTATTGGATTTTATTTGTGAGATAGACGCACGCCTTTATATCCTTGACTGCCTGCCCAACCTCACGCCAAAGAGCAAAGATGAGATCACGCAACTCGTATCGGACGCAGTCAAGCAAATACGTGCCACCCACTCCTCTCCGATCTTATTAGTGGAGCATGCCGGATATAGCAACGCACTCGCCAACGATACGAAGTTACAAGATTATACACGCATGAACGAAGGAGCTAAAAAAGCATTCGAGGAATTGCAGGCACAAGGGATAAAAGATATCTACTACCTTACACGAGAAGAGCTGGGACCGCACCCGGACGCTTGGGTAGATTACGTCCATCCTTCCGACTGGGGCATGGAAACACAGGCGAACGCCGTAGAGCGGAAAGTACGGGAAATATTACGCATCCCCGAAGGAGACCTCTCTACTACAAAGCCTGTCACCCAGCGCCGGGAACCCAATAATTACGAATGGCAAAAACGTCACCGGGATATTCTCTCGCTGAATCAAAGCAACCCGCCTCGACGGGTGATCCTAGGTAATTCCATCACGCATTTCTGGGGAGGAGAGCCCAAAGGACCGTCCGTTCGAGGTATGGAAACATGGGAGAAAATCATGCGTCCGGCTGGGTTCCACAATCTCGGATATGGTTTCGACCGTATCGAGAACGTACTTTGGAGAGTCTATCATGGTGAATTGGATGGATACAAGGCTGAGGAAGTAGTATTGATGATCGGCACGAATAACATCGGAATCAACAATGACAACGAGATCGTGGAAGGCATTCGTTTCTTGCTTTCCGCCATCAGGCAACGGCAGCCGGAGGCCAAGATCAAGGTAATCGGCATCTTGCCCCGCCGCAACCAAGAAGAACGGGTAAGGAATCTCAATCTCCGCATCCGTCAAATGGCCGAGACCGGATGGTACACGTTCAAGAACCCGGGAACGAAGTTGCTTCAGGAAGACGGCAAGATAAACGAATCCTTATTCTCAGACGGATTACACCCGAACGAGGAAGGCTATAAACAAATCGTGGACGAGATCGCCCATTAAGCGATAGTCCCTTTACTCACGAATCAATCCCAGCAACATACGCAACGCCGCCTCTGCCGACAAGCGAATGTTCTCCATACGAGGATTCTCCCCGAAATGATAGCACTCGGAGAGAATCCTCTCCTTATAAGCGGCCGCAATCCATACCGTTCCCACCGGTTTCGAGGGAGTCCCGCCTCCCGGCCCGGCGATCCCGGAGGTAGCGACGGCACAATCACATCCCAATACCCGCATAGTTCCACGGGCCATCTGCTCCACGACCGGCTGGCTTACGGCCCCGAAAGTGTTCAAGTCCGCCTCAGAGACACCGAGCACATGATGCTTCACCTCGTTGCAATAGGCTACCACGCCCCCGGTGAAGTATTCCGAGCTGCCCGCCATGGAGGTTATCATGCTGGCAATCTTTCCGCCTGTACAACTCTCTGCCGTACCCATCATCAGGTGTCCTGATTTGAGTGCGTCCGCTACCTCTAACTCTATTGGTAAATCATCTACTTCCATTGTTATAATGATACAAGGAGTTTCATTATGGGAAAACAATAGTTTCATTAGGAAGAAACTTTTGTTTTCCCTAGAAGAAACTTTTGTTTCTCTATAGTAAAACTATTTTCCTATAAGACAACCCTAGAAAAAGGAGCGGCATCCATCGGACAGAACTCCTTATCCATATACTTATAATATCCCGTGATAGCTACCATAGCGGCGTTATCCGTGGTGAACGAGAACTTCGGGATATGCACTTTCCAGCCATAACGTTTTGCGTGATCCAAGAATGCCTCACGCAAACCGGAATTGGCCGATACACCTCCGGCGACAGCTACTTCCTTTATATGCAAATCCTTCGCAGCCTTACGCAATTTACTCATCAAGATATCGATTACCGTAGCTTGCAAGGAAGCGCATAGGTCTCGCTTGTTCTTCTCAATAAAATCCGGATCATCTTTCAAATGATCACGCAAGGTATATAAAAAGGAGGTCTTCAGGCCACTGAAGCTATAATCATATCCGGGGATATGCGGCTTGCTGAACGTAAAGGCATTCGGATTGCCCTCGTTCGCCAAACGATTCACGACTGGGCCACCGGGATAACCCAGTCCCATCACCTTGGCGCATTTGTCGAAAGCCTCTCCCGCGGCGTCGTCGATCGTCTGGCCGATCACCTCCATATCATTATAAGCGTTCACCTTTATGATTTGCGAGTTACCGCCCGAAACCAACAAGCAAAGGAAAGGAAACGACGGAGCATGGTCGTCGTCCGGAGTCTCCTTGATAAAATGAGCCAACACGTGAGCCTGTAAATGATTGACCTCGATCATCGGGATATCCAAGGAAGCGGCCAACCCCTTGGCGAACGAGGTCCCGACCAATAAAGAACCCATCAAACCCGGCCCACGAGTAAACGCCACGGCACTCAACTCGGACTTATCGATGCCGGCACGCTTGATGGCCTCGGCTACTACCGGAATGATATTCTGCTGATGGGCACGGGAAGCCAACTCGGGGACAACCCCGCCATAGGCCTCATGAACGGCTTGACTGGCTATTACGTTGGACAGCATCACGCCGTCACGGATCACCGAAGAGGAAGTGTCATCGCAAGAAGACTCGATTCCTAATATCGTTATACTCATATCTTCATTCTTTTTTCCGCGAATTAACGAAATCTATCGCGATATTGTTGTAGATTTGCGCTAAATAAATAGAAAAGATATCAGAGGACTTAAATACATAATCATTACCCTGCTTACATTATTCTGGATATTCTATGCGTTGCCGGGCATCTTACTGAGAATTCCTTATATTCAAAACAAAGTATCAGAAGTAGCCACGACCCAGTTATCCGGCCACCTCGGTGTGCCCGTAAAGATAGGTAACGTGGATATCGAATGGTTCAATCGTCTGGTACTGGAAGGGCTTTATCTGGAAGACCAAGACGGGAAAGTCATGTTCGAGGCGAACCATGTGGCGGCGGGATTCGAGATCATGCCGTTACTGGAAGGGAAGTTTGTCTTCACGACGGTACGCTTGTTCGGTTTCTCCTTCAATCTACGGAAACACACGCCCCAAAGCCCTTTGAACCTACAATTCGTGATCGACGCTTTCGCCAGTAAGGATTCGATAAAGAAAGAGAAGAATATCGATCTCCGTTTCAACTCCATCATGATCCGAAGAGGTAATTTCAGCTATAACGTGGATAGCGAGAAAGAGACCCCGGGAAAGTTCAACGCCAAGCATATCGATATCAAGAACCTGAGTGCCAAGATATCCCTCAAGGCTTTTAACAAGGACAGCGTGAACGCCCATATCAAGAAGATGAGTTTCGATGAGGCGTCCGGTTTCTCCTTGAATAAGTTATCGCTGAACGTGGTCGGGAACCGGGATAGCGCTTTCGTGCAGGACTTCGAGGTACGCTTGCCGCAGACAGACTTGAAGATCGGCCTTGCCCGGATCGATTTAAGTAAGATCGATAGCCTTCCCGCTCTCTTGAACAACGCTCCGATCGATTTGAATATAACGCCTTCGCAAATCTGCCTGAAGGACTTATCCCCTTTCGTCCCGGCGTTCAAGAACTTCGCCGACACGATCGAGTTATCGGCCGAGGCAAACGGCTACATCAATAATTTTAACTTGAAGCGCCTCACCTTGAAGTATAGCGATAAGATGCTGTTTATCGGCCAGATGGAACTGAAAAACATCACCCATCCCGAGGAAACGTATCTTTTAGGGAAGGTGAATAAGATGTATATCACGACAGATGGCATCTCCAGTTTGGCCAATAACTTCAATGAGCGTCCGAAGAGTCTCCCGGCCCCGGTCGTCAAATTGGGGACGATCAATTTCACGGGCGAGATATCAGGCTTTTTTGATAACCTAGTCGCTTTCGGAAAATTATCGTCTTCCATCGGCTCCATACAGACAGACTTGATATTCGGTAGCAACAAGGATAAGAATATAGCCGCTTACCTACGGGGACGCATCGCCTCCAGCAACTTGCGGCTCCATGAGTTATTTGGCGAGAATAATCCTTTCGGGGAGGCTCGCTTCGACATCAATATCGATACCCGTAGACCTGTTGGCGGAAATTTCTCCGGAAATATCCAAGCACAAGTCAAGGAGTTCGATTATAAAGCTTATAAATACAAGGATATAAATCTTTCCGGTAATTTCAAGAAGAGTAGTTTCGATGGGACTATCCATGTAAACGATCCCAATGGCGAGTTATACGCCCAAGGTATCTTCCAGCACCAAGGGCAAAACTCCTTGTTTAATTTCACCGCCCGCCTCGATCATTTCCGGCCGGACCGATTGAACCTGACGGACAAATATGAGGCGCCGAATATCTCCTTGGCTTTAAACGCGGATTTCACCGGAGATAACATAGATAATCTGGAAGGTAGCATCACGTTGGACAGTCTTTCTTTCGAGACCACTCCCAGCAGCTTCTTCCTTAAGAAATTCGAAGTAGTTGCCTCGGGGCATAGTCTCGACCGGCAATTAACCATAACGTCCGATATCTTGAATGGAGAGGTCACCGGGTCTTACTCATTCAACACGCTAATCCCCAGCCTTATGAATACGTTCAAGGGATATGTGCCAGCCTTGATCAACACGACCCAGAAAAAACAAATCGTGAAGGAGAATAACTTCGCCCTCCTATTAACGATCGAGAATACGGAAGCGCTTTCTACGACATTGAAACTACCGTTCACGATGGTGCAACCCGGACGGATCACGGGACATTATAATAATATTTATAATAAGTTCCGTATCGAGGCGTGGCTTCCGAAGTTCAATCTCGGGAAATCCATGTTCGAATCCGGCTACTTGGTTTGCGACAATCCGAACGATAAGGTAAACCTCCAATTAAAAACGATTAATTACAACGACAAGGGACTGCGTAATTACCTTGATCTCAAGGCAGACGCTAAAGACAATCTGGTGAATACCATGATTGGGTGGGCGAATAATAAAGAGCGGTTATTTAAGGCCGACATCTCCGCCTCTACCCTTTTTGTCGAGGAGGAAAGCGAGAAAGGGCCGGCCAAGTTACGTACGGAAGTCACGTTGAATAAAAGCCCCCTCATTATTAAAGACACGCTCTGGACCATCAATCCGGCGAATATAACAATTCGTGAGGGCAAGATCGGTATCGAGCATTTCCGGGTAGATCATGAGACCCAGTATTTATCTATGGAAGGGACGATCTCGAAAGATCCGGCAGATACTTTATTGGTAGACTTGAAGCAAATAGAGCTGAGTTATGTCTTCGACGTATTGAATATCCCAGTCTTGCAATTCGGAGGTGAGGCTACCGGTAAGTTCTACGTGAATGATTTATTCAATAGCCGTATGCTAAACACGGATCTGGAAGTAAAGAATTTCTCATTCAACCAAACCCCCTTGGGTCGCCTCAATCTCTTCAGCGAATGGGACGACGCACAGAAAGGTATCCTTATGCTGGGAAGCATCTACAAGAACGACAGCACTTGGACGGATGTAAACGGCTATGTATTCCCGGTCGGACCCAATGCGGGGCTATCCTTGTATTTCGATGCCAATGATATCAATCTAGCTTTCTTGCAGCCCTTTGTCGATACGGTCGTAAAGAACTTGCAAGGCCGGGGATTCGGAAGTATACATTTGCACGGCCCCTTTAAGGAGCTGAATGTCGAGGGAGATGCCTATGTCATGGATGGAGGGGTAGGCGTTGATTTCTTGGATACGTATTATACCTTCTCCGATTCCGTCCACCTTGACTCTACATCCGTCAATTTACGGAATATCACGGTCAAGGATCAATTCGGCAACCTAGGGAAAGTCAGCCTCAAGTTCAACCATTTGCATTTCCGGGATTATAGCTTCCTCGTAAACGTGCAAGGCAATAATATGTTGATGTATAACGCCAACCAGAAAAAGAATCCGCTGATTTACGGAACTGTATTCGCCAGTGGAACGGCGCAGATCAAGGGTAACGGTAAGTTGATCGACTTTGATATTAATATGAAAAGCGAACCTAAGACCGCTATTTATCTGGACTTCATGAATAAGAACTCGGCTACGGACTATGATTTTATCACGTTCGTCGATAAAAGCAAGTTGGCCGCTAACGTAGATTCCACGTCCACACACCCATTGAATATCGTACACGAGACAGACGAGGGAGCCGAGCTACGAATGAACTTCCTCCTTGATATCACACCCGATGCCGATATAGAGCTAATCATGGACCCGATAGCGGGAGACCGTATCAAAGGAAACGCCAGTGGAAGTTTACAAATACAATATGGAACAAGAAGTGATCTTCGTATGTATGGCGACGTGAATATCGTACAAGGAAACTATAATTTCAGCTTACAGCAAATCATCCATAAAGACTTTAAGATCAGAGACGGTAGCACGATCAATTTCCGTGGCGATCCCTTTAATGCCCATATGGATATCAATGCGATCTACAATCTGACCGCAAATATCGGAGACTTGGATCAGAGTCTCTTACAAGAAAGTTCTCGAACAAACATACCCGTCAATTGCGTCTTAAACCTTAAAGGCGCATTGCGCAGCCCGTCTATTTCCTTCGACTTAGAATTTCCGAACTCTAACGAGGAATTAGAGCGTCAAGTCAAAGCGTTTATAGACACAGAGGATATGATGACTCGGCAAATTGTTTATTTGCTGGTGTTAAATAAATTCTACACACCAGAATATGCCCAAACGAGTTATAAGTCTAGCGAGTTAAACGCCGTGGCTTCATCCGCTATCTCAGCGCAATTATCCAATCTATTAGGTAGTTTCACGGATAAAGTACAAATAGGGACAAACATACGAGCGGGACAGGACGGTTTCAAGGAAGACACGGAATATGAGATGATATTATCCAGCCAGTTGCTAAACAACCGCTTATTGATCAATGGTAATTTCGGTATGAGAAATACGGTCACTACAGGCAAAAATAACACTTTTATCGGAGAGTTCGACCTAGAATATAAGTTGACCCCCTCCGGTGAGATCCGGCTAAAGGCTTATAACCATGCCAGAGATATGTATTTCGGCCTGAAGCAAGCATTAACCATACAAGGTGTAGGTATCATGTACCGGAAAGACTTCACGAACTTCTCTGAGATTTTCAGGAGAAGAAAGAGGCCTCTTTTACCCTTGATCCCCAAAGACTCTACGAATGTCCCTCCCGTAGTCAAAGACTCAACAAATCTTTCACTGCCGACTGATAAGAAGTAAGGGAAGTACTTTTCAATACTTTCTTGCGAAGCCTTTTATCGGCCTCCGGCAAAAGATAATCCCAGATTGTCTTCATTTTAGATAATACCTGATGCTCGCCACCTTCCAACCGGGCAGCATATTCATCCATCAACGACTCATGGAACATGACTAGTTTATCCCGCCTCTCATTCACGGTCAAGACCTGTCCGGACACAAACTCAGTGGCCAGCCAAGGAGAGGCCAATAACCCTCGTCCCAGCATGATCCCGGCAAGCCCCGGAAAACGCTCCTTTATTCCTCGGATATCTTCCAGCCCCACTAAATCTCCATTATAATATAAGGGAAGTTCACATTCATCATAAAAACGAGAGAATCCATCCCAATCGATAGCTCCTTTATATTGCTGTATCCCTAACCGGGGATGCAAGGTTATATGCTTCAAAGGTAACTTATTTAATAAGGAAAGAAGCACGAATGACTCGTCGGTACACTCCCACCCCAAACGCATTTTCACCGAAAAAGAAATATCCGGGAACTCCTCAATCGTACGTAATAAAGACTCGGCCTCTTCCTTGTACCGCAAAAGTCCCGAGCCTCTATGCGCACGGACCTGCATAGGGAAAGGGCATCCTAAATTAATATCCGCTTCCTTGTATCCATTCTCTTGGAATAAACGCACGATCGGCCGAAACTCGTCTGGTGTGGAAGCGATCAATTGCGGTACGACATGTACCTGCCTATTTCTATCGCAAGCGATATCCTTCAAGTCCTTATTCCGGAAACCACCTTTCTCTATCCTTACGAAAGGAGTATAATAGGTATCTACGCCCCCGAATACTCGGGTATGCGCCTCTCTATAAACCGAATCCGTATATCCTTGCAAAGGAGCGAAATGAATGACTGCCATATCAAGCGAAGATTTCCATGAAAATCGATCTCAATTGACTTTTTGCCAACTCAAAGTCTTGGGGTACCCCCAACTCCATAGCCAAGGAGGTAACGCCTTTATCCGTAAAACCACAAGGGTTGATCAATGAAAAGTAACTCAGATCCGTATTTATATTCAAAGCAAAGCCATGCATCGTAACGAACCGGCTGCTTTTCACGCCAATCGCACAGATCTTACGGGCACGCCCCGGTACTTCAGGGTCTAGCCATACACCCGTCGCCCCTTCCAAACGTTCCCCTTTCAAGTCGTAAAGCGATAGGAAACGGATGATCGTCTCTTCCAGCATATGGATGTATTGTTTCAATCCCAGATTCCAATATTCCAGATCAAATACCGGATAACCGGTAATCTGTCCCGGCCCGTGATACGTTATATCCCCCCCTCTGTTTATATGGTAAAACGAGACCCCTCGTTCCCGTAAAGTTTCCTCGGGAATAAGCAAATTAGAGTCCTTGCCACTTTTACCGATCGTCAAGACCGGTAAATGCTCACAAAAGAATAATTGATTATCCTCTTTCTTTCCCGTTGCCTTCGCATCCAATAAGACCTCGAAAGCAGCTGTCTGATATTCTAACGCATCGGCATAAGCGATTCGTCCCAAGTCATGATAACGGAAGCTCTCCATTTCTTTCTTTTTTTAACCTTTCCGGTACCGGGATCAACTTGCCCGGCACCATATCCCATTTCTACTTTTATCAGTTTTCCCATTAAGGAAATTATTTTCGCTTGTCGTTTCAGCATATAAGGTGACGGTTTAGCAGAATTAAACTTCCGGGGATTTGGAAGTGTGGCCGCTATCAAGGCTGCCTCGCTTTTGGTCAATTGGTAGGCATGCTTACCGAAATGAGCCTCCGCTACCGCCTCCGCACCATAGATACCCTCCCCCATCTCTATCGAGTTCAGATAGACTTCCATAATACGTTCCTTTCCCCATATCCATTCGATCAAGAAGGTAAAATAGACCTCGATACCTTTCCGTAAATAACTTTTCCCCGGCCAAAGAAATACATTCTTAGCGGTCTGCTGGGAAATCGTGCTGGCACCTCTTACCCTTTTACCTTTCTCGGCCTCGGCCCGTGCCTTCTGGATTTGTTCCACATCAAAGCCATTATGCTCCATGAACAGGTTATCCTCCGACGCTATGACCGCTTGAACCAAAGGCTGGGCGATCTTGGATATAGGAACCCACGTATGACCGAGTTTCATTTTCTTCCCATCCTGATGCTGCTCATACATACGAATAAACATCAATGGCGTATAATATACGGGTACAAATTTATATACCACTACCGCCAATATACTGGATACAAACAGGAAGATCAACAGATTCCTGCACCAGATCCATATCCGTTTTACCAGAGGTGCTACCATATTCTTCTATTTGGAGAGACAAAGGTAAAGAATATTTCAGTTTCCGGCAGACTGAAACTCATAATTTACAGAAAAGGCACTATCTTTGGCTTTTGACAACTTTCCACCCTGTCATATGGTTATTTGATAAATAAATTAGTATGGAGAATCGTTTTTTAGGACTCATAGAGAATAGCATCAAGGAGCATTGGGATCTCCCGGCGTTCTCCGATTATAATGGACATACCTTCCATTATAAAGATGTAGCTCGTCGAATCGAGAAATTTCATATTATCCTAGAGCATGCCGGCATTAAAAAGGGGGATAAGGTGGCTTTAGTTGGACGGAACTCCTCCAACTGGGCGATCTGTTTCTTCGGGATCTTGGCTTATGGAGCCGTAGCCGTGCCTATTCTACATGAATTCAAACCGGATAATATACATCATATCGTAAATCATTCCGAGGCAAAGGCAGTCCTTGCCGCTTCCAGCAACTGGGAGAATATGAATGAACGCATGATGCCCGACGTGAAACTGTTCATGATGCTGGATAACTTCTCGATCATTCACAGTAAAAGCAAAGAAGTCCGGGTAGTAAGAGATCGGATTAATGAATATTTCGGTAAAAAGTACCCTCGTTCATTCACGTCGAACGATGTTCGGTATCACGTGGAAAAGCCGGAAGAATTAGCGGTACTTAATTATACTTCCGGAACCACCAGTTTCTCGAAAGGGGTTATGATCCCCTATCGGAGCTTATGGAGTAATACGCAATTCGCTTACGACAATTTACCGTTCATCCATCCGGGTGATAATATCGTATGTATGCTTCCGATGGCCCATATGTACGGATTGGCATTCGAGGTATTGAATTCCGTGAATAAAGGCTGCCATGTACACTTCCTCACACGTACCCCCAGCCCGAAAATCATAGCGGAAGCTTTCACGACGATCAAGCCGGCGCTGATCCTAGCCGTACCTCTGATTATCGAGAAAATCATCAAAAACAAGGTATTCCCCGAACTGGAGAAGCCTTTGATTAAATTGCTCTTGAAAGTCCCCTATATAGACCAGAAAGTACTGGATACCATTTCCGCCAAGTTAACGGCGTCTTTCGGAGGAAACTTCGGGGAGATCGTTATCGGAGGAGCCGCTATCAATAAAGAAGTGGAAACGTTCCTTCATTCCATCCATTTCCGCTATACCGTAGGCTACGGGATGACCGAATGTGGCCCGCTAGTCTCCTATGCGCAATGGGATGAGTTTAAGCCCGGTTCCGTAGGACGTATCGTCGACCGTATGGAAGTCCGCATCGATTCAGAGGACCCGGAAAACAAGGTGGGAGAAATATTGGTGAAGGGTATGAACGTGATGCTCGGTTATTACAAGAATCCGGAGGCTACGAAAGCCGTTATGATGCCTGACGGATGGATGCGTACCGGCGATCTGGGAACCCTCGATAAAGATGGATTTTTATATATCCGCGGCCGTAGTAAAACCATGATTCTAGGCCCCAGCGGACAAAATATCTATCCGGAAGAGATCGAGGATCGCTTGAATAATATGCTATATGTAGCGGAATCGCTCATCATCTCCCAAGGAGGTAAACTAGTCGCCCTCATCTATCCCGATTGGGAGCAAGTAGATAAGGCAGGTATACAACATTCCGAAATCGAGAAGTTGATGCAGACCAACATTGACCAAGTAAACGAGGAGATGCCGAATTACAGTAAAATCACCTGTTTCAAGCTGTATCAAGAAGAATTCGAGAAAACACCCAAAAGAAGCATCAAGAGATATTTATACCAACCGGCCGAATAAAAAGAAAGCCGTCTTTTGTTAAAGACGGCTTCTTTTATATAAAGTAAATTTTATCCTTGACGAAAATCTTTTAAAACTTTTTGTAATTCTTGTCGAGCGAAAAAAAATACGGCTCTTAACCGTCCCCAGAGGAACATCCAGTTTATCAGCGATCTCATTGTACTTATAGCCGCTCAAAAACATAGAGAATGGAACCTTCAACTCATTGTTCAAACCGTTGATCGCTTTCGTGATCTCTTGAATTTGATAAGCGCCATCCGGAGAGTCAAAACCTGAATCGTTCACGACATCCAAGTTATATAAGTCGACACCTTGATCTACGACAGTTTGCGTGCGAACGATCTTGTGATAATTGTTAATGAAAATGTTACGCATCACAGTCAAGACCCAGCCCTTAAAATTGATATTGTCTACAAATTTTTCTTGATTGTCTAAAACCTTCAGCGTTGTGTCCTGCATCAGATCTTGGGCATCATCCCTATTCGCTGTAAGCATAAGCGCAAAATTCATCATGTTTTCTTGCATGCTCAATAATTTTTTCTGAAATTGCAACGCATTCATATTTTTACTAGTTAAATAAAGTTTAATACTGTATAAGTATTATCCCTCAAACATTGAAGGATGCAACAAATATATAAATTAAAAATGGAGATATACAGTTCTTTGATAAATATTAATATTAAAAATCGTAACTTAATATTTTTGTTGTAAATCTTACTGAAAATGAGTATTATTTACAAGTTGCACAAGTTACAAAAATCAACATTTACAACAAGCCAGTTACAATTTTCAACCAAATATTAAAAACGAATATAATACAAACAAGATGAAACGTTTATTAACAATATTAACAGCTATAGTATTAATACTTGCAATCTCTCTTCAATCAGAGGCTAAAGAGAAGTCCTTAATATATACGATTGATATAAAAAAAGAGATCGATAACACCACGTGGATTTATCTCCATAACGGATTATCAGAGGCTAAGCAATTGAACGCCGATGCCATCTTATTGCATATGAACACATACGGCGGATTACTGGAATCTGCCGATTCTATGCGAACGGCTATTTTATATAGTCCCATACCAGTATATGTATTTATCGATAATAACGCAGCTTCAGCAGGTGCTTTAATTTCCATAGCATGCAAGAAAATCTATATGCGGAAAGGGGCGAATATAGGTGCGGCAACGGTTGTCAATCAAACGGGTGCGGCTCTACCTGATAAATATCAATCTTATATGCGTTCCATGATCCGTTCGACGGCTGAGGCACAAGGGAAAGATACGCTTATACAAAACGGCGACACGATCTATAAATGGAAAAGAGATCCTTTAATCGCCGAAGCGATGGTCGATGACAGAGTGATCGTCCCCAACCTCATCGATAGCGGTAAGGTATTAACACTTACCTCTCAAGAAGCACTCAAATGGGGTTATTGCGATGGCATCGCCGAGAGTCCGGATCAAGTAATCACAGAATATATCGGATGTAAGGACTATGAGATTAAAAGTTATGAACCCTCATGGTTCGATAATGTAAAAGGTTTCTTTATGAGTCCGGTAATACAGAGCTTATTAATCATTATTATCATCGGTGGTATTTACTTCGAGATGCAAACCCCGGGGCTTGGTTTTCCATCCGCCGCCGCGATAATAGCGGCTATCCTTTACTTCGCTCCTCTCTATATGGACGGGTTGGCTGAAAACTGGGAAATCCTGTTATTCATTCTCGGCGTTATATTAATAATGTTGGAGATATTCGTGATCCCGGGCTTTGGCATAGCGGGGATAAGTGGAATTATTCTCGTGGTCGGCGGACTTACGATGAGCTTACTGAACAATACTGTTTTTGATTTTCAAAACGTATCTGGAATGGATACGGGCAGAGCCGCCTTAACGGTTCTATTAGGTCTGGGTATCGGATTCACGTTAGTGATATGGTTATCCAACAAAATAGGACATAAAGGACCGCTAAAGAAAATGGCATTAAACGCTGATTTGGAAAAAGCGGTATCCAGCCCCAATTTGACACAACTGATCGGAAAAGAGGGCACGGCCGCTACCGTTTTACGTCCTTCGGGTAAAGTATCTATCGAGGGAGAGTTGTATGACGGCGTATCGGAGTCTGGCTTCATCGAGAAAGGGACTCCTATCAAAGTCGTCAGATTCGAGAGCGCGCAAGTCTATGTAATCAACCTATAAACGAGTCTATGCGATCCGTTTATAGGCAATACATTTATCGATCACGACATATTCCATCGCTCCCATAGCCATCAAATCACTTAGGATGTTACGGGCCGCATAATAATTGATATGGGCGATACGGCAAAATTGCTTTATGCTGATATAAGGATGCTCGTCGAGCCAAGAAAACAGGATCTCGACGGGCTTACTTATTTTCAGCAATGTACCTTCTTTGGTTTTCTGCTTCTTCCATGCTTGCATGAGGACTTCGTTCGCTAATATATTCTCGTCTGCAACCCGGATATAGGCCTTGTATTTATCGTCTTTATCCGGTGCCGTATGCGGTTTCTCATCGCTTGGGGCGATATAGACCTCCAATACGGTCTTCCCGTTGACATCCCAGCGCTTAGCTGTAAACGGCACCTCGGGATGCGTATACATTTTAGAAGCAGCCTCGATCATATAATATTCCTCCTCACTTCTCACACCGGAAATAGCGCCGTTATCCTTCACTCCAATCAGCAGCCGCCCGCCATCTGTATTCGCGAACGCACTCAATGTCCGGGCAATCTTCTTGCTGTCGCTCACCTCAAACTTGAAATCAAGTTGTTGATGTTCCCCTTGCTCTATAAGCGCTTCAATCGGATGTTTCTTCTTCATTTTGGCTTCTGTTTTGAGACACAAAATTAAAATAAATACCTAACTTTGGCAATCGAAAAAACAATAAACGATGTCTCAGATACCTGCGCTAATATCAGATCTTGCGGTCATACTCATATCCGCCGGGTTGGTTACCCTGTTATTCAAAAAGTTAAAGCAACCGGTCGTATTGGGGTATATCGTAGCCGGAATACTCGCCGGACCTTCCATCGAGCAAATACCGACAGTTACAGATGTGGAAAGTATCCGTATCTGGGCTGATATAGGCGTTATCTTCCTGTTATTCGCTTTGGGGCTCGATTTCAGTTTCAAGAAGTTGATGAAGGTGGGAGGAACCGCCGTCATTGGAGCCATAACCGTTGTTATAGGTATGATGACAGCGGGATATATCACGGGCTTATCACTGGGTTGGGGACATATGAACAGTCTTTTCCTCGGAGGTATGTTATCGATGTCTTCCACGACGATTATCTTCAAGGCATTCGACGACATGGGATTGCGTAACCAACGATTCGCCGGTGTCGTATTCGGTATCTTGGTGGTGGAGGATCTATTCGCCGTATTATTAATGGTATTACTTTCTACCGTAGCGGTAAGTAAACACGTGGAAGGCATGGAGATGCTGGATAGCGTGGTCAAATTAGGCATTTTCCTTTTATTCTGTTTCGTTGTCGGGATCTATTTGATCCCCTCTTTTCTGAAAAAGGCAAAAAGCTTCCTAAATGAGGAGACTCTGTTGATCGTGAGCATCGGGCTATGCCTTGGTATGGTTATGATCGCCACAAAAGCCGGATTCTCATCGGCTCTCGGAGCTTTTGTCATGGGTTCTATTTTGGCCGAGACCATTGACGCTGAACGGATCGAGCATTTGGTAAAACCCGTAAAAGACTTATTTGGAGCGATTTTCTTCGTGTCTGTAGGCATGTTAATCGATCCTCAGATGCTCTGGGAGTACAAAATCCCGATTTTCATTATCACGCTCGTAGTCATGGCCGGACAGATTTGTTTCGCCAGTTTCGGAGTATTACTGTCCGGACAACCGATAAAAATAGCCATCCAGTCTGGTTTCTCGTTAGCGCAGATCGGAGAATTCGCCTTCATCATCGCAGGTTTGGGACTATCATTAAACGTGACGGATCAATATCTGTATCCGATCGTTGTCGCCGTATCCGTGATCACGACATTCTTCACACCTTATATGATCCGGCTAGCGGAACCTACCTACAAATGGGCGGAGCGGATCATACCGGAGAATTGGAAACAGTTCTTGGAGCGATATTCATCCGGTTCCAATACGATCCGTCAAAAAAGCGCATGGAATAAGTTACTAAAAGCCTTGGTCCGCATCGTCGGTACTTATACCGCCGTCTGCCTAGTACTTATCTTTTTATGGCTACAAATCGTGACTCCGTTCATCTGTAAACATTTGCCCGGCATCCAAGGAAGTCTAATCTCCTTGATCTTAATCCTAGCTCTGATCTCCCCGATGTTGCGGGCGATCATGATGAAAAAGAATCATTCCGTGGAGTTCCAGCAATTATGGAACGATAATAAATATAACCGGGGTCCCCTAGTATCACTCGTGATCCTCAGAATCCTGCTCTGTATCGGTCTCGTCATGCTTCCTGTCGCACGGTTATTGAATGCTGCGCTAGGAATTATGCTGGCGGTCGCCTCCGCTGTTATCGTATTAATGATATTCTCCAAACGGCTAAAGAGGCAGTCGATCTTGATGGAACGGCATTTTTTCAGTAACCTTGTAGCGAGAGAAATGGAGCAAGAGCGAAAAGCCCCGATTAACCAGCGTTTCGCGAACCACTTATTAGAACGAGATCTCCATTTAGCAGATTTCGAGGTGAAGCAGAATTCCCCCAGTATGGGAAAAAGCCTGAAAGAATTAAACTTCAGGCAAAAGTGCAACGTAAATATCGTAACGATTATCCGGGGAGAGAAGCGAATCAACATACCGGGAGGAGACGAGCGGCTCTACCCGTTCGATAAACTGGTAGTAGTTGGCGCAGATGATGATCTGGAGCACTTTAGGAAATATCTGGAGGAACGCTACAAGAAATCATACGCCGAGCAATCGAACACAAGAAAGGAAGAGATGAATATGGAGCAAATCATTATCTCGGAAGGTTCCCGATTGATCGGCCGCTCCATCATAGAGTCCGGTATCCGTGATAAAGCCGCTTGCTTGGTAATCGGTATCGAACGTGGAAGTAGCTCGATCAAGAATCCGCCTCCTAGTACGGTTTTCGAGGAAGGAGATATCGTATGGATCGTAGGCGAACGGGATAAGTTGATCCAGTTAAGCGAAGGAAAAGTAGTAACCAGTTAACAAAATGATATAGAATGATGAAGTTTATAGGAATTATTCCGGCGAGATACGCCTCTACCCGTTTTCCGGGGAAGCCATTAGCGGATATGAACGGAAAGCCCATGATACAACGTGTATATGAGCAAGTAAAGGATGTCTTAGACTCCGTTTGCGTAGCTACCGACGATATCCGGATAGAGAATGCGGTTAAAGCCTTCGGCGGCCAAGTCGTCATGACCTCCGATCAACATCGTAGCGGTACGGATCGTTGCTACGAGGCTTATCAGAAAATAGGCGAAGGGTATGATGTGATTGTCAATATCCAAGGTGACGAGCCTTTTATCCATCCCGAGCAAATCCAGACGATCAAAACCTGCTTCGCCGACGCAAACACGCAAATAGCGACATTGGTAAAGCCTTTCCGTTCGGACGATGATTTCGAGAGTTCCCTATTCAATCCCAATTCCCCGAAAGTCGTACTCAACAAAAACAACGAGGCTATGTATTTCAGTCGATCTATTATTCCTTATATCCGGGGCAAGAAATATACGGAATGGTTGCCGAGTCATACCTTTTACAAACATATCGGGTTATATGCCTATCGTGCGCAAGTGCTGAAAGAAATCACCCAATTACCTCAATCCGCTTTAGAACTGGCGGAAAGCCTTGAGCAATTACGCTGGTTGGAAAACGGATATAAAATCAAGGTCGGCATCACAGAGCAAGAAACGATCGGTATAGATACACCGGAGGACATGGAGAAAGCCTTAGCCTTCCTTGCGAACCGCTGATCACTTACACTATTATTCAATGAATATAGTCAGAGTAGTACCAATAGGTGGAGGAATAACGTTCTCGTAATTCCTCCTTTGCTTTTCTACCCGATTTACAATGGATGTAATCTTGGTAATTCTCGATAACATCTTGAGGTATCTGATAACCGGCCACCTCCTCGTCCGAGCTTTTAGATAAGACTTGTACCAAAGCCTCCTCGTACAAACGGGGTACAACCTCAAATTTTCCTTTATAATAAGTATCGAACGTATTCTTAAAACTATTCAAATTCTCGTTCAGTAAATAATAGCACAACAAATAATCCAATGCCTGTTTATTTTCCGGATATTCCGCCACCAAACTTGACAGTACGCCCGGATAATCGGATATGGACATTAGTATGTCGTGCTCTCGCTCCCAATCACTTTTCCTCGGCAAACGTTTCTCCATCGACAAGGTCTCCTCACCCTTCAACTGTTCCTCCTTCGACCTTGCCCATGAGTGATAAAATAACGTCGCGTCCAATAGGTTCAGGTATTTTCTAGCCTCCTCAATATCCCCTCGCCGCATATCAATCTCCACCAGCCGCTTGATCTGCCGTACGCTTCTTTGTTTAGGGCTGAACAAGATTCCTTCGATCGCCCGGTGACGGGCCATATCCATATCTCCCAATTGATAATACACCTCATTACTGAAAAACACGGGAAGTATAGAAGACCTCAAATCGATCGGCAAGAACAAGGCATCCGCCCCTCGTTGATAATGATCCATCAAATTCTGGGGCAACTCGTTCTTCTTGGAGAAAGCGATATTCCTATAATAACTTACCAAGATATCGGGAGAATCAAATCCGGCAGACAAATCCAAGACTCGCTCCCAATCACCCCTATAGATCGCTTGGTCTACTGCCAGAACCTTTTCCCGCTTCCGGTTCGTACCCGCTATAACAAATGAAAAGAATCCAAATACGACTAAAAAGGTTATAAGCAAGCTATGCCGGTTCAGACGTATCCTACGTATACCTTTAATCTCCAAAGCGAATATCTCTAGAATCAACGCTAAAGCGGGGAAATATACGCTCAAGCCATCCACATGGGAATATTTATAGGCCTCCTCAATGCTCAATCCATAAAAATGACGCATGAACAACGGATATAAATAACTCGATAACAAAAGAGAAAGCCAGAACCACCACCGTTTCCTATTCTTGGCTCCCTCATAGAATATCACCATCAAGGAGAAGACAAACAGCCGGCTACCGACCATGCTATAAATTATGGGAAGAAGTATAAAAGCCACCCAAACGGACGTTCTCTTATTCTTAATCCGGATGTATCCCAAGAAGAGCCATAGCACGAAAATCAACGTAAGCGTAGACGCTATACTATACGACAACCGGCAAATCAATCCCCACTCTAACGCTACCGGAAACAACGCATATATGGAGACCATATTACCATTCCCGAACTTGCGTAAAACCCGCATAGAGTAGTACCATAAGAGCAACAACACGCACGTCACGATTAACGGGCCTATCACAGTCAAATGGAAGAACTGTATCAAGAAATTCCCCACATAACAGCTCAACCAAGCCGGCTCATCCCAGAACGAAATAAAATAATCGGTGGTATACAAAAAAATCCTCATCTGCTCTTTGAAGAACAAATGGTTTGGGTAAATCCATTGAAAGAAAGCAAAGCATACTACGAAGAATATTCCCGCTATTACCCATTGAAGCGATCGTTCATTTTTTGTCATTGACAAAATCTCTTATTTATAACCTCCCTATTTCCTCAATATAGAAAAAATCAATTTCCTCATCAATCTTTTGAATACAAAACAATGCAAACAAACAAAAAGTTTTGAATAAATACAAATAAACAAATAGAATCATGATCAAGACGTCTTGTTTTTCAAGTAGACGAGCCAAGATATACAAAAAAGTCCCTTTATCTACCAATAAGCAGATAAAGGGACCTTTTTCAAGGACAACAATTACTATTATCCTATCGTTTTTTCTTAGCCTCTTGTTGTTTACGCAACGTCTCCTGCTGTGCTCGTTGAGCCTCTTCCAGACGTTTCATGAAACCGGATTTCTTCATCGGTTTCCGTTTGTTTGCCTCCAACTTAGCTAACAATTTATCCTCATTGATCGTATAGCGGAAGATCAATGTCTGCACGATTGTGATCAACGTAGAGATGAAATAGTAATACGTCAAACCGGAAGCATACTGGTTGAAGAACACCAAGAACATCAACGGCATCATGTACATCATGGCCTTCATGCCCGGCATCTGTTGCTGCCCGGTATTCGTCATCTCCATATTATACTTGGTATAAAAAATATTCGTGATCGTCATCAACAAACAGAACAAACTGATGTGATTTCCGAAATACGGAGTGATGATCGGAATATATTTATTCCAACTAAAGATAGCGTCGTAAGTAGACAAGTCGTGCGCCCAAAGGAAACTCTGGTGACGTAACTCGATCGCCGACGGGAAGAACATGAATAAAGCGATTAAGATCGGCATCTGCAACAACATCGGCAAGCAACCGCTCATCGGGCTCGCCCCCGCACGGCTATATAGCTCCATCGTCGCTTTCTGCCGTTCCATAGCCTTATCCTGTCCGGGATACTTAGCGTTGATCTCCTCCACTTGCGGACGCAATACACGCATCTTGGCGGACGACATATAAGATTTATACGTCAACGGGAAAAGGATGATCTTCACGATGATAGTCATCAAAAGAATCAAGATACCATAATTATGGATAAACTTACCCAAGAAGTCGAACAAAGGGATCACGAAATATTGATTCACCCAACGGAAAATACCCCAACCTAGCGGAACCAACTTCTCCAGATCCAGTTGCTGCTCGGCAACGACACCTTTATCGAAGGACTTCAACAAGGCGAACTTATTCGGTCCGAAATACAAGGACAGGTTCGTGGCCTCCTTACCTTGCAAGTCGAAAGGTACAGAAGTGGTCGTCTTGAATTGTTTCAATACATCCCCCTCCGGAATCGCTTTCGAGTCTAAGGTAGTAGCCTCAAAGCCCTCTTGCGAGATCAATACGGTAGAGAAGAACATATCCTTATAACCGATCCATTTCAAGCGGTTCGGGATCTGCTTGCTGTCACTCTTCGACTCGCTCAGGTGTTCCACGTCGTCCGCCATGAACTTGTAGTTCAAGGTCACGTAGCGATCCTCAAACTTACGTCCTTTTTCCTGTTGGCGGATATCCTGCTCCCACAATAAATCCAAGGCATTCGTGCTCGGTGCCAAGACACCGTTCAATCCCGTACCCAGAATCTGGTATTGCACCATATAATCATCCGGTTTCAAGGTATAGGTAAAATCCAGATGACTACCCTCGCCGGTGTTCAAACGCATGATCACAGAATTCGGATCATTACCTTTAACCGGGGTAAAATACAAATCGCCCGTATTCACGACACGGTTCGTAGCCGTGACCAACGTAAAATTAAAATTAGACTCTTTCTCGTCGAACAAAACGAGAGGCTCGTCATTATACGTATCATACTCCTTCAAGCGTGCGTAACAAATACGTCCGCCCTTATTGCTGATACGAAGCTCAACCAAGTCATTTTGCAGGGTCGTGTAATCTTCCGTACCCACCATAGCTTCGCCGAATACGCCGAAGCTCTGCTGCAAACGTTGCGCCCTTACCGAGTCCGGCACGTTCTCCAACGAATCCTCCACTAAAGCACTTTTGTTCTCTTGTTTCTGCAATTCCAGTTGCTGGGCATACTCAATCTTCGCGATTGAATCTTGGTAACGACGTTGCGCCTCCAACTGCTCAGGCGTTGGCCGGTTGAACCAGCTAAACGCAAATAATACGACACCGATCAGCAGAAAACCTATTAATGTGTTTTTATCCATTTATCACCAATTATTTTTTATTTTCGATAGCAGCTTTCACGAAGCTGAGGAAAAGAGGATTCGGATTCACCACGGTACTGTTGTACTCCGGATGATATTGAACGCCCACGAACCATTTCAAGGCGGGGATCTCTACCACCTCTACCAGATTTGTCTCCGGATTCTCACCCGTACACATCATACCGGCGGCCTCATATTGCTTCTTATACTCGTTGTTGAACTCGAAACGATGGCGATGACGCTCTTGGATATGCTCCTTGCCGTATGCCTCCAATACCTTGGAGCCCTCTTTCAGCGTACAGTCGTAAGCACCCAAACGCATGGAACCTCCCATATTGGTAACGTTCTTCTGCTCCTCCATCAAGTCGATCACCTTATGTGCCGTATTCGGCTCCATCTCCGTAGAGTTGGCATCCGCCAAACCTAATACGTCACGGGCAAACTCGATCACCATGCACTGCATACCCAAGCAGATGCCCAAGCAAGGGACATCATGCTCACGAGCGTATTTGATAGCGGCAAACTTGCCCTCGATACCTCTCTGCCCGAATCCGGGGGCGATCAAGATACCATCCATATCCTTCAATTGCTCGGCGGCGTTCTCGTTATTTAATTTCTCCGAATGGAACAAATGCAAATCCAGTTTATGATGATTGTAAATAGCGGCTTGCAACAAAGACTCGTCGATCGACTTATAAGCGTCTTGCAATTCCACGTATTTACCAACCAAACCGATCTTCACCGTATCCGTAGCCGTGCTCTTCAAGGCAAGGAATTCCTTCCAAGGCTTCAACTCCGGAGTCGGGCCGACTTCCATACCGACCTTACGCAAGACCACCTCGTCCATCTTCTGGCGTTGCAATACCAAAGGAACCTCGTAGATCGTCGGTACGTCGATCGACTGGATCACGGAATCCTCGGCCACGTTACAGAACAACGCCACCTTACGTAACAAGTTCGCATTCAGCTCATGCTCCGTACGTAAAACCAACACGTCCGGCTGGATGCCTAACTCCTGCAATTGCTTCACGGAATGTTGCGTAGGCTTCGTCTTATACTCTTTCGCCGCCGCGATATAAGGCACATAAGTAAGATGTACGCAAAGGCAGTTCTTACCCAGCTCCCATTTCAACTGGCGAACGCTCTCTATGAAAGGCAGAGACTCGATATCACCCACCGTACCACCGATCTCGGTGATCACGAAGTCAAATTTATACTTGCTACCCAATAATTTCACATTACGCTTGATCTCATCCGTGATATGAGGTACCACCTGCACCGTCTTACCCAGATAATCCCCCTTACGCTCCTTGTTGATCACGCTTTGATAGATACGTCCGGTAGTGATATTATTCGCACGGGTAGTCTGGACATTCAAGAAACGCTCGTAATGGCCCAAGTCCAAGTCAGCCTCATGTCCATCAACGGTCACGTAACATTCCCCATGCTCATAAGGGTTCAACGTACCCGGATCGATGTTGATGTAAGGATCAAATTTTTGGATAGTAACCTTGTAACCTCTTGCTTGAAGGAGCTTACCTAAAGAAGCGGAAATAATTCCCTTACCTAAGGAAGAGACCACGCCGCCTGTAACGAAAATGTACTTTGTATCTGCCACGATAGTAATATTTTAGTTATCTTTTTAATTGCACACCTGCATTTCGAAACCGCAAAGTTAGCGATTTTCATCGAGACATGCCAAATTTAATGTTTTTATTTCTCGCTGAATATCTCCAGAACTGACCCGTGCTTCGGCAGGACTCTTCCGATTCCCGACCCGAAGCACGGCACTAAAGACAGTACTTCTCATGGAATTACTTCGGTACTCCGCAGGAAGTACTGAAGTACTTTGACCGAAGTATTCCAGTACTTCCTGCGGAGTACTGAGGCAAGTCCGTATAAGCCTCGCTAGACACACCTGCTTTGCCTCAGTGATCGTAACTTTTACCCAGATAAATATCAAATCGTATGTTGTATATCATTCTTTTTAGCTAATTTTGCGACCACTACAACTAATAGATGTAAATAAGGTATTATGATGATGAAGAGGCATGGTGTGTATGCGCTATTATTACTTTCACTAATTGGGAGCTCGGCATACAGCCAAGAGAACCAACTAGTTACCGGAACGATAGTTCAACGTCCCGCACAGCAAGTCGTATCGGATGATACGATTCCTGCGATCAATCTTGGCGAAGAGGAATTAGACAACATCGTAGACATTCGTAAACAATTCGAGAAACAAAACAAGACTTACTCGGCGCCCTTGGCCCCAAGCACGAATTTACTGCGTTTCTTGAAAAAAGACGAACTGGAGATCTCGGACGAGGCGATGTATTGGGCCCGTCTGGTACGAGACGCCTCCACGGCTTTCGATAATACGATGACCTTCCGAGACACCGTGATCGTAAACCCTTTATTCATGCCGATCGTTTTCCGGGGAGATTATCTACCCAAAAACTTGATATTCTACAACTTCGATTCATTGAAGGAGAGGACTCCCTATGATAACTTATACCGGACAGACTCCATCTTCAAAGATCTGGAGCGAAACAAACAGTTCGAGGAGATGGCTTACAAATATGTGCAGAACAATTACCCGACTTATTTCCGCTACTCCGAGAGGGATCTGCCCAATGAGGTGATCAAACCTAAATTCATCAAGAAGAATATTTATGAGGACTTGCCGATCAAGGTGGAGGCTGATGCCAATTTTGAGGACGTAGACGCTCCCGCTCGCTTTATCCCGGAGCGGAGATACTGGATATCGGCCTTTGAGAGCGCCGTCCAATTCTCCCAGAACTACGTTTCGGAGAACTGGTACAAGGGTGGAAGTAGTAACTTGAACCTGTTCACCAAGAACAATTTAAAATACGACTATAAGAAAGATAAGGTACAAGTAACGAACGAACTGGAATTCAAAGCCAGCGTATATACGGCACCGAAGGATACCTTAAGGAACTATAAGATCGGTGACGACGTATTCCGTATACACAGCAACGTCGGCTACCAAGCGTTCAACAAATGGTACTATACGTTCGACGCTGAGTTCAAGACCCAGTTCTTCACCAACTATCAAGAGAACGAGCACATCAAGCAGGCCGCGTTCCTTGCCCCGTTCTCTATCAACTTCGGTCTCGGTATGAAATACGAGCTGGAAAAACAATTTACCGACAAGCATAAGAAGATTAAATTCAGCACCAACTTGGCGCCGATCTCCTATACATATATGTATACGACACAAGAGATCGATTATAGCCGTCACGGTTTCAAGAAAAACGAGGAAACCGGTGAGTTCAATAATAAGCTAAGCCAAATAGGTTCCACGATCCGTGCAGACCTCGCCTTCGATTTCAACCGTAACGTAAGCTGGCAATCCCGTCTTTATTTCTTTACCACTTATGGTGATCATACCATCGGGGAGTTCGAGAACACCTTGGTTCTGGCCATCAGCCGCTTTTTCTCCACACGTATCTATTTTCACCTTAGATACGATGATGGAGTGGAAAAAACAGAGGATAACAAGAGTTATTTCCAGCTTAATGAGTTGTTAAGTTTCGGTTTTAATTACAAATGGTAAGCTAGGATTTAAGATTTCGAATAATAAACTTTGTTAATCGTGACATAGTTTCTAAATTATACTTACTTTTGCCTTGATTTTGCAATGTCGAGATTACAAATATGAGCGAAAGTATAAATCATACAGGATTTGTAGAGAAGATCGATGGTGACACCGTCTTCGTCCGCATTACCCAACAATCCGCATGCTCGGGATGCCACGCACAGTCTATGTGCTCGGCATCCGAGAAAAAGGATAAGATCATTGAGGTACCCGATCGGTCGGGACGGTTTCGCGTTAACGAGGAAGTGATAATATGCGGACAAAATTCCATGGGGCTTCAGGCCGTATTGCTAGCATTTGTCATTCCTTTGGTGATAGTCGTGGGGGCCATCGTGATCGGTACGAATCTACAATGGGACGAGACCACGAGCGGGTTAACCGGTTTATCGCTTTTGCTGCCTTATTACTGTATACTATACTTAATGCGTGACAAGCTAAAAAGACGATTTATATTTACTTTGAAAAAACTTAATTGATAATATATCATGATTTTAATTGCCGTTATTTCATTAGGAGCAATCGGGGCGGTCGGAGCGGTTTTCCTCTACGCTGCTTCCAAGAAATTTGAAGTCTATGAAGATCCTCGCATCGCTCAAGTACAGGAAGTCCTCCCCGGAGCGAACTGTGGAGGTTGCGGTTATCCGGGTTGCGCCGGATTTGCGGGTGCTTGCGTAAAAGCTGACTCATTAGACGGATTGCTCTGCCCCGTTGGTGGTGGCCCGGTCATGGCCAAGGTCGCTACGATACTGGGTAAAGAGGCGGGTACAGCCGAACCCATGGTAGCCGTTGTCCGTTGCAACGGAACTTGTCAGGCCCGCCCACGTACAAACTCTTATGATGGAACGAAAAGTTGCGCCATCGCCTCTACCCTTTACGGAGGCGAGACGAATTGTTCTTTCGGTTGCCTTGGTTATGGCGACTGCGTGAACGCCTGCGCTTTCGACGCTATCCACATCAACCCGGCTACGGGAATCGCCGAGGTAGACGAGGAAAAATGTACTTCCTGTGGTGCTTGTGTGAAGGCTTGCCCGAAGAATATCATCGAGCTAAGAAAGAAAGGACCTAAATCACGCCGGATTTACGTTTCTTGCGTAAATAAGGACAAGGGAGCCGCCGCTCGCAAGGCTTGTGCCAACGCTTGTATCGGCTGTGGCAAATGTGCCAAGGAATGTCCGTTCGAGGCGATCACCGTAACAAATAACGTAGCTTATATCGATTATACGAAGTGTCGTTTATGCCGCAAATGCGTGGCTGTATGTCCGACAGGAGCTATTCATGAGCTGAATTTCCCTCCTCGCAAGGAAGCCGCTCCCGCTCCGAAAGCGGAGACCGTGAAACCGGTGCCGAAGGCAGAGGCTACCGTGAAACCGGAAGCCACACCGAAAGCTACAAGTGAAGAAAAAACAAATCTAAATTAAAATCTAATAGTATGCTAAGGACATTTCGAATCGGAGGTATACATCCCCCCGAGAATAAACTGTCTGCCGGTAAGAAAATTACGGCTCTCGCTACGCCTAAACAGGTGATTATCCCCCTCAGCCAGCATATCGGCGCCCCGGCGCAGGCCGTGGTGAAGAAAGGGGATCTGGTAAAGGTGGGTACATTGCTAGCCAAGGCGGGTGGTTTCGTATCAGCGAACATCCACTCTTCCGTATCCGGCAAAGTGAACAAGATAGATAACGCTCTCGACGCTAGCGGATACAAACGTCCCGCTATCTATATAGATGTGGAAGGTGATGAATGGGAAGAGACGATCGACCGCAGCGAGACCTTAGTGAAGGAGTGCACGCTGTCTTCCAAGGAAATCGTGGATAAGATCGCCGCTTCCGGTATCGTCGGTCTGGGTGGAGCGACTTTCCCTACGCAGGTGAAATTGATGCCGCCTCCCGGAAACAAGGCAGAGATCGTAATCATCAACGCCGTGGAGTGTGAGCCTTATCTTACTTCCGACCATTCGTTGATGCTGGAGAAAGGCGAGCAAATCCTAGTCGGTGTCACGATCCTAATGAAAGCGGTCAACGTGAACAAGGCCGTGATCGGTATCGAGAATAACAAGCCGGACGCTATCGCCCATCTGCAAAAGTTGGCGGTAAATTATAAAGGTATAGAGATCATGCCGCTTAAGGTACAATATCCGCAAGGAGGCGAGAAACAATTGATCGACGCCGTTATTCGCCGTCAGGTAAAAAGTGGTGCGCTTCCTATCTCGGCGGGTGCCGTGGTACAGAACGTAGGAACTGCTTATGCCGTTTACGAGGCGGTACAAAAGAATAAACCGTTGTTCGAGCGTGTGGTGACGATCACGGGTAAGGCGGTAGCTAATCCTTCCAATTTCTTGGTTCGTATGGGAACACCGATCAGTTGCTTGATCGAGGCCGCAGGTGGCCTGCCCGAGAATACGGGTAAGATTATCGGTGGCGGACCGATGATGGGTAAAGCGTTGATCAGCGCCGAGGTGCCGGTTTGCAAAGGAAGCTCCGGTGTTTTATTACTGACAACGGAGGAATCTGTCCGCAAGCCGATCCGGGATTGCATCCGTTGCGCCAAATGCGTAGGTGTCTGCCCGATGGGATTGAACCCTACCCTATTGATGAACGCCACGGAATTCCAGAATTGGGAATTGGCGGAGAAGAACTATATCACCGACTGTATCGAGTGCGGGTCGTGTAGTTATACCTGTCCGGCCAACCGTCCGTTGCTGGATCAGATCCGGTTGGGTAAAGGAAAAGTTATGGGTATTATCCGGTCTAGAAAGTCATAAAACAAGAGCAACATGGAAAATAATTTATACGTATCGCCCTCGCCCCACATCCATGGAGGCGACAGCATAAGCAAAAATATGTATGGTGTACTGATTGCCCTTATCCCGGCTTTCTTGGTATCCCTTTATTTCTTCGGTCTGGGAGCGTTGATCGTTACGGTCGTATCGGTTCTGGCCTGTATGATATTCGAGTATTTGATCCAGCGATTCCTGATGAAAAAGGAACCGACCCTTTGCGATGGCTCCGCTATCCTGACGGGCGTATTGCTGGCCTTCAACCTACCTTCCAACCTTCCGGTCTGGATCATTATCATCGGAGCGTTGGCGGCGATCGGCATCGGCAAGATGTCTTTCGGTGGATTAGGTAATAATATTTTCAATCCGGCGTTGGTCGGACGTGTATTCTTATTGATCTCCTTCCCGGCGCAGATGACGACTTGGCCGGTGGTAGATGCCTTGAACGTTTTCCCGATGACTTATACGGACGCCCAGACCGGCGCGACGGTACTGTCGTTGATGAACGAGGGCGTGACCGAGCTTCCGTCTTACGGGAATATGCTTGTAGGGGCTATGGGAGGTAGTCTCGGTGAAGTGAGCGCCGTGGCCTTGATCCTCGGTCTTTTATTCATGCTATGGAAAAAGATCATCACTTGGCAGATCCCGGTATCCATCTTGGCTACCGTATTCGTATTCACGGGCATCATGCACTTGGTGAATCCGGTACAATACGCCAGCCCGTTCGTTCATTTATTATCCGGTGGTTTGTTATTAGGCTCCATCTTTATGGCGACCGACTACGTAACCTCGCCGATGAGCAAGAACGGAATGCTTGTCTACGGCGTGGGAATCGGAATCCTTACCACGGTGATCCGTTTGTTCGGGTCTTACCCGGAAGGTATGTCGTTCGCTATCCTGATCATGAACGCATTTACTCCGCTAATCAACAGCTATATCAAACCTAAACATTTCGGAGGAAAGTAAGCATGGCAAAATTAAAATCAACATTACCCAATATGCTCCTTTCACTAACAGGCATTTGCTTGGTAGCAGGGGCGATCCTAGCCGGAGTGAACCAGTTTACCGCCGGCCCTATAGCGGTAGCCAAAGCGACCGCCTTGGAGGAAGCGATTAAAGCCGTTGCTCCCGAGTTCGACAACAAACCGACTGAGGACGTCTATATGGCCGTCTCCTCCGATGGTGATTCCCTCAAGATTTATCCTGCCAAGAAAGGCGGACAAGTCGTTGGCGGAGCTGTAGAGAGTAATACGAAAAAAGGCTTTAGCGGTGAGATACGGGTTATCGTAGGTTTCGATATGGATGGCAAGATCTTGAACTATTCCGTATTGCAACACGCCGAGACTCCGGGCTTGGGAGCCAAGATGCAAGAATGGTTCCGTGCGGACAAGAACAAGCAAAGTGTCTTGGGACGTACGATTCCGGACGGAGGCTTAAAAGTAACAAAAGATGGTGGCGATGTGGACGCTATCACGGCAGCGACAATCTCCAGCCGTGCGTTCCTCGATGCCGTGAACCGTGCGTATAGCGCATTCGCTGGCGTAGACGGACTAACGGGTGCCACTTCAACTGATAACAAATAAAAAGGGAGGACAGAACAATGAGTAATCTAAAAATATTGATGAATGGTATCATCACGGAGAACCCGACATTTGTATTACTGTTAGGTATGTGTCCTACCTTGGGAACGACCTCTTCGGCCATCAACGGCATGAGTATGGGATTGGCTACGATGTTCGTATTGATTTGCTCGAATATCGTGATTTCCGCCTTGAAAAACGTAATCCCCGACTTGGTGCGTATCCCGGGATATATCGTTGTGATCGCGACGTTCGTGACCGTAGTGCAGATGTGCATGGAAGCGTTCGTCCCGGCTTTATACGCTAGCTTGGGATTATTTATCCCGTTGATCGTGGTAAACTGTATCGTACTAGGACGTGCCGAGGCTTTCGCTGCGAAGAACGGCGTAGTCCCATCCGCTTTCGACGGAATCGGTATCGGACTGGGCTTTACGATGGCTCTTACGCTGCTGGGCGCTTGCCGTGAGTTCTTGGGAACCGGTAAGTTATTCAACGTAACCTTGATGCCCGAGGAATATGGTTCGCTGATCTTCGTATTGGCTCCGGGAGCGTTTATCGCCTTGGGTTATCTGGTAGCAATAGTAAACAAACTGCGTAAAGCATAATAAACGGATCATATGGAATATATATTGATATTTATCGCCGCCGTATTCGTTAATAACGTTGTACTGGCACAGTTCTTGGGAATTTGTCCGTTCTTGGGGGTATCTAAGAAAGTGGAGACTGCCGCAGGCATGGGAGCCGCCGTTACGTTCGTGCTTACGATCGCCACGATTGTTACATTCCTCGTGCAAAAATACATATTGGACGCTTTCGGATTAGGGTTCATGCAGACGATCAGTTTCATCTTGATCATCGCCGCCTTGGTTCAGATGGTGGAAATCATATTGAAGAAGGTCTCTCCCGCCCTTTACCAGGCGTTGGGCGTATTCCTTCCGTTGATCACCACGAACTGCTGTATCTTGGGTGTGGCGATCCTTGTAATCCAAAAAGAGTATAATTTATTAGAATCTGTGGTATATGCTATCTCGACCGCTATTGGATTTGCGCTAGCTTTGATTATCTTCGCGGGTATTCGGGAGCAACTAGCCATGACGCATGTTCCGGAAGGCATGAAAGGCACTCCTATCGCCTTGATAACGGCCGGTTTGCTAGCTATGGCTTTTATGGGATTCTCGGGTATCGTATAACAAACTTATCTAAATGAACACTAGAATGAAAAAGAAGATTTTAGTAGCGGGCGGAACCGGTTATATCGGCTCACACACCACAGTAGAATTGCAGAACGCCGGATATGAGGTAGTCATTATCGACGATTTGTCAAACTCGAATATCGAGGTGCTCGATGGTATCGAGAAAATCACGGGCATCCGTCCGGAGTTTATCCAATTGGATCTAAAGGATAAGGAAGGTACTCGCAAGGCATTGGAAGCTCATCCGGGCATCAAAGGCATTATCTTGTTCGCCGCTAGCAAGGCGGTAGGAGAATCCGTACAGCAGCCTTTGAAGTATTATCGCAATAATATTGTCACTTTGGTGAACTTGTTGGAGATGATGCCTGAATTCAATATCGAAGGTATCGTATTCTCTTCCTCTTGTACGGTATACGGACAACCGGATCCGGAGAACTTGCCGGTAACCGAGAATGCCCCGATCAAACCCGCTATGTCTCCTTATGGAAACACGAAGCAGATCAACGAGGAGATTATCCGGGATACGATCCATGCGGGAGCGCCTTTCAAGAGTATCATCTTGCGCTACTTCAACCCGATAGGCGCTCACCCAAGCGCAGAGATCGGCGAGTTGCCAAATGGTGTTCCCCAGAACTTGATCCCGTACTTGACACAGACGGCTATGGGTATCCGCAAGGAATTAAGCGTATTCGGCGATGATTATGATACGGCAGACGGCTCTTGCATCCGTGACTATATCAATGTCGTAGACTTGGCGAAAGCGCATGTAATCGCTATGGACCGTATGCTTGAGAATAAGTCTGATGAGCATATCGAGATATTCAACCTAGGTACCGGCAATGGTGTTTCTGTCCTTGAACTGATCAATACCTTCGAGCAGACAACAGGCGTTAAGGTTCCGCACAAGATCGTGGGCCGTCGTGAAGGTGATATCGAGAAGGTATGGGCCAATCCGGAGCACGCGAATAAGGTATTAGGCTGGACCGCCAAGGAGACTTTAGCCGACACCCTGCAATCCGCATGGAACTGGCAGAAACGTTTGAGAGAACGTGGCATCCAGTAAATAACACAAAAAAGAGGCCGTATCTGATAGCGCTTAGCTAAGATATGGCCTTTTTTATATCCTTATATCTACAAGTATTTCTCTAAGATCTCAAGAACTTTCCCGAAATCGATCGGCTTAGCGATATGCTCATTCATTCCGGATTCTTTACACAACTTGATGTCTTCCGCAAATGCGTTCGCAGACATGGCTATTATCGGCATGGACTTGATATCCGGACGTTCTAATGCCCGAATATGGCGAGTAGAGTCGTACCCGTTCATGACCGGCATCTGGATATCCATAAATACCAAGTCATAATATCCCGGACTAGAGTTTTTTACCATATTCACCGCGACAAGGCCATTTTCCGCCTCCTCTACCACCGCACCGGTCTCTTCTAGTAACACAGTCGCTATTTCCCTATTCAAGCTATTATCTTCCACCAGCAAGATCCGCTTACCCTCAAAGTTACCGAAAGGATATTGAGGCTTCTCCGTCTCTTCCTCTTTTTCCTCTTGCTTGATAGCGAAACTTTTCATCAAATAAAATAACTTGGATTTCATCAACGGCTTACTTATGAATCCATCGACACCGGCTCGTTGGGCTATCTCCTCAAAATGCGGACAATCATAAGCGGAAAGAATAATGATCGGAATATCCCGGCCAACGACTTTTCGGATACGGGTAGCGGTCTCGATTCCATCCATTCCCGGCATTTTCAGATCAAGGATAACGGCAAAATAGTCATCATTAAGATGATGTGCCCTCTCTACTTTCCCGATAGCCTCCTCACCAGAAATGGCATATTCACCTTTCATACCGATCTCGTTAATCCTCATACATGCGTTCTCGCAACACACGATATCATCGTCTACCACGAGAACCGGTAAATCCCTTAAATGATCATCCTCAAAACACCCTTGATCCTGCAATTTCAACTGCATCGTAAATGTAAAAACAGAACCTTTGCCATATTCACTCTCCACCAGAATCTCACCATTCATCATATGAGCGATATTACGGCTTATCGCCATGCCTAAGCCGGTTCCTTGTATATTCCGCAAGGTTGCGTCTTCCGCACGTTCAAATGGTTCGAAAACCTTGTGTAAGAAATCCGGCTTTATCCCGATACCATTGTCTATAACCGTAACCTCAAATAAACCATAATTACCATTTTTAATTGGCTTTTCCCGTATCTCAAGTGTTATTTTCCCATAGTCCGGCGTATACTTTATGGCGTTTGACAGCAAATTCAACAATACTTGCTGAATCCGTTGCACATCGCCAATCAGCTTTTCATGTTTGATTTGAAACAAGTGAACCCGGAAATCCTGAAACTTCTGACTGACCGAAGTCTGAACCATAGTAATTACGCTTTGCAATAACTCGCCCATATCGAACTCCTCGTCTGTCAGCAAAATATGTCCGCTCTCTACCTTAGACATATCCAAGACCTCATTGATCAAGTTCAATAACAATTTGGAAGAAACCATAATCTTCTTCAAGCAATCCACTATACGCTCCCGATCGTCGATATGCATACTGGCGATAGTGGTCATACCGATAATGGCATTCATCGGAGTACGTATATCATGGCTCATACGGGATAAGAAATCCGATTTAGCCTGATTTGCCGATTTAGCCACTTGTAGGGCATCTTGAAGTAATTGCCTTTGCCGCTCTTCCTCACGAACCTCCATAATATCGGTCCGGGTCAAAAGAAGTATATTCCTCTCCTTATCGAAAAAGCTAAAACGCAACTTCTTATCCCTAAAAACGCCATTCTCCATCACCTGACAGAACAAGACATACTCACGGGAATTTTGTAAGATAGATAAGACATGATCTAGGGAAAGATTTCGGGTTAACTCATCTCGCTGATCCTCCGGCACATATTTGTGGTGGAACTCGGCTACCTCTTTTTCATAGTCATTACTCGCTATCGGGGGGACCGGCGTCCCACTTTCACGATTGGAAGTATACATGACATAGCTATTCGTATTTGCCTCTATATAAACGACATAATCATACTCAGTCTGAACGGCAGCCTCTACGATCTGTGCCTTGCGACAATGATTCACATAGCGGCTGAAAAGAATGACACGATCCGGAATTCCACTCTTATCTTTCAAGATACGAATAAAAGCCTCATGCCACTCAAAACCCAACAAATCATTACAGAAACGCATGTCGAACTTCTTATTTGCTACGCCGCTAGCCGCCATTTGCCGCAATGAATTCAAGGATAAGATCTCCTCCCATTTCCCTAAATCCGCAGGATATACATATTCTTGAATGTAAGTCTGGCAAAGTTCTGTATAATCCAAACATTCTCCTTCCCTTTCGGGAGTCATCGAATCTTTGACTATCTCAACCTTTTCATTACCTAATGTGACGATCCAAAGCGTATCGACTAGCTCGTTTACACCACAGAGTAGTTCTTCCAAATTTAAAGTAGTATTTGTCATTTTCAATGATATAGATTTAATTAAGAGGAATAGAGATCCTATGATTTTGAGAGTATTTCATCGAGCCTCCCTCTCCAATCCTCTCCATTCAAAGGCTGATAGGTATGGAACCCCAGTTCCTGCCCCACTACGATATTATTCTTACCATCATCTACAAATAATGTTTCCTCTGGTCTGATTCCTGAATCCAAGACCATGCGATCAAAAATTTCACGATCTGGCTTAGTGACACCGATTTCATAAGAGAGATACAATTTATCGAAATAATCATTTAATGGACGGCCCGCCGGCGTAAACTCTTTTGTCTGTGCCCATTCAAGCTGTATGATCGGATTTGTATTGCTCAATAAATAGACTTGATATTTCTCACGGAGTTTTAATATGTAGTCCAATTTATATTGGGGAACGCCACCAATGAAGCCAAACCAAGCCCAACAAATATCCTCATAAGAAAGGTCTTTACCCGTATGCTTCCGTAAATAGCGACAAAACTCCTCTACTCCGATCTTTCCGGTCTCCAGATCTTGAAAAACCCCTTTTTGTTCGTAAGGATCTATCAATCCATCGGCATCTTTGACCCCAATCTCTATTAAACGACGAACAGGTTCATCCCGGTCCAAATCTATGATAACGCCCCCAGATCGAATACTATATTTTTTATTTTACCCATTGCGATACTATTTAAGTCCTAAAGATACAATTTATTCCGTATATCTAGGTTACAAGGATAAAAAAGGGTATAATCTTCAACGATTATACCCCAATCCAAAGCTATATTTATGTATATAAGACTTAATCCAATTTATGGATCACCAAACCGGAGCGAAGCTTCGGTTCGAACCACGTCGTCTTCGGCGGCATAATATTACCCGTATCGGCGATATCCATCAATTGCTTCATCGTAACGGGATACAAAGCCAAGGCAACCTTCATCTCACCGCTATCCACACGGCGTTTCAATTCACCCAGGCCACGGATACCTCCCACGAAATCGATTCGCTTGTCCGAACGTAAATCCTTAATGCCTAAAATCTCATCCAGAATCAAGTTCGAAGAGATCGTGACATCCAATACGCCTATCGGGTCATTGTCATCGTACGTACCGGGCTTAGCGGTCAAAGAATACCATTTCCCTCCTAAATACAGGGAGAAATTGTGCAAGGCACCCGGTTTGTAAATAGCAGAGCCCTTCTCCTCTACCACGAAGTTTTTCGTTAATCTCTCAACGAATTGTTCCTCGGTCAAGCCGTTCAAGTCTTTTACCACACGGTTGTAATCGATAATGGTCAATTGGTTGGCCGGGAAGCAAACAGCCATGAAATAGTTATACTCCTCGTCTCCCTTATGATCCGGGTTTTGCTTGGCCTTCTCCGCTCCTACCAAAGCAGCGGCGGCGGAACGATGATGTCCGTCGGCAATATACAACGCAGGCATCTCCCCGAATAACTCCGTGATGCGGGCGATGTCCTTATCCTCATCGATAATCCAGAACGTATGGCCGAAACCGTCTAATTTCGCCACGAAATTATATTCAGGCTCACGAGCCGTATATTTCATTACGATAGCGTCTAACTCTGAGTTGTCGGGATAAGCGAAGAATACCGGCTCGATATTAGCGTTGTTGACACGTACGTGCTTCATGCGATCCTCCTCCTTGTCACGGCGGGTCAGCTCATGTTTCTTGATCGTGCCATTCATATAATCGGGAACATAAGCCCCGACTACCAACCCATATTGAGTCTTGCCATTCATGGTTTGGGCATAAACATAATAGCATTCTTTCTGATCCTGAACCAACCAACCTTTTTCCTGAAAATTATTGAAATTGGCGGCGGCCTTCAGGTAAACAGCCGGATCATGCTCATCCGTCCCTTCTGGGAAATCGATTTCCGGTTTAATGATATGGTAAAGGGATTTCTCGTTTCCTTCCGCTTCCGCACGAGCTTCTTGCGAGTTCAATACGTCATAGGGGCGGGAAGCCACCTCCTCTATAAATTCTTTTGGTGGACGAACTCCCTTGAAAGGTTTTATTTTTGCCATGGTAATTAAATCTAATTGGTTTATGTATCAATGTAGAGACGGGGCGTACCCGTCTCTACAACCGGATATTCTCATTTATTAACCCGATACTTTTCATTGCCATTCACCAAGAAATCAACGATCTGCTTGGCGGCGGCGATACCAGCGTTGATATTAGCCTCGGCGGTCTGGGCACCCATCTTTTTCGGGGTGCTGAAATAACGACCGGCATATTTTTCGGCCAATTCCGCATGGATAGCGGGCATAATATCTGTCAAGTACTTGAAATCCGGACGCTCTTCCAACATCTTAGCGAGGCCAGCCTCATCCATCACCTCCTTACGAGCCGTATTCACTACGATAGCTCCCTTCGGCATGGAATTCATCAACTCGAAATTGATAGAACCCTTCGTCTCGGCCGTAGCCGGGATATGCAAGGAAACGATCTGGCAAGCCTTGAACAAGTCCGCCGTAGAAGCTACAGCCTTCACACCATCGGCCTCAATCACGGAAGCCGGACAGAACGCGTCATAAGCGTAAACCTCCATACCGAAGCCTTTAGCGATACGAGCCACGTTACGGCCCACGTTTCCATAAGCCAAGATACCCAATTTCTTTCCTTTCAACTCTGTTCCGGAAGTTCCGTTATAGAAATTACGAACCCCGTACACCAACATACCGAATACCAATTCGGCGACAGCGTTAGAGTTTTGTCCCGGCGTATTCATCACGCATACCTTATGGGCAGTAGCCGCATCCAAGTCCACGTTATCATACCCCGCACCGGCACGAACCACGATCTTCAGGTTCTTAGCGGCATCCAATACCTCAGCGTCCACCTTATCGCTACGGATAATCACGGCATCGGCATCCTTAACCGCATCCAGCAATTGCGCCTTCTCTGTATATTTCTCCAAAAGAGCCAGTTCCATACCAGCGCCTTCCACTACCTCCCGGATACCTTTCACAGCGACAGCGGCGAAAGGTTTCTCTGTAGCAACTAATATCTTTGCCATGTCTGAATCCTCCTTGATTAATGTTGTTTCTCGAACTCTTTCATGCAAGCTACCAAAGCCTCCACGCTGCTCTTCGGCATCGCGTTATAAAGAGAGGCACGGAAACCACCTACAGAACGGTGTCCCTTGATACCTACCATACCAGCGGCAGTAGCATATTTACTGAACTCGTCCTCCAACTCCTTATACTCATCATTCATCACGAAACAAACATTCATGATCGAACGATCTTCCTCCGCTACCGTACCACGGAACAACTTATTACGATCGATCTCATCGTATAAGATCGCCGCATTCTCAAGATCCTTCTTCTCCATAGCGGCGATACCACCTTGTTCCTTATACCATTTCAAGGTCTGTAAAGCCGCGTAAATAGGCAATACAGGAGGTGTATTGAACATGGAATCCTTTTTAATATGGGTAGCGTAGTTCAACATGGTCGGGATCGGACGGTCTACATGTCCTAAAGCGTCCACACGAACGATAGCCAAAGTCACGCCGGCAGGAGCCAAGTTCTTTTGAGCACCCGCATAGATAATATCATATTTGGAAATATCGATCGGACGAGAGAAAATATCGGAAGACATATCGCAAACCAAACGTTGCTTCACATCTGGATCTTTACGCATCTCTGTTCCGTAAATCGTATTATTAGAAGTAAAATGGAAATAATCCGAGTCATCAGCGATCGCATAACCCTTCGGGATGTAAGTATAGTTCTTGTCTTTGGAAGAAGCGACAACATCTACCTCCCCAAACAACTTAGCTTCCTTGATAGCGTTCGAAGCCCATGTGCCGGTATCCAAATAAGAGGCTTTCTTATTCAACAGATTGTAAGGAACCATACAGAACTGCATGCTGGCGCCACCGCCCATGAATACAACCTCATAGCCTGCCGGAACATCCAGTAATTCCTTGATCAACGCACGTGCCTCGTCGTTTACGGCTACAAACTCCTTACTTCTATGAGAGATCTCAAGAAGTGATAACCCCATACCCGCAAAATTTTCTACCGCAGCGGCTGTATTCTTAATTGTATACTCGCTCAAGATAGAAGGACCTGCATAAAAATTGTGCTTCTTCATACCAATGTCTTTTTAGAATGTTATTATAAATAAAGTAACTATTTTTTCAAAAACAGGCGGCTAATGTAACTATTTTTTCTCATTTGCCGACACTTTTCGAGCATTTTTTAATTTACAATCAGAATATGTCAATTAAAAACGATCTCCCCAAAGGCGCCTCATTTGCTCAATTAGTTTGTGCTCGGCCGGATTTTCCTGTCCTTTCCACAAACGTTCGCCCAAAATTTCCTTCGGAAGATACTCCTGCTTTACAAAATGATTTTCGTAGTCGTGCGCATATTTATATTCCTTGCCATACTCCAATTCAGCCATTAATTTGGTAGGCGCGTTGCGTAGATGAAGCGGTACGGGTAAATTCCCAGTCCGGTTAACAAGTGCCAAAGCGTCGTTGATCGCCATATAGGCCGAATTACTTTTCGGGCTGCAAGCCAGATAAACGGTCGTCTCGGCCAGAATGATCCGGCCCTCCGGCCAGCCGATCTTCTTCAAGGCATCGAAACATGCGTTCGCCAGCAAAAGCGCATTCGGATTCGCCAATCCGATATCCTCAGAAGCGGAGATCACCAACCGCCGTGCGATAAACTCAGGGTCTTCTCCCCCGGCCACCATACGGGCGAGCCAGTAAATGGCGCCATCGGGATCGCTACCCCGGATCGACTTGATAAAAGCGGAGATTATATCGTAATGCATCTCCCCTCCCTTATCATACGCCGCAGGGTTCTCCTGCAACCTCTCCACTACCTTCTCATCCAGAATCTCAATATTGTCACTCTCCTCGGCAGACACCACCAGTTCCAGAATATTCAGCAACTTCCGGGCATCTCCTCCCGAGTAACGTAACATGGCATCCGTTTCCGTCAGCCTTATGTTTTTATCCTTCAGAACGACATCCTCGGCGATCGCCTTATGCAATAGCGTAAGCAAGTCATTCTTGTCCAGCGATTTCAACACGTACACCTGACAACGGGATAACAAAGGACGGATTACCTCGAACGAGGGATTCTCCGTGGTTGCCCCAATCAGCGTCACCACGCCCGTCTCCACGGCGTTCAGCAATGAGTCTTGCTGCGACTTACTGAACCGGTGTATCTCATCAATAAACAATATCGGCGATACCGTATTGAAGAAGCGGTTGCTCTTGGCCTTCTCTATCACCTCCCGCACGTCCTTCACTCCCGAACTGATCGCGCTTAACGTATAAAAAGGCGCATCCAACTTATTCGCTATGATCTGCGCTAAGGTAGTCTTCCCGACTCCCGGCGGCCCCCACAATATAAAAGAGGGAACCCGTCCCGCATCAATCATCTTCCTCAACACGGCTCCCTGGCCTACCAGGTGCTTCTGTCCAATATAATCATCCAACGTCTTCGGACGTAATCTCTCTGCTAATGGTTGACTCATCATGGAAGCAAAAGTCGGATATTTTATTTACTTTTCAAAGGATAAGTCAAGAAATTTATCGTATAAAAAGAATGTTAAACAACAGGAAATAGTGACATAATGAAAGAACAATCACTACAAATACACTTTTACCCATATAATATACTAACATTATGACAATGAAAATTTAACATTCCCTTAATTCCCTATCCTTTCTATCCCATACTTTTAGCGATATCTTCTTAACACATTATACCTTCTTTCTTGAAGCATTAAATATCTATCAACTGGTGCATGATCGTCCAACAGTTGGTGCATGATCATGCAACGTCTGTTAGATGATCATGCACCAATTGTTAGATGATCTATATTTCCATATAAAACCAATAAGCCTTCCAAGGAAATGGGATAAGGGAAGCTATCAAAACATGTAAGATATATAACAAAAAAAGATGCCCCTCCATAATCGGAGAGGCACCCTATACCTTATATTATATATGTTAGATTAGCGAGTTCCGCCAGCCCACCATACAGGCTCTGAATATACGTATTGACCGTCGCCATAAGCGGCTTTTACTTCCGGATTTGATACCACGTCACTATTACCATAAGGCATACGAAGAGGGAATTTTTTCGTATTCGCCAATGTCACGAAATTCTCTCCTAATCCTTTCATTCTACGGATATCATTAAAAGTCTCGGTAGCCTCTCCCGATGCCCCCCACAAAGCCAGATATTTCTGGATCATGGTCTCTTTCAAAGGATTTACAGCAAACAACGGTTTAACTTGGTTATCGAAATATGTATTGGCCGTCTCCTCTGTCATTTTTTCTGAATTCACGACCATTTTGCTACCCATATAAGTGATAGCAGAAGAGACACTTCTCTCAGCATTTGCGATTCCGGCAGCTACCGCCTCTTTCAACGCTTTCTCGGCGTCAGACGTACGGTTTAAGCGACATAACGCCTCAGCTTGCAAGAATTTCAACTCATGATAACTCATCAACATCGTAGGAGCCGTGTTTGAATATACAAAGGCGGAAACACCATATTTCTGCATATTCTGCTCAGGAGTACCATTCGGGGCCGGAACTAAGTTCTTATCAGCAGAGCCTGTAACCTGTACGCGTTTCTTGTCAGCCGTAGTAGGAGAAAGCATCACTCTTTCCAATCGAGGATCTTTACGCTCAATCAACTTGTCCGTCAAGCTCTGGCTATTGGCAAAACCAGCGCGAGAATCGAAGTAACCAAAGAATGGGTTGATATTATTCGCATCATAGACAGCGTATGCAGCCTCGTCATCCGCAGAAGTAAAAGATTTTGATACATAGTCCAAAACCTTATTCAAGTCAGCTTGCTTATCCGTGGAACGATTGATCAGACGCATCGTATAACGAGCCTTCAAACCATAAGCGAATTTAATCCATTTCTCGGCATCTCCATTATACAAATAATCATACGTACCAACCGGTGAACGATCAGACTGATTCAAATCCTCGATCGCCTTGTCCAAGGAGGCCATTATAGAGACATAAATCTCCTCTTGCTTATCTATTTTAGGATTCATATTCACCGGTGAGCCATTCTCATCCAATAAAGAAGCTTCACTATAAGGTGTATCTCCAAATATATCCGCCAATAGAGCGCCATTGTAAGCTTCCATGACCTCAGCGATACCTCTCGTCACTAAATTTCCCTCATCACGCTTACCTTCTTGACATTGACCGATAATAACACGAGCGTTCTTCAAGCTTGTATAAACATTTCCCCACGTATTCTCAAACGTAGAAGAGGCAGAAGGCTCATTCAAACGAATTTCCGCGTTATATAACTGGTTTTCGATACCCACTTCATATTCCACGTAGGAAGATGAATAGGTATTGAAGTCTCCGCTAACGTTGGAAAATGCAGTAGAAGTAATCAAGTCGGCCAAGATAAATTTGCCATCCACGCTATTTGTATGGCTCGTATCTTGGTTAATCCGATCCATTACATCCTCGGAACATCCAGCCAATGCCAAGGATACGGCCGACATAACAGCCAACCCTTTAAATGATTTTATTATTGTATTCATATATATCTGTCTTCTTTATAAATTAGAAATTTACGTTGACACCAAAACCGTAGCTAGATGTACCCGGTAAGGAGAAACGCTCGAAAGCGCCAGCCATATTGTTATTTCCTTGAGTAGCCTCTGGATCGAAGCCTTTTATCTCAGACCATACAATGATATTACGGGCGAAAACATTCACGTTTACATTCAAGTTATCTTTCTTATATACAGGATATGACAATGAAAGTTCACGCAATTTCAAGAACGAGTTGTCATAAACATAGGCTTCGTCAATGCCCCTCACGCTTTTGAAATACTCCTCTGCATCTGATCCTTTCACTCCACCCGTATAGGGAACATAGATAGGTTTACCATCCGCATCTACGCCCTTCTGTTCAACAGCAGCATAGTCAAAATGATATTTATCACTCTTACGAACCTCTCCAGATAACTTACTTGTACCATAGAAGTTCGTCTCACCAGCCGTACCACTATACATTTGTCCACCTTGCTTCCAGTCAAATACAGCAGCCAAACGGAATTTATACAACTCGATATTCGTATTGAAACCCAAACGGAAATCAGGAGAAACCTTACCGATTACTTGGGTCTCACCAGCCTCTGGTATACCTTTTTCGTTTACTACAATTCGTCCTTCGCCATCACGTTTGTAACCAACACCATAGATTACCGGGAATTTATCGCCGATACCTGCACGTACTTGAGGAGTCACGAAACCACCCAACATAATGCTCTCTACGCCCGGAGCCAACTCGTCTACATAATTGTCGATCTTTGAGAAGTTAAAAGCGAAGTCCAGCTTGAAATTCTTCGTATCAACCGGAGAGATACCTAATGTAATCTCATGTACGTTTGAGTGCATCTTTCCACCATTCATCATCATACTGGAAGCACCTGTGGAGCCAGCCAAAGGCACCTCGAAGATTTGGTCTTTCACGTTCTGACGAGAATACGTATAATTCAATGAAACTAAACCATTCAAGAAAGTCAAGTCAGCACCAAGCTCATAAGACTTCGTGTTCTGAGGCTTCAAGTTCGGATCATAAACCACGAAATAAGGAATATACGCCATATTTCCATTAATCGGATACATAATAGGTGTTCCCTGGAAGAAACCACCACCATAACTTGGCGTATAATAATAAGACGGCACATATTCTCCTGCCATACCTACCTCTGCGTAAGAGCCACGGATCTTACCAAATGTCAAGATATCATTCTTCAAGGCTTCCACTTCCGTGAATACCCATCCAAGGGATACGGAAGGATAAAAGAACGAACGGTTATCTCTCGGCATAGAAGACACGATATCGTTACGTCCCGTAACATTCAAATAAAGCATATTCTTCCAAGCCAAAGATAAGCTAGCGAAGTTACCTACCGTACGTTTTCTCTTATACTCATGAGAGCTGTTGAATACAGAAGCGTTGTTCAAATGGTTCCAGCCCGGGAAGTTGAAGCTATATCCCACGGCTTGAGTATTACTGATTCGCTTATCTACAAGCTCATTACCCAACAAAGCATCGAATACGAAGTCCTCATTGATATTCCAGTTATACGTAAACGTCAACAATGAGTTCATCTCATTTACCGTAAAACCGTATTCGCTAGCATAACCATTCGCATAACCAGTTGTACCGTAGCCGTAAATATCAGAGTAATTGGTCGTATAAGCGTCATCACCAATTTGGTATTTCACATCCAATTTATGATTGTCCGTACCAAATTTAGTAGAATACTTCAAGAACGCATTCCCGAAGAAACGTTGAGATCTCTCCGTAAAGCTATTATTGTCGCACGCCCAGTTTCCATCATCGATCCAGTTCTCACGGAACGTATTCTGAGTATAAGGATCACCTTCGATATGGGAAGGTATGCCCGCCATAGTATAACTGATAGGAGCCGTATAAACCGTAGCGGTAACACCGTCATTAGCGGTTCCTTGCTTCTTGATCTTTGATGTCACGAAGTTTCCGTTAAAACCAGTCGTCCAGTTATCATGCAATTGCGCCTCACCCGACAGCTTCACGTTATAACGATCCATTCCCGTAGAACGAACGATACCATCAGAAGTCGTATTACCCAAAGAAAATGAATAGTTTCCTTTATCGAAAGATTGAGCTACATTTACAGAGTTACTCCAAGTAACGCCAGTCTGGAAGAAATCTTTCGCATTATTATAAGCTTGGGGAGTAGCCCATGGATCCAATCCTGCCGCAGCACGCTGAGGCACATAGTATTGTCCATTATGCAATCCACCTTCCGTATATTCATTTTGTACATTACCGCCATATACAGGATCATTCGCCAAGTCAGAGATAGACGGTCCCCAGCTAAATCCCGAATATGGGTTATAAGCACCTTCATTACCTTGTCCATATTCAGTTTGTAACTCAGGTAATGTAGAAACCTTATCAAACGCAAGATTCGTGTTGAATGAGATCTGAGGTTTTCCTTTACGAGCACCTTTTCCGCTCTTTGTAGTAATAACGATCACACCATTAGAAGCACGCATACCATACAACGCAGAAGCGGCTTGTCCTTTCAAGATGTTGATACTCTCGATATCGTTCGGATCTAAGTCTACGGCACGGTTCGCATAGTCAGCTCCACTAACACTACCATTATTCATAGTATCCGTATTAACATCCGCCGTAGAAGCGATCGGCATACCATCGATCACATACAAAGGAGAGTTATCCCCTGTAAATGAACGGGCTCCACGGATCATGATCTTGGAAGATGCGCCTGGCATACCCGATGAGGAAGCGATATCGATACCGGATACTTTACCTTGCAAAGCCCCAGACAAACTAGTGTTAGCACCTTGTGTTAACTCATCCGATTTTACATCTTGCACGGCATAACCTAAAGCTTTCTTTTCCTTTGAGATACCCATCGCTGTAACCACGACCTCATCCAAGTTTTGGGTATCAGACATCAATGTTACATTTACATTGGGAGACACAACTACCTCCTTGGATTTCATACCGATGTATGAAATAACTAATTGCTTACCATCACTAGGAACATCCAAAGTAAAATTACCGTCAAAATCCGTAACTGTTCCCACAGTCGTTCCTTTTACGATAATGGACGCACCGATCACCGGCTCACCATCTTCTCCGACTACCTTACCGGTAACCTTCGAGGTCTGTGCCGAAACTACTCCTACGCTCATCGCAAGAAATAGTAGCACAGAAGTCAACTTTTTCTTCATAGACACATTCTTTTTATTTAAACTAAACTAGAAATTCAATTAAGCTTTCGTGGACTATAGTTCATACAGAACTACCAATTTTCAATATTTTATTTAGTGTAGTCATATGAAAAAAAATTATCATATAAGTTTAGATCTATTAAAATTCTGTAATAAATATATTGGATTTGAGAGATATTGTTTATCAGCCATATTGGGAGGATAAGAAAAGCCAGCCGTTTTTCACAAATATCTACATAAAATAAAGTTGTAAATATTTTTAGTGATAAGCTATATGCTATAAAATATCCAGAATAAGTTGATATCAAGTCCAATATCATGCCTATAAAGAGTAAGCTCACTATTTGTTACGATAAAATTAAGATAAAAATAATTTTTTTATTTGTCAAAAAGAAACTATCGGCAGCGATAACTCATTGATTTGTGATACGATCATGTCACCTGAGTCGATTTAGACAGTGGTTATATTGCAAATTGACAGATTTAACAATTAAGAAAACAAAGGAAATATATCACAATAATAATAATTTGTTGTTTTTTTCAGGTATAATTTATAGTTTTGCAACCGTTTTTCATTTAATAGGTATGTCGTAAAACATAAAATGGAGTAGTTCTGTATGAACTTAGTTAATCAACCATTAAAATGCAGAGAAAACATTTTTAAGTATATAGTTAATAAATAAGTGTGTTTATGAAGAAAAAGTTGACTTCTGTGCTACTATTTCTTGCATTGAGTGCAGGTGTGGTTTCAGCACAGACCTCGAAGGTTACCGGTAAGGTAATTGGGGAAGATGGAGAGCCGGTGATCGGTGCCTCTATTATCGTAAAAGGGACAACCGTGGGAACAGTCACGGATTTTGATGGAAACTTTGAACTAGAAGTACCTGCGAATGGTAAACAATTGGTTATTTCATACATCGGTATGAAATCTCAAGAAGTTGCGGCCACTTCTAATGTAAATGTAAAACTATTAGCCGATACCCAGAACTTGGATGAGGTCGTGGTTACGGCTATGGGTATCTCAAAGGAAAAGAAAGCTTTAGGTTATGCGGTTCAAGATGTGAAAGCGGATGAGTTGACGAAAGGAGCTAATACTAGTTTGTCTGGCGCATTACAAGGTAAGGTTTCTGGAGTGGAGATCTCTCCTTCTTCCGGTATGCCGGGTGCCTCTTCTAAGATCACGATTCGTGGTTCCAGATCTTTTACAGGGGATAATACTCCTTTGTATGTGATTGACGGTATGCCTGTCGCTTCAACGGCTGATGTGGACACCGGTAGTTCTGTTTCCGGCACGGACTTTGCATCTCGTGCGGTGGATATCGACCCAAACGATATTGAAAGCATTAATATATTAAAGGGACAGGCCGCATCTGCCTTGTATGGTATGCGTGCAACAAATGGAGTAATTGTCATTACGACCAAAAGTGGAAAGGGAGCCCGTAAAGGTAAACCTCAGGTCGCTTTTAATACCAGCTTATCTTTTGATAAGGTTTCAACGATGCCTGAATACCAAAAAGTGTATGCGCAGGGTACAAATGGCAAGTATAGCCCGTATGCTTCAACTTCTTGGGGACCACTAATCAGCGAATTGCCTAACGATCCGACTTATGGAGGAAATACGGATAATGAGTTTACCAAGCAATATGGTAAGCATGAAGGTATGTATTATGTACCTCAGCGGGCCGCTGCGGGATTAGACCCTTGGGCTCAACCACAAGCTTACGACAATATCAAGGATTTCTTCAACGTGGGTACGACATGGAGTAACTCCGTGAATGTAGCTCAAGCTTTTGATAAAGGTAACTATTCCTTCTCGATCGGTAATACTACGCAAGATGGTATTATTCCAAATACAGGCATGGACCGATACAACGCAAAAATGAGTGCCGAAGCTCAATTACACAAGAACTGGTCTACTGGATTTACCGGTACCTATGTAAATTCGAAGATCAGCAAGCAGTCTAGTGCCAATAATGGAATCTTAGCTACTGTTTACGGAGCTCCTTCTAGCTACGATTTAGCCGGTATCCCAAGTCATGTTGAGGGTGACCCGTATACACAAAATACATTCCGTAGCACATCAGGTTTTGACGGAGCTTATTGGGCGGTAGATAACAACGAGTTCTTGGAACGTTCACAACGTTTCTTTGGAAATACTTATTTGAAATATTCTACGAAGTTCAATACCGATAATCACAAATTGGATGTCAAGTATCAATTGGGTGTGGACTCTTATACGACTAATTATACGGATTCTTGGGGTTATGGACATGCAAATGGTTATGGAGAGATTGATCACTATGGATATTCAATCACGGAGTTGAACTCTTTGTTGACCGCTGCATATACTTGGAATATCAATGAAGATTGGTTGTTCGATGCCCTTGTTGGTAATGAATTGGTAGAGAATCAGCGGAAATTTTACGAGTCTTATGGAGCGAACTATAACTTCCCGGGTTGGAATCATATAGATAATGCTACAACTATGGTAGCATCCGAGTCATTACGCCGGAAACGCACAGTTGGTAACTTTGCTAGCATTTCATTGTCTTACGCTAACATGGTTTACTTCAACGCAACTGTTCGTAACGATATCGTATCTAATATGCCTCGTAACAACCGCTCATTCACTTATCCATCTGTTTCCTTGGGCTGGATTTTCACAGAATTAGAACCATTGAAGAATAATGTCTTGACTTATGGTAAATTACGTGCTTCTTACGCCGAAGTAGGACAGGCTGGAGATTATTATGATTCTTATTATACTACACCTGTTTACGGTGGTGGTTTTTATGGTTCTACGCCTATACAATATCCTATGAGTGGAATTACGGCGTTCACTCCATATGCTCGTGTGTATGATCCGAATCTGAAACCTCAGAACACGAAGTCTTATGAGTTAGGTGTGGATTTGATCTTCTTGAATGGTCTGTTCTCATTGAACTATACCTTCTCTCGGCAGAATGTGAAAGATCAGATATTTGAGGTTCCTTTGGCTGGTTCTACAGGCTCTGCAGAATTAGTAACCAATGGTGGCGCTATCCATACGAACGCTCATGAGATTACGTTGGGAATCAATCCGATCAATACGAAGAATTTTAAATGGGATATGGCATTTAACTTCTCTAAGATCGATAACTACGTGGATGAGCTGGCTCCGGGTGTAGAGAGTATTTTCTTGGGAGGTTTCGTTGATCCGCAGGTACGTGCGAATATTGGCGATAAATTCCCTGTAATCTATGGTACGACTTTCTTGCGTAATGACAACGGTGACATTGTCGTAGACGAAGATGGCTTGCCTCAGATCGGTAGTGAGGGTGTGATCGGTAAGGTTTCCCCGGATTTCCTCTTGGGTTTCAATACTAATTTTGAGATCTACAAATTCCGTATCGGCGCTACGTTCGATTGGAAATGTGGTGGACAGATGTATAGCGGTACATTGAACACGTTGAACTATTATGGTACAAGTATGGAGTCTGTTGAAAGTCGTACGGCCGAGACTTTCCGTTTTAGTCATCCGGCTGTAAAGCAGTTGGAAGATGGTTCCTATGTAGCTAATGACATAGATATCAAAGGCGAAGACGCTTTATCATATTATGACCGCATGACGCTTATTTCCGAAGCTGGTATCTATGACAGTGGTTTCTTGAAACTACGTGAGTTGTCCGTTAGTTATCCGATATGGGATAAGAATGGAATCAACGTGAACTTAAATGTTTTTGCCAGAAATATCATTCTTTGGTCTGAGTTGAAAGGTTTGGATCCTGAGGCTTCTCAAGGTAATAATAATATGGGCGGTGGCTTCGAGCGCTTTTCTATGCCGGGTGCTTCGAGCTATGGCTTCGGTTTAAATGTGAAATTCTAATAAAGGAAACAAAAGATGAAACTTCAAAATATCTCAAAAAAATTATTGACGGGAGTTGTTTTCACCGCAGCCTTGGTCTCTTGCTCTGAGGATAAGATGGATGAGATCAACAAAGATCATAATCATACCACAGCAGTTCCCGCAAAGATGATCCTTACGGATGTCATGACTTCGACTGCGTTTAGCGTGGTTAGCGGCGATTTCAATTTATATGGTGGTATGTATGTGGAACATGAGACAGGTTCGCATAATCAATTCTACTATGCGGAAACCCGTTCTTCTTGTACATCGGCTTCTACCTTTAATAACTCATGGGGGGGAACCTATTCGACACTGAAAGATGCTTTGATCTCTGTCAAAGTCGCAGAAGAAGAGCAGAACTTCATAACAAAAGGCATTGCGGAACTTTTCGTGGCTTACAATTTGGCGATCTTGACAGATATGTATGGTGATACACCTTGGAAAGAGGCTTGTGACTATACAGTATCTATGACTCCCGCTATCGATAAACAAGAGGAGATTTATAAGGATATCATGGCCTATGTGGATGCCGCAATTGAAGATCTTCAGAAATCAGATCTGACGAGCCTGTCTAATCAAGATTTGATTTATAAAGGTGACGCTTCGGCTTGGCTAAAGACAGCTTATGGCTTGAAGGCTCGTTATACGATGCGCTTGATGGGACGTAGCGCTGATGTTAAGGGCGATATGGAAAAGGTGTTGGATTATATTTCCAAGTCGTACACCTCGGCAGCCGAGCAATGTAGCTATGCTATGTATGGTGTGGGTGTTAATATCAACCCATTTTTCGGAGTATTCTATTCTCGTTTAGGTGAAGTAGCCAGCCGAAGTATGTTTGATAAATTGAATGAGCGTAATGATCCGCGTATCAGACGTTGCTATGTGGAGGCTAACAGCCAAACGATGATTGCTTCTAAGGATGATCCATTATTGAATCTTGCTCATAATGGTGATTTAGTGCAAAGTCAGTTAGAATATACTGTTTCCATGTTCTGTGCAGCTCAAACCGCTCCGACTCACATCTTAAGTTATCATGAGGTATTGTTCTTGAAGGCAGAGGCTTTGTGTCGTTTAAATCGTAAGGATGAGGCAAAAGCAGTGTTGAAAGAGGCTGTTGTCGCAGGTATGGCTAATATGGAGGTTAATATCAAGTCTGCCCTCGCTTCTGATTATTGGGGAGGTTTCTTGAATGTAACAAACGAGGTGACACCGGAGGAGGCCGCTTCTTACTTTGATGAGAATGTCGTTCCCTTATTCGATGCTAATCCTTTGAAAGAGACGATGATTCAGAAATATATTTCTTTCTGGAACGCAGATGGAGAGTCTACCGAGTGCTATAATGACGTACGTCGTTTGAAGAGCTTGGGTGAGGATATTTATGGCTTGCAAAATCCGGGTAAGTTCCCGTTAAGATGTCCGTATGGTAATGATGATACTACGACTAATCCTAATATACAAGCTGCTTATGGTGATGGTCAGTATGTGTTTACCGAAAACGTATGGTGGGCTGGCGGAACTCGCTAATCAATATATAAAAGCATAACGAGTGACAACATTCAAAAAAGGGGAAGAATATCTTAATGATATTTTTCTCCTTTCTTATAAATCCACATTCTAGCCGAACTTCAATCGTGTCTCAATCTTCTCAAGATCGCGGACAATCGTCATATCCATGATATTGCTATAGATTTCGGTAGTACGAACACTTTTATGCCCTAACAACTTTTGTACCGTAGTTATATTCGCTCCATTATATAATAATAAGGTAGCATTTGTATGCCGAGCCGTATGAAAAGATACCTTCTTATCAATACTTGCCAATTGGCTGATTCGGCGTAATTGCTTATTCACGTTTGAATTAGAGGATAAGGGAACACCAAACAGGGTTCTCGGCGCATTCTTATATCGCTCATAGATAGGTAAAGATTTACCCTCGAACAAGAGGAATAGCGGCAAACGGACACTCACATCTGTCTTCACCGATGAATAAACCAGCCAAACCTTATCATCAATAATCAAAAAGTTCTCTTTCGTTATACTTACTATGTCTGAGAAACGTAATCCCGTGTAGCAACTAAATAAAAACATATCCAGACACCGGCGCAATGTACGCTGCCCATCCAGCTTTAAGTTTTCCAAACGACCTAACTCCTCAGGCGTTAAATGAGTACGCTTACTCTCTTGATATTTAATCTTATATTTCCGAAATGGATATTTGTGCAACTCGAACAACTCCTTATTAATCGCCAAGTTGATATATCGTTTCAAATGCTTCATATGTTTAGCGATCGTATTTCGATGATACTCCTGCTTCAATAAGAAATATTCAAAATCGCATAAGAAATTGAAATTAATATCCTTAAACAGAACGTCCTTTTTATATAAGGATAGAACATGCAAAGTGGACAAATGGTTTTTTAATGTCGATTCTTTCAAATTACTATGTAAAATCTCCTCACGCATGAAAACAAGAAAAGAGGAAGACGTAGATGTCGAAGAAGCCTCCTCACGCAGATCCTTCAACGAAAAACCGTTATTCGCTTGTCTCTTCTCCAGCTCATCTCTCTCCAACTCCATAACATAGTTCTGAAGATACAGGTTTAACGCATCCATATTCGGATGATTCTTTATGGAACGTCTCTTGTTGTCCCATTGACAAGGTTTCACATAAACCTTCGTTGAAAAATACCTCTTTTGCCTATTCAAATAGGCCTCTACTTGAATCAAAGCTTTTCCTTCCGCATTCAATTGCTTTTTTCGATTAAACACTAAGTTGTAAATTACTTTTTCCATGATACATTTATATATTATCTGATTGTAAACACGAAGGAACAATAATAAGTTCTTTGTAGCACAATCTACAAACTAAAAGTTTGTTATCACGGATTACCTACTAATAAAAAACCATATATCCAAGTAAATAAAAAGGGCCTACCAAATACATGGCAGGCCTCTCCTACTTTTCGAGATATTAAATCATATCAATAATCTTCACCTTCCCAACCTGTTTTACGGAATCCCTTAACCGTCATCGACTTTCCATTTTGAGTCAAGGTAAATTCAATGGCATCCACTTTTGTATTGGCTTGAGTAGTATAACCATCCACAATTACTTTACCAGAGATATTGAAGGTTACAGTAGAATTTATACCATCATCCGCATGGAGCAGATTAGCGATACCATCCCCATCAAAAGATTTAGAAGCGACATCGCAATGAATCTTGCCACGTACTCCCCAGTCGTTTGTGGCAACACTCATTTTTATCCACATCTTATCCGTGGCATCATCAGTCGTATTGTAAGTATTGCAGGTCACACCTTCCGCCAAGACACCACCATCCTCACCTGTAACATTAACTACCCATTCGCCACATAAAGGGTAAATAGCCGTGTATTCTATCTCGTAATCACCATAAGTCTCACAAGAAGAAAAGGTGAGCAACGCCAATAAGATAACCAGTAATTTATTTATCTGTTTCATATTCAAAAAGCTTTTCTGATTAATATACATTTATAACACCCATTTATTTATGCCACCATTGTTTTTCCGCTAACGGAACTACCGCCGGAGTATTAGGGTTATAGTCTGAAGATGACTTCGGATACAATAAACGACGAGGATATTCACCCGGAGCCAACGCAGAACCAATGCAAGGAGTCAACTGCCCCCAAATATATCCTTCCTCATCCACATGCTTTGTCCCTAAAACAGGAATACCGGTACGATTGATATCAAACCATGCGTCCCATGCTTGACAACGAGTGGAAGCGATCCACTTCTGGGTCAAAATAGAGGTAAGCATTGAATTTTGGTCCGTACTATCGAAAGCATAAGGAGCACCTTCCGAAACAAACTCGGCAGCAGAATACCCCCAACGTTCAAACGCATAATTCACACCTTGCTCATAAGCCACTTTCGCTTTAGCCACATCATTCAAACGAGCGTAAGCTTCCGCTTGCAGGAACGCTACCTCAGCAGCAGACATAAAATAAACAGGATCTGTAGGACCTAGCTTAGCCACAGAGATCATACGAGTTGTTACCGCTACCGAGTTTGGGCGGTCACCATACTTCAAAGCTGTTGTCTCGCCGGAGCCATCCGTATTAGGTGAATAAAAATCATTTAAACGAGGATCCTCATATTTTTTCAAATAATCGCAAACCGTAGCGCACGCACGAATATTTACAGTTGAATTCAATTTACGACGGTCATTCTCATACAATGGATTTGATTTATTTTCCAAATCTTGAAAACAGTCCATCTTAGCGTCTACACTCAGCAAATCTCCTTCGTCGAGCAATGCCTTGATAGCAGCTTTATTCGTATCGAAATCACGCATCAACAATTTTAGCTTTAAACTCTTCGCAAATTGAATCCACTTATTCACGTCACCAGCGAACACCAAGTCTTGTTTTGTAACCGAAGGCAAACCACCTGCGGTAGCTTCCGCTTTTTTAGCGATAATCTCGTCCAACATCGCTAATAATCCCGGATAAACCACAGTCTTACTGTCATCATATTTCGGTGTAGTATTCTCATTCCCAAGAATAGCTTCTGTAAAAGGAATAGAGCCATAAGAGTCCACTAGGATATGATACATAAAGGCAGTCATAGTCTTACCCATTACCCAATAATTCCATTCTTGAGCCGATTCAGAGCTTTTGATAACCAAATCCAAGTCTGGCAGTGCTATTGAATAAGGTATAGACCACAAACGAGAATCGGATGCGTTAGTTATCGTATAGTTAACCAATGTATTATACTGGTTGGATGTATGTCCCTGCGTACATTGCTGAGACCACATGCTACCATATAATTCGTAAGTACCACCTACAATACTTGCTACTCCTGCGATACCAGAAGGAAGCAAAGTAGAAGAAGAGGCTTCCGTTGGATATTCCGGATTCTGGTTAATATCCAAATAATCGGAACAAGCTGTAGTAGCCATCAACAAGCAGCTAACCAGTCCTGTATATATTAAATTGTTTCTTTTCATACTATCTTTACTTTTTAAAGTTACTTATTATAATACAACTTTAATACCACCACCAAACGTACGGTTTGTCGGAGCCGCACCAAATTCACCAATTTCAGACAAGATGTCATTACCATAATTCGTACCTTCCGGATCTACGTAGTTGTTCTTTTTCGGGGTCCACATAAATAAATTACGTCCGATCAAACTAACTTGAACCATAGAGAATGGGGTTTGTTTCAACCATGCTTTCGGTAAAGAGTAAGAAAGTGTAATCTCTCTTAATTTCAAGTAATCTTTAGGTAAAATCCAATTTCTATACTGAGCGTAGTTGGAGGCGTTATTATAGTAGGTATTAACAGCGCTAGAAGCACCTCCCCAATGTACGATAGGTATATCATTCTCTACGTATTGACCATTTACGACTTTCACGGAATTAGGAACCACAAATGGTTCACGATTATTAAACACCGTATAAGTAGAGTTTCCGGCAAATGTAAGCAATTGAGAGGTATATGAATAGAACTCACCGCCATTACGCCAATCTAATACCGCTGATAAAGTAATCCCTTTCCATGTGAAATGCGTATTAAAGCCCATCAAGAAATTAGGTGTAGACGTTCCTACGATCTCTTTCTTGCTAGCATCAATTGTCGGCATACCGTTATTATCAACGATCACCTTACCATCATCAGTCGTGGCCAAAGCCGGAACCTTGAAAACGCCCAAAGGCTGACCTACTTCCGCAACGAAATCCACTTGATAGGAACTTGTCAATTTATACTCAGTTACATCATCCCATAACTCTTTCACCTCACTCCAGTTCTTACTGAAAGTAAAACCTAATCCCCACTCGAAATCTTTCGTACGAACAGGAATGCCATTCACTGCCAACTCGACACCTTGATTCGCAATCTTACCTACGTTGCGGGTCATAGACGTATAGCGAGACTCCGGAGCCAGACTAGCAGATATTATCTGATCTTTCGTACTCTTATTATAATAAGCAGCATCAATATCCAAGCGATTGTTAAACAGATGCGTTGTTAAACCGAACTCCCATTCTGTCGTGATCTCCGGACGAAGATCCATACTCGGCAAACGATTATACTCTGTCAAGCCTAATGTATTATTAATAGGTAAATATAAATCTCCAAAACCTAAACTGATTTGAGTCGGTGTAAAATAACTGCTAGTACGGTAAATCGGAGCATCGTTACCAGTCTGTCCCCAAGCTGCACGAACCTTCAAGAAATTCAGATAATCAGATTTCAAATCCTCAAACATATCCGTGATGATCAATGAAGTATTCACGCCACCATAGAAAAAGCTATTATTTCCTTGAGGTAAAGTAGATGACCAGTCGTTACGAATAGAAGCATTCACAAACCAGAAATTCTTGTAACCAAACTCACCTTGAGCGAACAAACCAACCAAACGGCGTCTATCAGAGTAAGTCGTAGTCATGGGCTTATCAACACCATTCGCTAAGTTAAACCATCCCGGTTGCTCCAAACCATACAGATAAGATTTCAAATAAGAACTCGTTTGTTGATTCAAGTTCCATCCAATCATACCATTCAAAGCGATATCCTCACCGATTTTATAATCCGCGTTTAAGAAAGCGGTCGCATCAATTTGCTCCACCTTGTCACGACGTTCCGTATAAGTACCGGGCTGCTGCTTCTTACCACCTAATTCACTCCAAGACCCTGAAGCGAAAGTCACTTTTTCATTCCATCTCTTTTGAGTAGCGTTCGTAAAGTCACCACCTAAACGTCCAACCGCCTTCAAACCTTTCATAATCTCAAAAGCAAGCTCGATCTTACCATAGACACGGTCATCTTGATACTTATTACGATTATGATCTAACACCCAATATGGATTCTCCGCATAAGCTGTATAGAAGTTATCCGTATTAAAATAAGGATTCGTATAATCTTTCATTGAGCTAATATCTACATCCACGGCATGTTGCAAAATCTCAGAAAACATCGTTGCACCATCATCTCCTTGGCCAGCAGCAGCTTGTGTGATATCTTTACGGACATAGTTCAAGTTTAATTCCGCAGAAAAACGTTTATATTTCATATTACCTCTTAACGAGATTGTATTACGAGCATATGAATCAGCGTCACCCGGTAATACACCGTCAGACTTCACATTACCATAGGAGGCAACAAAACCAAGTTTATCATTACCCATACGAATCGAGACGTTATTATTCGTCTCAAAACCAGTTTCATAAAAATCACGAAGATTGTTCTTTACATACGAGAAAGGCTTAGAAAGCGGAGTTAATAAACCTTCTGAGCCGTCTGAGTAAGGTCCCCAGATATGATCACGACCATCCAAAACCGGTCCCCAAGAACCATTCTCCATAGGTCCGAAAGATCCCCATCCTTGTCCGAAACGATCTTGTGTTTGAGGAACACGCAATACGCTAGATCCCATAAATGAGCCATCGTACGTAACAGAAAGCCTCTCAGCCCCAGCCCGTTTTGTTGTCACCATGATAACACCATTAGCAGCCCGGCTACCATAAAGGGCAGTAGCGGAAGCACCCTTCAAGACTGTTACAGACTCAACATCCTCTGGGTTAATGTCATTAGCTTGGTTACCAAAATCCACGGAGTTAGAGAAAGAATCCTCACCTTGGAAATCATTCATAATAGGCACACCATCCACCACATACAAAGGTTGATTAGCACTGAAAGAACTGATACCACGCACGATTACTTTCTGAGAAGAGCCTGTAGCACCACCGCTAGTAATATTCAAACCCGCAACCTTACCAGTCAAACCTGACATCACTGATCCAGACTTAGCGGCATTCAAATCTTCACTCTTCACAGTAGAGGCTGCATAGCCCAACGCCTTTTCCTGCTTTTTCATACCAATCGCAGTTACGACAACCTCCTCAAGATTCTGGGTACCAGACTGAAGGACTACCCTCAACACATCTTGTACCGGAACCTCACGAGCAATCATACCCACATAAGAAATTACCAGAGTCTTCGCGGAACCTATGAATAATAGGTTATTTTTTATTATTACTTAGTTTTCGCGGAACCTTGTCATTGCTTGTGATTATTCAGTAACGCTCAAGAAATAACTTGTTACAATTTTCATGCGATCATTTCTTTGCGGATCGGATTGCGAGAAGGCATTGGCTACTTATGCGTAAATAATTGAAAATAAGCGAATAATAATAACGACTATCGGCTACTCAAGTGAAAAAAAAAAAACGACTATCGGCTACTCAAGTGAATAACTATCGGCTTGTCAAGTGAATAACTAACGGCTATACCTAGCCGCTAACTAACGGCTTGGGAAGTGAATAACTAATCACTTGAAAAGCCTTTCCTAGGTCTTTGGGTGTTGTAGAACTTATGACTTATATCGGAGCCGTCCTAAGTTATTTTTTAATGCATACCTAATATATATTCCTATTTTTCAAAATGTTAAAAACATGGTTCTTTGTTGATGATCTAAGCTGTAATATTTGGTGTACATATTACGGCATTTAAATTGTGGTTGAAAAAGTCTCCATATTTTCTACCCATTAGCCTTTTCTTGTTGTTTTATTGAAATTTTTTAATTATTTATTTGTTATAATAAATTTATTGTTACATTTGCATTCATACGACCCTTAAAATATAAGTCTTTGAATATCTATTGCGAATATATTATATAAGTTAAACAAAAAAAGAGTGTGTCTATGAACAAGTTGACTTATCTTTTACTTTGCCTAGTTTTAGGCATTGGATTGGCCACAGCTCAGACGAGGAAAGTAACAGGTACTGTTATTTCCGCCGAAGACAGTGAACCGATTATTGGTGCGTCTGTAATAGTCAAGGGTACTACTACAGGTACAGTAACGGATTTTGATGGTGTGTTCAGTTTGGATGTACCAAGTTCCGCGAAGACTCTGGTATTTTCATACGTCGGAATGGTTGCGAAAGAAGCTCCAATCCAAGATGTAATGAAAGTTGTTTTGAATACGGCGGCGACAGAGCTGGATGAAGTTATGGTTGTCGCTTATGGTACGGCGAAAAAATCATCTTTCACGGGATCCGCTAAAGCGGTAAACGCAGAAGATATCGTAGCTGGCTCCAAAGAGTCCTTGGATAAGGCTCTTTCTGGAAAGATGTCCGGTGTTCGCGTAACCTCCAACACTGGTGATCCAGGAGCTCCCGGTGATATCAATATCCGTGGTGTCGGCTCTATCAGCGCAGCCAAGTCTCCTCTATATGTCGTGGATGGCGTGCCTGTAAAATCAGACTCGGATATGGCATACTACGGGAAACAGTCCAGTTTGCTAAGCTCCTTGAACCCTGATGATATTGAGAGCATGACGGTGTTGAAAGATGCCGCAGCAGCTTCCTTGTACGGCTCTCGTGCAGCGAATGGCGTTATCATCATTACGACCAAAGCCGGAAAAAGAGGCAAGACGAAAGTAAGTTACAATGGCGAGGTCGGCTGGAGCAATATGGCTGTAAAACAGTACGAGACAATGAATGCCTCCGAATTGCTCCTGTACGGAAAAGAAGCGATTTCCAATTATTATATCCTAAACGGACTCGCTGGCAACCGTGATCAAGCATACGCCTTGATTGACAAGGAAGGCGACATGGAAGCATTCTTCAACGACCCATCGGGTAACACGGATACCAATTGGCGTGATGAGGTTTACCGTACAGCCTTGACGCATAACCATCAATTATCCGTAAACGGAGGTAACGACCGTACACAATTCTATGTAGGTCTTGGTTATAATAATGCGGAAGGTATCGTAATCGGTAGCGATTTCGAACGTTTCTCCGGTCGTATCAATTTAGATCATCAAGTAAATAATTGGTTGACTATCGGTGTTAAGCAAATGATCGCATTCACTACCCAAAATGGTTTCCGTGATCAGCAAAATCAAGATCAAGGTATCGGTACTGCTTCTCCACTGAGCTTGGTGTACTCCTCAGACCCGACGGCTCCCGTAAAGAATCCGGACGGTACATACAACGCCGACTCAAACTGGGGTGCCGCTTCCAATCCGCATCTAATGTTGGGCAAGGAACAATGGATTAAATCCCGTGTAATGCGTAGTATGTCTAACATTGATTTAGGCGTAAAATTCTCCAAGCAATTATCGTTCAAGACGATTTTTGGTTACGACTATATCGATACGAAACACTTTGAGTATTGGTCTCCCAACAGCGTGGACGGTAAGGCCGTAGGCGGCTTGGGATCTCGCTATACTTACGAGAACCGCAATTTAACAAGTTCTTCCACGTTACGCTACGCTAATACATGGAACGATGTTCATAATTTTGACATCCTAGGTGGTTTCGAGGTAACAGAAGACGAACTGACAGCCATCTATACTACGGCAAAACAATACTCAACCGACAAGTTACCGGAATTAGGAAACGGACAACCAGATGGCGCATCCAGCGAAGTATTTGGCTCCGGAATCGTATCCTACTTGGCTACCGGCAACTATAATTACGACAATAAATACTATCTGTCTGCCAGTTTCCGTCGGGATGGTTCTTCCCGCTTGGGAACCGATAATCGCTGGGCGAATTTCTGGTCCGTATCTGGCGCATGGCGCATCAGTGGCGAGAATTTCCTTAAAGACAATGAATTGTTCTCTGATCTAAAAGTCCGCTTCTCTTACGGTACAAATGGAAACTTGCCGGGCTCATATTACGCGAACCAAGCGTTATATGCGTTCTCTGGTGGTTATGGCCCCTCTTCCGCCATCTATTGGAATCAAGCAGGAAATGAGGAATTAGGTTGGGAGAAGTCCAAAAACATGAATGTGGGTTTTGACTGGAACTTATTCAACCGAGTAAATCTGACAGTAGAATATTACAACAAAACAACGACCGACCTGTTATTCGAGATCCCGACTTCTATCGTCACAGGTTTTGAGAAAAACTGGCAAAACCTTGGTAAGCTACGCAATAGCGGTATCGAGATAGAGGTAAATTCCCAAAACATCAAGAATCAGCACTTCTCATGGGACACGAATTTCAACCTTACATTCCAGAAGGCGACGATCAAGGAATTGCCGAACCATAACGACATCGAATATGGAGACGGCGATATGTATCTGCACCGAGAGGGAGAATCCATGTATACTTTCTATCTGCCGGAATGGAAAGGCGTGAATCCGGATACAGGACTAGGAGAATTCTGGAAAGATCCAAACGATCATAGCAAAGGAGTAGTGAACAAGTACGATGAGGCTGAAAAAGGAATCGTAGGCAAAGCCATTCCCGACGTAACGGGAGGTTTGACAAACACGTTCCGGTTATATGATTTCGATCTTTCATTCTTGATTACCTATCAATTTGGTGGCGATATATTCGATTATCCGAACTACTTCTTCCATCATGACGGATTCCGTTTAGGTTCATTCAACCTAGAAAAGAGCGTAGCGGGTAATTATTGGATGAACCCGGGCGACAACGCCTTATACCCGAAGCCTATCTACCAGAATCCATATCGCTCGGATCGCTTCTCCAGTCGTACCATCGTATCTTCTGACAATATCCGTATGCGTGAAATCACCTTGGGATACAATGTACCGGTATTGAAAAACATATTCAGTAATCTGCGTGTGTACTTCCGTGCGAATAATCCGTTCATGATCTGGGCAAAGACAAAAGGCATCGACCCGGATGTTCCCTTGAATGGTTATCGCCAGGTAGATACCCCGGTCTCTAAAAGCTTTGTCTTTGGTGTAAACATCACATTATAATTTATTAAAATAGAATCTATATGAAAAAGATATATTTAGTAGGTCTAGCGTTCGCCTTATTAACGGCCTCCTGCGATGATGTCCTAGAAAAGACATCATCTACCCAATTACCTACGATAGACGCAATCTCTTCCGTAGCCGATTTGACAAATGCCGTGAATGGCGTATACGAGCAACAGGCTACAGAGGTAGGCTCGTATGGAGCGGAATTCACATTGCTGGCCGATTTACGAAGTGGGGATTTCCAATCTATCTCCACGGTGAATCATGCCGGCCCCATGTATCGTTACCAAACAGGTAAAAACGATGAGATGGTTTATAGTTTCTATAAATTATTCTACAATAGTCTAGCTCGCCTTAATAATGTATTAGCCGCCGCCGAGAATCTTGAAGGTGCGGATGTAGACATATTGAAAGGAGAACTATACGCTATGCGCGCCTTGTATCATTTCGATTTAGCCAGAGTATTCGCTAAATTACCATCAACAACAGATATGAACGATCTGGGCATCGTACTCTCCACAGAGGTTTATCCCACGGATTATATCGGGACCCGGGCGACCTTACAGCAGACATACGACCAGATATTGAAAGATATCGAGACCGCATTGCCTCTTTTGAGTAAAGATAAACAAACCGGACACATCAATTATTGGGGGGCTTTAGCGATCCGCGCACGCGCTTACCTTTACTTAGAAAAGAATAAAGAGGCACTGGCTGACTGTAAGGAGATTATCGCTTCCTCTCCTTATAAGTTATACACACGGGATGAATATATAGGCGCATGGGATAAGGAAGGAACGAACGAGGCTATATTCGAGATCTTAGTTACCCCGAATTATAACGCGCAACGTAACTCTATCGGTTATTTTACACATGCCTCCGGCTACGGTGAATGTGCCGCTACTGAATCTTTCCTGGAAGAGCTGGCTAAGCATCCGGGAGATATCCGTACGGAATTATTCGCAAAAGAGACCGATAATGGCTATGACGGGACCTATCCGCAAAAGTATAAGGGACGTGACGGGCAAATCTATGTAAACAATCCAAAGGTCGTGCGCCTTTCCGAAGTTTACCTAATAGCGGCCGAGGCCGCACTAAAAGCAGGGGATACCTCCGCGGCCGCCGGATATATGAATACGTTACGCAAGAATCGTATTGAGAATTATACCGATGTCGCTTCTATCACGTTGGATGATATCTTACTGGAAAGACGCCTAGAATTATTCACGGAAGGACATACCGCTTGGGACGCTTGGCGTAACGGCAAGTCTGTCAACAATAAATTCGTAGGTGAGGTTAAGCCGGGCGATTACCGTACGATCATGGCAATTCCTATCGGAGAAATCACCGTATCAAGAGGTCAGTTGATACAGAACCCAGGATATTAATCCTTTATCCATAAGTATTTATTGATTTTAGAGGATGTGCCACTTCACCACGGCACATCCTCTTTTTCTTTGTACGCTCACGAGTGCTTCACTAGCTCGAACCGCTTGTCTACACAAGCAGGTAATTCATGCGGGTAATGGGTTACGTAAATCAAGGTTTTTCCCGGGCGATCGCAGAATTGCTCGATAATAGCAGCCGCCTTTTTCTTATTGCTCACATCCAGACCGTGGAGAGGCTCATCTAATATAATTAAATCGGGATCTTTCACGAAAGCTCTCGCTAATAAAGCCAAACGTTGTTCTCCCGATGATAAGGTCAAGAATAAACGGTCTTTCAAATGTTCGATGCCAAAAACTTTCATCCACTCCAAGGCTACCGTTTCTTGCTCCGCATTACACTTACGAAACAAGCCGATCGAATCGAAAAAGCCGGAACCGACAATATTCAAGGTAGGGACATTCTCCTTATAATATAAGTGCATCTCCGGCGATACATATCCGATACGCTTCTTGATATCCCAAATACTTTCCCCGGAACCTCTCTTTCTATCAAACAAATACAACGTATTCGCATACGACTGGGGATTATCCGCGTAAACCAAACTCAGCAAGGTAGATTTACCAGCGCCATTCGGACCGAATAACGCCCACTTCTCCCCGTTCTTGATTTCCCAATCCAAATCTTTCAAGATCGTACGGCTACCATAGCGTATTTTCACATGCTCCATGCGTAAAGTCACCTCATGTAAAGAGGCTATCTTGTTCATATCCACAGGTAAACGAACCTTACCAACTTCCTCGCATGCATGAATGCCTTCCGTTGGAAAAAGACGGGCGATTAATTCCGTATCCGACATAAACTCCTCTCGAGTCAGCGGAGGCAGGCAAGTACGATCATGGATAGGCAATACATGCGTGATCATTGCCGGTATGTCATTGGGGTTAGATAATAACAAGACAACTTGAACGCCATTCAATTTTGTCATTTGCCCCAGCATCTCTACCAATAAATCCCGGGATGGAGCGTCTAAGCCGATAAAAGGATTATCCAAGATCAAGACACGAGGACGGCTAAGCAACGTCCGGACAATCAAGAATTTTCGTAATTCACCACTTGATAAGAAGATCAACCGCTTAGGCAATAAATCCTCTATACCGAAAAGAGTCAATATCTTCGCTAAATTATCAGAGCCGGCATATTCCTTCAACAATTCCTCGACAATAGGCATCTCCTCCGTCTCTGTTGAATGCCAACGCTGTTGGTAATAAGAATTCCGGCAATCCGCCAACGAATAAATATCCTTAAACGCTATACTCTTGATAAAGTCACTCACCTTACCATCCCCGGAGAACACGACCTCACCTTCCTTAAAAGCGAATTTACGCTGCATAATATCCGCTATCAAGGTTTTACCAGCGCCATTCGGACCGACCACAGCCCATTGCTGCCCTTCATCAATTCTCCAATTCACGGGTGCCGTAAACCGCAATTCCGGCAAACGAGTAACGATATTCTTAATATCGACCACCATCATTCCTTCTTTTTCCATCTTTTTTCTAAATAAGCCGGACAAAGGTACATAGTTTATTTAAAAATGACAGCATAATGACAAAAAAAGGGGCCACTCATCACGAGCAGCCCCTCTATAGTATACAGGCACTTGGTATGTCTATGTTAACTAGTAGTTAATGAACGCCTGTACGTGTATCCCACCACATTTGTTTACCCCACAAATTATCCACGACTTCCGCATCGAAGGGAGCACAATTCGCATTGTTCAAATTACGTTCCTTATCAGGATACGGAGAGCGGAATGGAGGTACGTTATGATTAGAATAGTTTGCCGGACGGCCCGGAGCCGGATACAAGTTGTCTGGCACGCCTGTACGGCGATACAATGACCAACCTTCCATTCCTTGCTTGAACATGGCAACCCATTCCTCATAATAAATCTGTTTCTTATCATTCGTGAACTTACCCGCGTTCGCAAGGTAATCCGCTATATCTTCGGCAGATACGCTATTCTCTTCCATGGAATAGGTAACAGCCTTATTGTATGCGTCCTCTGCGGAGATTCCGGTATTCCATCCCAACATAGATGCCTCAGCGACACAGAACCAAGGCTCAGCGACACGCATATAAGGAGAAAAACCAGCCAAGTCCGTAAAGAAACGTGCTCCCCAAATGGAATATTTAGAAGCTACCGCATTCGCTTTCGCCCCGATCGTATAACCTACATACTTAGGCTCACCGGCCTCCACACTTTCTTTTGTGGGTTGGAAATAAGATGAGCGACGAGGGTCCTCACGTGTATTCATATGATCCACGATCACGTCTGCGGCACAATACTCCGTCTTACGTGTACGATAACCGTCTGCCATCGGTTCGTAATAGTTGGGGTCTGTTCCGATCCACCAGAAGAAAGCATTATCATCGTTGCTTTCCATGATCGGATACTTAGTGGGATTACCCATAACTTCCTCTACGGTCTCCTTAGCCAACGCCGGGGAAACCTCTGAGATACGCATCGCTAAACGAAGACGCATAGAATTACAATATCTCTGCCACTTCTCGATATCACCACCGAATAACAGGTCTCCCTCGCCTAAGTCATCACTACCACCATCGGCAAAGCCATCCGCTGCTTCCTTCAACGTAGCCAATAAGCCCGGATAAATATCCTCTTGCTTATCGTATTTCGGCTGCAAGATTCCATCCGTCATCTTAGCGGCATCCGTATAAGGGACATCACGCCAACGATCCGTGGCCACCTGCATCAAATGAACCTGCATAACCTTCGATACGTTCAGCATATTAGGAGTCTCATTAAACGTGGCACGCTTCTCGATATCTTTCAGGTTATTCAATATACGATACAAATACTCCCAGTTCGTATCCTGTACACCCGTACGGAAATTATAGCGGGACTCGTCGATATAAGTCATCTTCGAAGCATATCCGCAGAAAGTCATCGGCTCATCCATTGCGAACCACCGATCATACAGACGATAGGATGTGTAATATAAAGAATACGCCAGAAGATTCGTCGTAGGCACATCCGTAGGGCTATCTGGGTCTGTATTGACCTCCTCAAACGAATCGGTACACGAGCTACCGAATACAGTAGCGCCGACCATCATAGCCATCATGAAATTCTTGATATATCTTTTCATATTAAATTCCTCAGATTAATGTTGATTAAAATGTTACACCTAACTTAAGACCAAAACTACGAGAAGGAGGATAAGAGTTGGACTCAAAACCTACACCAGAGTTGAATCCTCTGCTTGTAGCCGCAGTCTCGGGATCATCACCACCGGTACTTGTAGACTCCGGATCAATATGAGCGATATTTGACTTATGCACCCAAAGCAACGCCAAGTTCGTACCAACCAATGATACATGAGCGGCCTTGATACATTTAGTCTTCTCTAGAATTGATTTCGGGAAATTATATGTCAGGTGAGCCTCACGCAATTTCAAGTAAGAACCATCGAATACAGACATCTCACAAATCGTATAATAATTATAGAAGAAGTCCTCCGCGTTGACAGCGACATCATTAATCTTACCATCTGCGGTCTTGAAGACCTTGTCCGTCATATAATTCTGGCCAAGTACGACGCCATTCTCACGCAAATCGCCTTCTGCCGTGTGTTTCAAGATACCCGTCTGAGAACCGAATGCTTGTGTAACAGAATATATGTCACCACCCAAACGGAAATCCAATAAGAAACCGAAGCTCCAATCCTTATAAGAGAACTCATTGCTGAAACCAGCCAACCACTTCGGCGTAACATCACCGATCTCTTTTCCGGCCTCGTACACAGGAATACCATCCTCTACCAAGATCGAGCCATCCTCATTATATACGTAACCAGTACCTACCAAAGTACCCCAGCTCTTACCGACCATAGCATAGTTCTTCACGCTCCAGCTACTACCGATTTGGTAAGCGTCCAAGGACTGTCCGGTAACGGGATCTGTATAAAGCTCATCGATTCGGCTCTTATCCTTCGCCCAGTTCAACGTAGCCGTCCAGTTGAATCCCTTCGGATTCTTGATGATATCACCGGATACCTGCAACTCGACACCCTTGTTGCTGATCTTTCCAGCGTTGATATACATAGAGGTATAACCGGTAGAGGTAGCCACATTCGCATTCATGATCTGATCGCTCGTCACCTTATTATAATATGCGGCATCAATATGCAAACGATTGTTGAACAAATTAGCCTCAACACCAACTTCCCAAGTCTTTACGCTCTCCGGACGAAGATTTGTAGGAGGAAGGATTGTCGGATTATAGAACAATGTAGTACCATTGAACGAAGAACTGATCAATGAATAATAAGCGTTCGAACGATACGGGTCCGTTGCGGAACCGATCTTTGCCCAACCACCACGCAATTTCAAGAAATTCAAATAATCGCCATTTTGCAATCCGGGGAATGTCTCGGTCAAGATCCAGCTACCACTGAAAGAAGGATAGAAGAAAGCGTCCTTGATCGTAGAGTCCCAGTCATTACGGACACTTACCTCGGCATAAGCCATATTCTTGTAGCCGATAGAGGCATTAGCGTATACAGAGTTTGAACGACGTTTCTCATGGTCGTTCAAGGTGTACGGGGTTCCATGAGCGTTCGCTACGGTAAACAACCCCTCTGCGGTCAATTCGTCCGCACCTGTCCCCATGATAGCTGTTTGATAATCACGATAGTTGGCTCCAGCCAAACCATTCAAGGCCCAATCACCGAAGTTCTTGTTCACGTAGGCGATAAAGTCCGCGTTAAACTCAGTCATCGAACGGTCGAAGCTACGGAAATATCCATTCGGATAGTCGATATTCCATAAAATACGAGAGAACTGATTAGAATCGTAATGATCCAAGCCCATACGACCTTCAAACTTTAACCAATCGGTCGGTTTGATATACAAAGAGGTCTTGCCATAGAAACGATTACGATCATAACTATTGGTATTCTTATTCAATGTCCAATACGGATTCGCATGGAAAGACTGTATCCAGTTATAATGCGTATATTTTCCATACTCATCCACTTGATCCCAATTATTCTTCAAATCCTTCAAATCAACTTGACGACCAAACCACTGCATGATAGACTGCAAAGCATTCGTACTGTTATATCCCGTACCCGGCAAGTTCGCGCTTTTCGTGCGAATATAATTCGCAGACAAGTCGAAATCAATATACTTATTAAACGTCATTTTCGTGTTCACCGCCATAGCATAGCGCTTCTGATCAGTGTTCGGGGTCGTACCGCTTTGATCACGGAAAGATAAAGATGCGCGTGTAGACGTTTTATCCGTAGAGGCAGACAAAGCCACCGTATGATTCATTGAATAACCCGTTTGGAAGAAATTCTTGATATTGTCCGGGCAGGAAACCCAAGGAGTAGCCTGACGCACGCCATCGATCACCGGGCTATTGTATTGCGGCAAATTCAATCCGATATCCAAGCGAGGTCCCCAAGACTCATCCGCGTTATCGTTGATACCACTACCCATACCATCTACATAATTGTAACCATTCTCCAAGGCAAAAGTTTGATAATCGCCAGAATATCCCCCCGCTTGCGCTTCCTTCCAATCATACTCGGAAGCGTAATAGCCTTGTCCGTACTTATTCTGCAATCTAGGCAAATTATAAACCCGGTCAATCGTGATATCACCCTCATAAGAGATAGATACACCCTTGTCTTTCTTACCGGATTTAGTAGTAACCAAGATAACGCCATTACCGGCACGCATACCATACAAAGCGGCAGATCCACCCTTTAACACAGAGATAGACTCTATATCCTCCGGATTAATATCATTCAAGCCGGAACCCAAGTTTACAGTGGCACCTTTCGCGTTATCATTAGCGATAGGTACACCATCCACAACGATCAACGGTTGGTTATTACCAAAAGAGGAATTACCGCGAACCACGATATTCTGCGACGCACCAACCTGTCCACCTTGAGAAGTAATCTGCACACCGGCGATCTTACCGGAAAGTGAGGTCGCCAAGCTCTGTTGGCCAGCTTTTGTCAACTCATCAGATTTCACCTCTTGCAGGGCATAACCCAAGGCTTTCTTCTCACGAGTCAAACCCATAGCGGTTACAACCACCTCATCCAACGCTTTTGAATCCGAGTCCAAAACAACGTTGATCACGGATGCCACAGGTACTTCCTTCGTTTTCAATCCTACATAAGAAATAAAGATCATCTTAGCGTCTCTCGGTACATCTAAACTAAAGTTTCCCTCAAAGTCCGTAACCGTACCAATCGTAGTGCCTTTCACAACGACAGCCGCACCGATCACGGGTTGCTGATCTTCCGATGATATAACATTACCTGTTATCTTCATCGTCTGTGCCGTTGCGACTCCTATGCCTATAAACAAGCATAATAACAAAAAAGTCAACCTTCTCATAAACACACTTTTTTATTTAACAATTAATTATTTAAATCAAATTTCACACATAACTTACCATAGTTTACGAAGAACTTAGTTTAAAACAGCAGGATTATACATGCATATATATAAAATTACATTAAAATATTTACTTTACTTTTACATACAATCACACATACACCTAATCTTCACACTGCAAATATAAAGAATATTTTCTGTTAAAAACAAATAATACCATGATTTTGTGTCATTAAAACAGTCAAATATATTTCACAACGTCATTTTTAAACCTATTAAATGCATATTTTGACACATAAGCAATATCATAATAACACAAAACCAATCAAGCAATAGGTGTTTTTCAGTTAATCTATTTTACAACAATAAAGATTATACAAGATTTTAATATCATTTTAACAAACTATTTGATCTTTGATAAAAAAAAGAAGATTTCCTTAAGAATCATAGCATTTCAACCTATTTCGCTTTCACTTGTAAATAAAATCGTTCTTCGTAGACTATGTTCCTTCCAAAATAAATGAATACATTTGCCTCACGTAAATCTTTAAAACTAATAGCATGAAACATTTTCTTTTAGCCATGGCTACTTTATGGTGTGTGGCAGGTACATTCTCCTTATTCGCGGCGGATAACAACAAATGGAAGCCTCTCTTCGGTAAGAATCTGGAAAACGCCAACTACAATCCGGAAGTTTGGAGCGAGACTGATGGCGTGTTAGGTGCCGTGAAGGACGAGTCTATCTGGACAAAGGATGAATATGAGAACTTCGAGCTGGATCTTGATTTTAAGACCGACGTGGGCACGAACAGCGGAGTAGTCGTTTACTGTACGGACACGAAGGATTGGATACCCAACTCGGTAGAAATACAGATAGCGGACGACCATTGTGAAAAATGGGGAAACGGCAAGCCGTATGAGAAATGCGGAGCCATTTACGGACATCTAGGCGCCGTGCAAGACAAGGTTGTCAAAAAACCCGGGGAGTGGAATCATATGCGTATCAAATGCGCCGGACAACATATCATGGTTATCCTCAACGGAAAGAAAGTTACCGAAATGGATATGAGCAAATGGACTTCCGGCACCAAGAACCCGGATGGAAGCGATATCCCAAGCTGGCTGCCCAAACCTTTCGCCGAATTACCGACAAAAGGATTTATCGGATTACAAGGAAAACATGGGGATTCATTAATCTGGTTCCGTAATATCAAGATTCGGAGTCTTTGATAGACCTATTATATAATGTACGTGAGGGGCCATAAACAGCCCCTCATCTATTTAAAAGACTCTCGTCCCTTTTCCTTGGTGAATCTCCGAGGCTTGCGTAATAATCACTTGCTTCACCCCGGCGTCTATCGCTTGGTAAGCGTTTTCCAGCTTCGGGATCATGCCCCCTTGGATAATTCCTTGTTCTACATATCCCTTAAACGCTATACGATCGATTTCCGGTATCACGCTCTCATCATCGTTCTCGTCCAACAAAACGCCTTTTTTCTCGAAACAGAACATCAATGTCACCTCAAAATGTTTTGCCAACGCTTTAGCGGCTTCTCCCGCTATCGTATCAGCGTTCGTATTCAACATATGGCCTTGCTTATCATGTGTAAGAGGAGCCAGTACCGGCACGATACCTTGATGGATAAGAGAGGCTAGCAAATCGGCATTCACCTCTTTCACGTCGCCTACGAAACCATAATCCACCTCTGCCACGGGACGTTTGTCGGAGCGCATCAAATTCATGTCCGCACCAGTCAATCCTAAAGCGTTTACGCCCAACGCCTGCAAGCCCGCTACGATGTTTTTATTCACCAACCCGCCATAGACCATTGTCACGACCTTCAAGGTCTCGGCATCTGTAATACGGCGACCGTTCACCATCTTGCTCTCGATCCCTAGTTGGGCGGCAAGCTTGGTAGCCGAGCGTCCTCCCCCATGCACCAAGACCTTATATCCCTCGATAGCAGCGAAATCGTTCAATAATTGACGAAGCGTTTCTTCTTCCTCAACGATCTTCCCTCCTACCTTTATCAAGACTAGTTTTTCCATACTTAATTCTTTTTTATAAAATTTTCTCGCCAAAGTTACTAAAAAAAGAAAGATTTGTATACATTTGCACTCGCAATGCGGTAGTAGCTCAGTTGGTAGAGCATCAGCTTCCCAAGCTGAGGGTCACGAGTTCGAGCCTCGCCTACCGCTCTATCAGGCATTAGGCGATTATCCAAATAAGGATGGTCGCCTAATTTTGTTTTATCTCCTCAATGCTCCTTCTAAAAGCAACGTCTGTTTCTCTAGCTAGAAACTAGAGTTTTGTGCAAGGGAAACTTCTGTTTCCTCATAGGAAAACTTTTGTTTTCCCTAGAAGAAACTAAAGTTTCTTAAAAAAAATCCGCAAAAACTGCAACACTCTTATAATCAAAGACGTAACCAAGTTTCCTTTTCCCTTTATAATAAAAACAAAGCTATCTCTTTTCTCGACATAAAGCCATATGTTATGCTTAAACGATCTATACTGTTTAAGAAAAATAATCTACCTTTGCGTCAAATAATCAAGAAGAGAATGACAAAAAGCATATTTCTATTCCTGCTGGGGATTCTTTCCCTATCGGCGATAGCGCAACCCAAACTGAGCGAGGAAGCCCGTATCAGTCTGATGACCAGCGCACCATACGATGAAGAGGTATTCACCGTGTACGGGCATGCCGCTCTACGCATATACGATCCCAAGCAAAATATAGATTATATATTCAATTACGGTATATTTGATTTCTCCAAACCTAATTTTATCTACCGATTCGCTAAAGGAGAGACGGATTATAAACTGGGAGTAGCCGATTTCCAAGACTACGTGATCGAGTACCAAATGCGGGGCAGCGATATCACGGAACAAGTATTGAACCTCACCCAAGAAGAGAAAGAACATATATGGGATGCCCTGCTTATTAATTACAGGCCGGAGAACAGGGTATATCGTTATAACTTCTTCTTCGATAATTGCGCTACCCGCCCTGCTGCGATCTTGGAAAAGGAGATCAACGGGAGCGTCGATTATCAGTATCCCTATCAATCCCAGACCTTCCGGGATCTTATTAATTATTGTACCCGAAACCATCCGTGGCTCACATTCGGATGCGACCTAGCGCTAGGCAGCCCCACCGACCGGGAGGCCACCCAGCACGAGATGCTCTTCCTCCCCCCTTATCTAAAAGAAGCGTTCGCTAAAGCCACCATCACGGGCCCGGACGGGACAATCCGCCCATTGGTGAGCGAGACCCACGTGATCGGAGCCGGGGAAGCCGACGAGCTGGAAAAAGATATCTGGGATTTATTCACCCCTTTAGTCTGCGCTTGGCTTCTGTTCGGAATCGTTTTAGGGCTTACTTGGATCGAATGGCGCAAAAAAAAATACTTCTTGTGGGTGGATTGTGTCCTTTTCTCGGTAGCCGGAGCCGGAGGTGTCATCCTCTTCTTTCTTAGCTTCATATCCGTCCATCCCTGCACGTGGCCGAACTGGTCTTTGGTATGGTTACAGCCGCTCGATTTGATCGCTGTTATTTTGTTTTGCGTAAAAAAGCTGAAGAAGGCTGCATATTACTATCATTTTATTAACTTTGCGGCGCTTACGCTGATGTTACTGGGATGGCATTTCATTCCGCAACATCTAAACAGTGCCTTTATTCCGCTTGTAGCCTCGATTTGGGTTCGTTCGGGTTGGGGTGTTTACAGAAAGATATGGAGAATCGGATGAGAAAAATTATAACGTCACTTATCGCTATCCTCGTGGTAACAAACCTTGAGGCGCAGCAGCGTACCCCCAAATTGGTGGTATGTATTACTGTGGATCAGCTAAGGGGCGACTATATAGAATACTTTTATAATACATTTGGCGAACGAGGCTTCAAGCGTTTGATGAACGAAGGGTTGGTGTATAACAATATCCGCTTCGAGTTCTCTGACATAGACCAAGCCAGTGCGTTCGCGACTCTTTTTACCGGAAGCAACCCTTGCTTCAGCGGTATCGCCGGAGATAAGACGTTTGATTTCGAGAAAGAGAAAGAGGTCTCGATCTTAAATGATCCCGAATATCTGGGTAATTACACGAAAGAGAATTATTCGCCCAAGAATTTATTCAGTTCCACGATCGGCGACGAGTTGAAAATCGCCTCTCAAGGAAGAAGCGACGTATATTCCATCGCCCCGGATGCCGAGAGCGCCATCCTTTCCGCCGGACATGCGGCGAACGGAGCTTTCTGGATGGATAACACCAACGGGAAATGGGCTACCACGACGTATTATAAGGGAATCCCTTGGTACGTAGACCGCTATAATAACGGCCCGGAATCCTTGGCGTCACGCTTGGAAACCATGGTATGGACTCCTACCCTTCCAATGGAGAAATACGATGCCTTTCCTTACGTATTAGACGATCTACCTTTCCGCTATACGTTCAGCGAGAAGTTTGCGAACTGCTATCCGAACCTGAAGACCTCGCCGTTCATCAATAAGGAGATCAATCGTTTGGCCCTCCAGTTCCTAGAGTACGGAGGGTTTGGTACACGCAGTTGCCCGGATATGTTGTCTATCACGTACTACGCAGGCAATTACCGGGGTACGATGAGCAAGGAATACACCCGGGAGATTCAAGATACGTATTACCAACTCGATCAAGACATCGAGAAGCTATTGGATACGATCGACAAGAAAGTGGGCTTGGCCAATACATTGGTAGTCTTCACCGGTTCCGGTTATTATAAAAGCGAGGAGTCTTATCCGGACGGCTTGATGGTGAACGGTGGCGAGTTCCACCCGAAACGTTGTCTGGCCCTGCTTAATATGTACTTGATGGCCATTTACGGCCAACATACCAGTTGGGTACAAGGATACTACAACAACCAGATCTACTTGAACCGCAAGGCGATAGAAGACGCCAAGCTGGATTTGACGACTTTACAGAACAAGGCCGCCGAATTCATACAGGAATTTAGTGGCGTACAACTCGTCACCACGGGCAGAAGCTTGCTTACGGGCGACTGGAACGAGGGAACCGCCAAATTCCGTCAAGGTACGCACCATCTGAGACGGGGCGATCTGATCATCGAGTTGCAACCCGGTTGGAAAGTGAACCTCGACAATCCGAAAGAAAAAGTCAAGATTATACGCAATAATGCTGTTATCACCCCGCTGGTATTTATGGGCAACGGGTTGAAACCCCAACATATCTACCGCGAAGTCAAGGCCACTGAGGTAGCCCCCACGGTAACCCATGTGCTAAGAATCAGGCCACCAAACGCTACTCAAAGCTTGCCGCTCTGGGAGCTGACAACCAAATAATAGAGAATTGATTATTAAAGTTGATAATTATCAAGGGTTGTGTGGCTCTTCTTTCTATTTATTATTATCTAATTATTCAAACAACAAAGTAATAACAGACGATAGTTGCTCAACTATCCATTAACATAAGAATCATGGGATTTAATGAGTTTATGACGAAGCTGTTCGGCAATAAGTCGCAGCGTGACCTTAAAGAAATCACACCTTACGTAGATAAGGTAAAGGCCGTATATCCGTCAATCAAGGCACTCTCGAACGACGAGTTGCGTGCGAAAACAGATGAGATCAAACAACGTATCCAGGACTACGTAGCCGAGGAGAAAGCGCAAGTGGAAGAGCTTCGCAAAGGCATCGAGGATAAGGAACTGGAAGAACGTGAGGCGATCTGGGCCGAGGTAGATAAAATCGAGAAAGCCATCACGGACAAGATGGAAGTGGTACTGGAGCAATCCTTGCCCGAGGTATTCGCTATCATGAAAGATACGGCCCGCCGTTTCGCCGAGAATGAGGAAGTGGTAGTTACCGCTAACCAATTCGACCGGGATCTGGCCGCTCGTTTCGACTTTGTCCGCATCGAGGACGATAAGGCGATTTACGCCAATCACTGGAAAGCCGGTGGAAACGAGATCACATGGGATATGATCCATTACGACGTTCAGCTATTTGGTGGCGTCGTTCTTCATAAAGGTAAGATCGCCGAGATGGCGACCGGTGAAGGTAAGACCTTGGTGGCTACCCTTCCGGTATTTTTGAACGCCTTGACACGTAACGGTGTACACGTGGTAACCGTGAATGATTACTTGTCAAAACGTGACTCCGAGTGGATGGGACCGCTTTATATGTTCCACGGACTTTCCGTAGACTGTATCGATAAGCACCAGCCGAACTCCGAGGCTCGCCGTAAGGCTTACGAGGCGGATATTACGTTCGGTACGAACAACGAGTTCGGTTTCGACTACTTGCGTGACAATATGGCGATCAGCCCGAAAGACTTGGTACAACGCAAGCATAACTACTCCATCGTCGATGAGGTGGACTCCGTATTAATCGATGACGCTCGTACGCCGCTGATCATCTCCGGACCGATCCCTCGTGGCGAGGAACAATTATTCGAGCAATTCCGCCCGAACGTGGAGGTTGTCGTGAACGCGCAGAAAGACCTTTGCTCCAAATTATTGATCGAGGCCAAGAAGAAAATGGCTAGCGACGACCAGAAGGTCGTTGAGGAAGGCTCTATCCTTCTGTACCGCTCCTTCAAGGGATATCCCCGCAACAAGGCGTTGATCAAGTTCTTAAGCGAGCAAGGCGTAAAAGCTCAAATGTTGAAGACGGAAGAATATTTCATGTCCGAGAATATGCGCCATATGCACGAGGCGACCGATGAGTTGTATTTCGTGATCGACGAGAAGAACAACAGTATCGAATTGACGGATAAAGGTATCGACCTATTGACCGGTAAGACGGACGACCCGACCTTCTTCGTACTTCCCGATATCACTTCCCAATTATCTCAATTGGAGAACATGACAGGAACCGAGGAAGAGAAACAAGCTCAAAAGGACGAGATCTTGGCGAACTATTCCGTTAAGAGCGAGCGTGTACATACCATCAACCAGTTGTTGAAAGCTTACACCTTATTCGAGAAGGATGATGAGTACGTGGTTATGGACAACAAGGTCATGATCGTTGACGAGCAGACGGGTCGTATCATGGACGGACGTCGTTATTCCGATGGCCTGCACCAAGCGATCGAGGCTAAGGAACGTGTAAAGGTAGAGGCCGCTACACAAACATTCGCCACGATCACCTTGCAGAACTACTTCCGTATGTACCATAAATTATCCGGTATGACCGGTACGGCGGAGACGGAAGCAGGCGAGTTCTGGGATATCTACAAATTGGACGTAGTAGTGATCCCGACCAACCGACCGATCGCCCGTAACGATATGAACGATCGTATCTACAAGACAAAACGTGAGAAATATAACGCTGTTATCGAGGAAATCGTTCAGCTGACGGAGGCAGGCCGCCCGGTATTGGTGGGTACGACATCCGTAGAGATCTCCGAGTTATTGAGCCGTATGCTTACGATGCGTAAGATCCAGCACAATGTATTGAACGCTAAGTTGCACCAGAAAGAGGCCGAGATCGTGGCCTTGGCGGGTCAAAAGAGTACGGTTACGATCGCTACCAACATGGCCGGTCGTGGTACCGATATCAAGCTGTCCAAGGACGTGAAAGACGCAGGCGGTTTGGCGATCATCGGTACGGAACGCCATGAGAGCCGTCGTGTAGACCGTCAGTTACGTGGTCGTGCCGGACGTCAGGGAGACCCGGGTTCTTCCGTATTCTTCGTTTCACTGGAAGACGACTTGATGCGTTTATTCGCTTCCGAGAAGATCGCCGGCTTGATGGATAAGCTTGGTTTCAAGGAAGGCGAGGTTCTGGAGCACAATATGTTGAGCAAGTCCGTAGAACGTGCCCAGAAGAAGGTAGAGGAAAACAACTTCGGTATCCGTAAACGTCTGTTGGAATACGACGACGTGATGAACTCACAACGTAACGTAATCTACACCCGCCGTCGCCACGCCTTGATGGGAGAGCGTATCGGTCTGGACGTATTGAACACGATTTACGATACTTCTACGGCTATCGCCGATCAACACGCCGAGGACTTCGAGGGCTTCAAGTTAGAATTGTTCAAGACATTCGCCATGGAAAGTCCGTTCACGGAAGACGAATTCAAGAGCATGAAACCGGAGCAACTCGTAGAGAAATTGTTCGAGGAGGCATTGAAGACTTACAAACGTCGCATGGAACGCATGACGCAAGTCGCTCACCCGGTCATCAAGCAAGTGTACGAGAATCAAGGAGCGATGTACGAGAACATCATGATCCCTATCACGGACGGCAAGCGCATGTATAATGTATCTTGCAACCTGAAAGAGGCTTACGACACGGAATGTAAGGCAATCGTTAAATCCTTCCAGAAATCAATCGTATTGCATATGATCGACGAGGGATGGAAAGAGCATCTACGTGAGATGGACGAGCTGCGCCACTCCGTACAAAACGCTAGCTACGAGAACAAGGATCCATTGTTGATCTACAAACTTGAATCTTACAACCTGTTCAAGACAATGGTAGACAACATGAACCGTAAGACAGCCGCCATCTTGATGCGTGGACAGATCCCGGTACGTGAGGAGCCGACCGAGGAGCAACGCCAAGCCATGCAAGCCCGTCAAGCGGCCGTAGCCCAGCAAGCCGCCCAAGCGATCGCCGAGGAAAGAGCCCGTCAACGTATCGCCGTACAAGAGGCCGCCCCGGAGAAGCACGAGGATATGAGCCGTTACCGCACGGAGAAAACAGACTTGAGCGGAAACAACACCCAAGCTGAGGCACCTCAACCGAAGCAAGCTCCGGTCCGTGCCGAGAAACGAGTAGGACGCAATGATCCATGTCCTTGCGGAAGTGGCAAGAAATACAAGAACTGCCACGGACAAGGTTTATAAGGAACAAGAAATAAGATAAAAAAAGAGGGACAGAATACCAATCTGTTCCTCTTTTTTGTATATTGCAGGCATATAAACCCATTAAATGCTACCATTATGATTATTGGAATTCCAAAAGAAATCAAGAACAACGAGAACAGGGTAGCTCTTACTCCCGCCGGAGCCAAAGAGTTGGTGAAAAGAGGTCATACCGTGTATGTGCAACACACGGCTGGTATAAACAGTGGTTTCGCCGATGATGCCTATGTGGCGGCAGGGGCCCGGATACTCCCGGCCATTGAGGATGTATATGGAATTGCCGAGATGATCGTAAAAGTAAAAGAACCGATCGCCAGCGAATATCCCTTGGTACGCAAAGGACAGCTTGTCTTCACCTACTTCCATTTCGCATCCGACGAGGCTCTCACCCTTGCCATGATAAAGAGCGGCTCCATCTGTCTGGCTTACGAGACCGTGGAGAACCCAGATCATACGTTACCCCTTTTGATTCCTATGAGTGAGGTAGCCGGACGCATGTCCGTACAGGAAGGCGCTCGTTTCCTTGAGAAACCGCAAGGTGGCAAAGGCGTATTGCTAGGTGGCGTGCCGGGCGTGAAACCGGGTAAGGTATTGGTTTTAGGCGGTGGTGTGGTAGGCCACAACGCCGCCTTGATGGCCGCCGGGCTAGGTGCTGATGTCACGATTGCCGACATCTCGCTTCCCCGCTTGCGCTATCTGTCCGAGACGATGCCGAAAAACGTGAAGACGTTGTTCTCTTCCACGCATACGATCGAACAGGAATTACCCACAACCGATTTAGTGATCGGCGCCGTATTAATCCCCGGAGCCAAGGCCCCGCACTTGATCACCCGGGATATGTTGAAGTTATTAAAACCGGGCAGCGTATTGGTAGACGTAGCCATCGATCAAGGCGGTTGCTTCGAGACCTCCCACCCGACTACGCACGCCAATCCGGTTTATGAGATAGACGATATCCTCCATTACTGCGTAGCCAACATTCCGGGAGCGGTCCCGCAGACTTCCACATTAGCCTTGACCAACGCTACCCTGCCGTACGTGATCAAGCTTGCCGACAGAGGTTGGGAAAAAGCCTGCGAGGAAGATCCGGGCCTAGAACTGGGATTAAACATCGTGGAAGGAAAGATTGTCTACCCCGCCGTGGCTGAGGCTTTTCCTTCACTCAAAGCATAAGTTCCAAAGAATCTTTCATTATTAGGGATTGCTTGCGGCAATCCCTTTTTTATGTTTTCTATTTTTATTGTTTTCTAAAAAACGTAAAATATCTTGGCTTCTTTTCCCGCACACCTTAACTTAGAGCACAAAATCAATTAAATTTAATAATTACCATGAAGAAAATTGTTTTATTAGTGGCTTTATGCCTATGTGTCGGAAACCTATTCGCACAAGACGCTGACAAATTAAGAGATGAAGGTGACGCTGCTTTGAAAGCAAAAGATTACGCTACCGTCGTAACAAAATACGGCGAATACTTGAAACAAAACAATTACCAAGACACCGCCCGTATCTTCAATTGCGGATACGCCGCTAATCAAGCGAAGAACTACGCCGAGGCCGCCAAATACTTCGACATGGCCGTTAAGATGAACTACAACGTAGACGACTCTTATGTAGGCGAGGCTATGGCTTACCGTAACTTAAACAAAACTGAAGAATTCCTGACTACGGTAAAAGAGGGATTAAAAGTGATTCCCGATGGAAACAAGAATAAGACCAATCTGGAAAAGTTGCTTTACGGTTACTGCATCAAACAAGGACAAGCCGCCCAAAAGAAGGGAGATCTGGCCGGTGCCGAGAAAATGTACAAAGAGGTCCTAGCCGTATCGAACAAGGATTACCAGAGCAACGCTTACTACAGCCTTGGCGCCATGCTGTATGGCAACGGAGCGAAGATATTACAGGCCGCTACCCCGATCGCTACTTCCGAGCCGGATAAATACAACGCCGAGAAAGCGAAAGCCGACAAAGACTTCAAGCAAGCGAAAGAATATTTGACAAAGGCTGTCGAACTCGACCCGAAAGACGAGAACTCCAAAAAGATCCTTGCTTCTATCAACGACATCCTGAAATAAGAAAGAGGACTTTATTCATACAAAAAAACCTCCCGGATCACATAGAAAAGTGATCCGGGAGGTTTTTTGTATCTAGTTGTAGAGACGTACGTTACTTGAAGAAGAAGCGGAAGATGTCATTTCCATTCGCATAGATCAATAAAGCGAACAGGATAAACATACCTGCCATTTGGGCATACTCTAGGAATTTATCGCTCGGTTTGCGACGGGCCACTACCTCATAGATCAAGAACATCACGTGTCCGCCATCCAAGGCCGGAATCGGCAAGATATTCATGAACGCCAAGATGATAGATAGAAAAGCCGTACGTTCCCAGAAAATCCGCCAATCCCAGACAGACGGAAACAATCCGCCGATCGTACCGAAACCGCCCAAACTGGAGGCACCTTCCTTCGTAAACACATATTTCATGTCGTTCACATATCCCTTCAAGGTATTAATACCTAATTTAATACCGGCGGGGAACGACTCGAAAAAGCCGTATTTGCGGGTCACGGTCTGATAGAGATCCGTAGGCAACATCACCGCTACGCCAATTTTCCCGGCCGAGTCCGTCCTCATGGTCAACGACTCCAACTGGCCGTTCCGGTAGAAATCTACTGTCACCTCTTCGCCCTTATTCTCTAACAATAACCCGGAGGCATCATAAAACGTCGGGGTAGCCACACCGTTAATAGCCACCACGCTATCCTTCGGCAGCATGCCAGCGAGAGCCGCCGGGGCATTCTTGTCGGGAAGCTCACGAACGACCATCGGGATACGCAAAGGATCGGCGAAGCCTTTTCCGTCACGCATGCAACGTTGCATCATATCCTCCGGTATGGAGATCACGGTCTCCCGCCCGTCACGGAGCACCGTCACGGTCTTCGCCTCCACCACCTTGCGGAAACTGTCGCTACCGAAACGCTCCAACTCCTCATTGTCCGCTCTCAGCAAGATATCACCGTCCTGAAAACCGACGTTCTGGAACGTCTCGCTATAATTCATACCCATCTTCATGTTCTTCAAAGGCAAGTACGTATCGCCCCACGTAAACAAGATCATGGAATAAATAAACAAAGCCAGCAAGAAGTTGAACACCACGCCCGCTACCATAATCATCAAACGCTGTCCGGCCGGCTTGGAGCGGAACTCGTAAGGCTTGGGCGGCTGGGCCATCGCCTCCTTGTCCATACTCTCGTCGATCATACCGGAGATCTTACAATATCCTCCCAACGGAAGCCAGCCTACGCCGTATTCCGTGTCACTGTTTTTCGGCTTGTACTTGAATAGCGAGAACCACGGATCGAAGAAGAGGTAGAACTTCTCTACCCGCACCTTGAAAATCCGGGCGAAGATAAAATGCCCGAACTCGTGGACAATCACCAGTATCGATAAGCTCAAGATAAGCTGTAACGCCTTAATCAAAAAAGTTTCCATCTACTATTGTTTGTTCTGTTTTAAATTATTTCAAAATAACTCGGCCGCCAACCGCCTAGCCTCGGTGTCGGTAGCCACATAATCCTCATACGAGGGATTGACGATAAACGAGGCTTTCCGCATAGTCTGCTCGATCACGTCGCTCATTTGCAAGAAGCCGATACGATCTTGCAGAAAAGCGGCCACCACCACCTCATTGGCGGCATTCAAGATACAGGGCATATTCCCTCCTTGGCGGGCCGCCTCGAAAGCGAAAGCCAAGTTGCGGAAACGTTCCATATCCGGCTCCTCGAACGTCAAAGTCGAATATTGGTTGAAATCCAGACGGGGCGCCATGCTCCTCATACGTGTCGGGAACGAGAAAGCGTAGGCGATCGGCAATTTCATGTCGGGAATTCCCAGCTGGGCGATCACGGCGCCATCCTCAAACTGCACCATCGAGTGGATCACCGACTGCGGGTGCACCACCACCTGTACCTGATCCGGCGTGACATCGAACAACCATTTCGCCTCGATCATCTCGAAGCCCTTGTTCATCATCGAGGCCGAGTCTATCGTGATCTTCGCCCCCATCGTCCAGTTCGGATGCCTCAAGGCCTGCGCCTTCGTCACGGTAGCCAGCTCCTCCAGCGTCTTCCGCCGGAACGGACCACCGGAAGCCGTCAGCAAGATCTTCTCGATCGGATTATCATACGCACCTGTTAAACATTGAAAAATGGCCGAATGTTCCGAGTCCACCGGCAAGATAGGCACCTTATGCTCGGCGGCCAGCTTCATGATCAGCTCGCCGGCCACGACCAATGTCTCCTTATTCGCCAAGGCGATCGCCTTTCCCGCCTTGATCGCCGAGATCGTCGGTCGCAAGCCGGAATAGCCCACCATCGCCGTCAGCACCATATCGATCGGCTCCGACTGCACCATCTGGGCGATAGCGTCGGCACCCGCCCATACCTTGATCGGCAGGTCTTCCAAGGCCTCTTTCAGCTCGGGATATTTCCGCTCATTGGCGATCACCACCACCTCCGGCATATATTTCCGGGCCTGATTGATCAATAAGTCCACTTGGTTATTCGCGGTCAAGGCATACACCTCGAAAAGATCGGAATGCTCGCTCACTACCTCCAAGGCTTGGGTCCCGATGGAACCGGTCGAGCCTAATATCGCTAACTGTCTTTTTTTCATGGATTATCAAAAAGCTATATATTCTTCCGGATTCACCGGATTGCCCTTATACCACAACTCGAAATGCAGGTGCGGCCCGGTAGACAACTCTCCCGTATTCCCGACCAGAGCGATCGCCTCACCGGCTACCACATGGTCTCCCACCTCTTTCAGCAACAATTCGTTGTGCTTATAAACCGAGATGAATCCGTTCTTATGTTGTATTTGAATTACGTTTCCGTGGTTCGGATCGAAACCGGTATAGATCACCGTACCATCCAACGTAGCCAAGACACTCTCCTTCGGGGCCGCGGCCAGATCCACGCCATAATGATGGACATCCGTCTCATAATGAGAGGTGACCACGCCATTCACGGGCTTATAGAAAAAGACCCCCTCGGTCGGTACCTTGCCCGGGTCGGTCAATACCGATAAATTATATTTCTCCTCTTCCTCGTAATCTTTCACGAAGCGAGTCTCTTCCTTGCTACGAGGAATCTCATAGTTAATATCGTTGCTAGCCAAAGAATCTATCTGACGGATCGAGTCCAAGGGCATCGTACCGGAAAGGATTCCGGCCACGTTATCCAGATAAAGGGACTGGATCTCCATCATACGCTCCAACGAATCCGCCCGCAAGGCATTCTGCATAATCTCCTTGCGAACCTCCACGTCGAGATAGCCCGGCAAGTAGTTGCGAATCGGTGTCTTGATGATGATAGAGGCGGTAACGGCGATCAAGAAAAAGGCGAACACCGCCAAAGTGACAAACGCCGATAACTGCGAAAGCCGGAAAGACCACACCTCCTCCAACGTCCCCTCATTGATAAAGGAAAGTTTATATTTAAACCGGATCCGGTGCCAAAACGATTTCGTATTCTTCTTTTTCAACCCCTAATCTTCAATTATCAATTATCAATTCTATAAGTCCCTCCGGCAAAGACACCGTGAGGCTACGGGCCTCATGGTCGGCCTCGGTGATCAACTCCTCCACGGCGGGGATCAACAGCTCCTCGCCTTTATGATCGACACGCAGAAGGACGTTGATTGTCGTCTCATCCACGTCTGTTATCTCTCCTAAATAACCTTTCTGTACGTCCGTCACGGTATAACCGATAAAACTGTCCCACGTCATATCCCCCACGAGATCCTCCTCGTCCACGGCGTCCAAAGGATAAAACACCTCCTTGCCCACAAACATGCGAGCATCCTCCTCGGAATTCACGTCCTCCAGTTTCACCAAGACCACCGTATCGGTCTTATAGCGGAAATCCTCCACGAAGAACGGTACCAAGATACCATCCATCTCGCAAACAATGTACGGGTCCTCGGCATCTTCCAGCACATCGCTGTTCGTCACCAACGACAACTCCCCCTTGATGCCATGGGGCTTGGCAAACTGCCCGATCTTGAAAACCTCTCCTTCTCTAATCATCGCCTAAAATCTTTAAATCCTCGTGATACGTGCCCCGATCTGGTTCAATCGCTTATCGATCCCTTGATATCCCCGGTCGATCTGGTCTATATTATGGATCGTGCTGGTACCTTCGGCGCTCATAGCGGCGATCAGCAAGGCGATACCCGCGCGAATATCCGGGGATACCATCGTAGAGCCCCGTAACTTGAAGCGGTTACCCAGCCCGATCACCGTAGCCCGGTGCGGGTCGCAAAGGATGATCTGGGCTCCCATATCGATTAGCTTGTCCACAAAGAACAAACGGCTCTCAAACATTTTCTGGTGGATCAGCACGCTCCCCACGGATTGCGTAGCCACTACGAGAAATACGCTCAGCAAGTCCGGCGTAAGCCCCGGCCAAGGAGCGTCGGCGATGGTCATGATAGAACCATCGATAAACGTATCGATCTCGTAGGAATCATGCCGAGGGATATAAATATCATCGCCTCGCTGCTCCACGGTAATACCCAAGCGGCGAAAAGCGTCCGGGATGATCCCCAGCTTATCATATCCTGTATTCTTGATGGTGATCTCCGATCCGGTCATAGCGGCCATACCGATAAAGCTACCCACCTCGATCATATCGGGGAGGATGGTATGCTCCGTGCCGGAAAGCGACCGTACACCTTCTATCGTCAATAGGTTAGAACCGACACCTGAGATTCTCGCTCCCATGCGGTTCAGCATCGTGGAAAGTTGTTGCAGGTAAGGCTCGCAGGCGGCGTTATAGATCGTCGTCACCCCCTCGGCCAGCACGGCAGCCATCAAGATATTCGCCGTTCCGGTCACGGAAGCCTCGTCGAGCAGCATATAAGCGCCTTTCAACTGGCGTGCCTCTATCTCGTATACTTGCCGCCCGGCGTCGTAGCTAAAGCAAGCGCCCAACTTCTGGATTCCCACGAAGTGCGTGTCCAGCCGGCGTCGCCCGATCTTGTCGCCACCCGGTTTCGGGATCAGCGCCCTGCCGAAGCGGGCTACCAACGGGCCTACGATCATCACGGAACCCCGCAGGCTACCACTCTTGCGCAGGAACTCCTCAGTACTCAAATACTCCATGTCCACGTCGTCCGCCTGAAAGGTATAGGTATCGGCGGACGGATGCTCCACCTTGACCCTCATATCCCTAAGGAGCTGGATTAAGTTATTCACGTCCAAGATATCAGGCACATTGTGTATGGTCACCTTCTCCGGTGTTAGCAATGTCGCGCAGATCACCTCCAACGCCTCATTCTTGGCGCCTTGCGGAACGATCTCGCCGGACAAGCGATAACCACCTTCTATAACGAACGAGCTCATCTGCCTTTACGCGTAAAGTTCCTTTTGTTGCCGCCACTGTTATTACGGGCCAAGATATCACGGCTCTCGGCCAATTTGTGTTCCTCCTCGCTCAATACGATCTTGCCGCTAGACAGCTCGTCCAGATCCTTGAAGATCTTACGGTCGTCCACGCTTTCCTTGTTCCAAGTAAGGAACGATTTCTTCATCTGGTTTGCCAGCAGCCGCACGAGCTGGTCTTTCTCCATACCGGGTTGCAGCTCCGTGGCCTTGCGGATCATCAGCTCCAAGGTCTTTCCGTAATGGCGGTAGCGTATACGGTTATTGTTGTACGGGATACGAGGCGGACGGCTATACAGGTTCTCCTTCTTGATGATCTCGTACGGATAGTCTATATCGAGCTTAAAATCGGCCATGATCGCCAGATGATCCCAGAGGATATGCTTAAAGTCGTTTACGTCACGCAAATGCGGGAACATGTTTCCCATGATGTTGATAATCGTGTTGGCGCAACGCTTACGCTCTTCCCTGTCTTGGATAGTCACGCAATAGTCTACCATATTTTGGATATTGCGACCGTATTCGGGCAAAGTCAATCTTTTTCCTTCTGTATTGTATTTCATTCTTTACATTTTGTTTATCGCGAAGATAGGTATATTAATTGAGAATTGAAAATTGAGATTCGAAAGTTACCTCTCGTTAGGCTTAATTATCAATTCATAATCTACCACGTCCAGCCACTGCCCGAATTTCAGCCCTACTTTCTCGAAGTGGGATACTTTTCTGAACCCCAGCTTCTCATGCAGCGAGCAGCTAGCCTCATTCCCCTCGGTAATGCAGGCAATCAAGGCGTGGTAGCCGCCTGCCCGACATTCCTCGATCAGCCTTTCCATAAGCTGCCGGCCGATCCCCTTGCCCTTGTATCTCGGGGATAAATAAACGGTGGTCTCAAGCGTATATTTATAAGCTGCCTTTTCTTTCCACGCATGGGCATAGCAATATCCCACGACCTCATCATGATCTACGTATACCAGATAAGGATAACTCGCCGAGATCCCGGCTATGCGACCCTCCATCTCCTCCACCCGCAAAGGTTCCGTCTCGAACGTAGCCACGCTATTCACGACATATTCATTGTATATATCCACGATCGCCTTGGCGTCTCGCGAACTCACATTTCGAATCATATTCATTCCGTTAAAACAATCCGATCCGGGAAAGAATCTCTCTCTGCCCGGACCGGATCTATCATCGAATCAAATTACTAATTTTTCGGCTTTCTACTCAGACAACGCCTTGATCACCTCTTGGTTCGCCTTGCGCACCTCGGCCTCATTGATCTTGATCACCTTGCGGTCGTAGGTCATAAGGCCGTTCACCTCACCTTCTACGTCCGTGGTTTGCGTATAGACAGCGGCGGAGAAGCCCTTCGGAACCATCGCCTTCAACTCCTTGGCGTACTTCACGTACTCGGCGGTCACCTCATCGCTATTCTTAAACTGTACATAGCCCCAGTTGCGTTTATTCCACCACAAATGGTTCTCCACGGCCAAGCCGATACCACCATACTCGCCCAATACGTTCACACGCACCGGATCGAACAGGTACATCGCCGGACCCGGGTAATTATGCAAATCCAAGATATCGCCGCACGCACGGAAATTACCGCCACTGGCCGGATTCACCAGACGGGAAGGATCGTATGTTTTTGTCCACTCGGCAGCCTTCTCGGTATCGAACTGGCCCCAAGCCTCGTTGAAGGGCACCCATACTACTACGCTAGGATTCGAGACGCACAGGTCCATGATCTCCTTCCACTCCTTGTAATAATTACGGATAGACTCCTCGGTACGCTCCTTGTCGGTTCCACCGTTATACGTATGAGGCGCCCATTGGTTACCCATGTCGCCGCTAGGCATATCCTGCCAAACCAACATACCTTCCTTATCGCAATGATAATACCAGCGGGCCGGCTCTACCTTCACGTGCTTGCGGATCATGTTGAAGCCCCACGCTTTCGTCTTCACGATATCATACAGCAACGCCTCGTCCGTGGGAGCCGTGTAAAGTCCGTCGGGCCACCAGCCTTGATCCAGCGGGCCGTATTGGAACAGGTTCTTGTTGTTCAAGCGCATACGCATGATGCCGTTGGCGTCACGCTCGGCGGATATCTTACGGAAGGCGGTGTACGATTTCACCTCGTCCACCTTCTTGCCATTCTTTGACAAGCTCACCTTCATATCATATAAATAAGGATTGGAAGGTTCCCACAACGTAGGATTTTTCACGGCCAAGCGTAATTCTTTCCCTCGTAGGCCCTTGGCGGTAGCAACCACCTGCCCCTTATCTAGCAAGCTTACCTCCACGATGTCCGACACCGGGGAGTCGGAGCAAGTCCCGACCGTCACGCTCATCACGCCGTTATCGATATTCGGGATCGCCTTGATAGAGGTGATATGCGAGGAAGCGACCGGCTCCAACCATACGGTCTGCCAGATTCCGGTGACCGGCGTATACCAGATTCCCTCCGGGTTGGCCACTTGCTTTCCACGGGGCTGGTAGCCTTTATCGCTCGGGTCCCATACACGCACCACCAGCTTATGCGTACTTTTGCCATTCAGATAGGGAGTGATATTCAAGGAAAACGGGGTAAAGCCTCCCGTGTGGGAGCCGATCAAGATATCATTCACGAATACGTCCGCTTTCCAATCCACGGCGCCGAAGTTCAACAAGATATCTTTTCCTTTCCATGAGGAGGGCACCGTAAAGGTTCGTTTATACCACAACTCATTCTTCTCCCCCACTTCTTTTTGCACGCCGGACAAGGAGGATTCCACGGCGAACGGCACCAAGATATTCCCATCGAAACTCGTCGGCTCTGCCTGTCCTTTTGGAAGGATAGCGTATTCCCACTCGCCGTTCAAATTCTGCCAATCCGCACGTTCCATCCCGGGGCGTGGATATTCTGGCAATACATTCCGGGGATCTACTTTCTCAGCCCAGTCCGTCTTGATCTTGTCTCCGGCGGGCTTCCACTGCGCCCCGGCGCTACAAATCGTTGCGAACGCACAAAAGGCTAACAATAATTTTCTCATGATATTATTTACATTTTGAATTGATAATACACTTTCAAGTGACAAAGATAATAGAAAATATCCAAAATCCACATCGTCCTCGGATACCAATAGGAGAACCGTACCCAAATCGATCTAACCATCAAATACCCGGAATATCTCTTGTGACAGAATCTCACAAGGTAAGGTTATTGTCTTTTTTTAATGTTCCTATTTTACATCAATATCATTTCCGGAAAAACACGTACGTGAATATCCAAAAACATGTACGACTTTTCGGAAAAACATGTACGTGTTTCGACGCAAACATTACGATGTTTTTACGACTCTGATTTTCAACCCCTTGAAAACACGACCTGATTTTCTGCTTATTGTAAAATTCTTCTTATTCAGGGATACCCGGAAAAGAAGGGGGATCAATACGCACACCTTCACCCACTGGCTGAAAGCCAAGAAGGAAGAGCGTGAGCTTGCCTTCCTCCGCACCTATCTTTGTAGGTAGAATTAAAATGCTTCAATTTGGCAAACGTCACTTGAAACGCCTGCAGGCGAAAGAGTTATTTCCGTATGGGTTACCCTTGGAAACTACGCTTTGCCGTGTGTTTCAAAGCATAGACAATGAAAAGATGGCTGATCGAATGTCTGCTTTTGCAGAGGTTTTCCGTAGGGAAATATCCGCTTCGGCAAGAATCAAAGATCTTTGCGCTATGGGCTTGAAGACTCCATAAAGACCGCCACCCCGACTGATGTCTATAAGAATAGTATTCTCGCCCATGCCGCACTGGCATGCGTAGAGGCATTGTACGCCCAATTCAAAACTTAAATGAAAAAGCCGTGAGAGAAACAGCATCAAAATCCACATCGTCCTCGAATACCTATTCGTAATCATAATACTATCGTTACTAATCGACGTCCTTTCCCCCACTATCCTTCACGTCATCGTTCACGATGCCCCGCTTGATTTTCCTGAAAGTATCCGTAAGGCTCCCGAAACGATAAGATACGGATATACCGAACTCACGCATCACCTTATTCTCCGTCTCATAAAGGGTGAACGCATTGTTATAAGTCTTGTTCTCCATCTTCCAAGTCTTCGTCAAAGGGCTCTTGCAATAGACAGATAACGTGAGCTTCTTATGGAAAAAATCCTTATTCAAGGTAATGCCGTGAAACAGGAAATCGGATCGTTCCCCTTGCAATTGAATCTTGGGTAACATATAACCGGCGTTCATGTTCAGCCAGAAATCTTTCGGAAACGAAAATTGGACACCGGCGAAAGCACGTCCGCTCCAACCGCTGTTCGACAAGTTTCTTTCCTCGTTTTCCATACTGATATAATCCACGCCACCATTCATGAAAAAACGGAACAATGGGAGAGGGCTCCAATTCATATAAAGGGAAAAGCCTGTCTGGTGCCGTTTGCCGATATTACCATAGGTAGAGACCGATACGTTCGGACGCTCCGTATCCATAAAAGTATATTGCTCGATAGAATTGTTCACAAATGCATGGCTTACGCTGGCATTTATGTTAAACTTCTGGGTGAATAAGGTATAATTAAGGTTCACACTATTGCTTTTCTCGGAATCCAAGTCTGGATTGCCATAAGAAACATTTAGCGGATCCCGCTCGTCGACATAAGGATTCAAATAATCAATACCCGCACGCTGGATACGCATATTATATCCCAGACGGATCTGTTGCGACTGTCCGATCGAGTAAGACAACGTAACGTTCGGTACGATATCCACAAAATTCGAATGAAAGTCTTTCGTCAGATCATTCGAATAGCTCACGTCCAAGCTCGTTCCTTCCGCACGTACTCCAGCCTTTATTCCCAGCTTATTCCAACGAAAGGTGCCACCCAGATACACCGAGTAAATATGTTGCGTATGGCTGAAATCCACAAAGCTGCCCGACGGTTCATGCCAATTGCCGGAAGTCTCATCATAAAGCCGTTGCGTGATCTCACTGTCGGTCTGGCGCAAGATATATTTTACTCCGGTCTCCAGATCATGCCCCCCGGCAATGGGTCTTATATAATCCAATTGTCCCGTATGCTCATTGGTCTTCGCCCGGTTCGTGTCCCATTGCAGGAAATCAGAGTAATTCGAGGTACCCGTTATCCGCATCCGGTTCTCATCATCATTCGGATCATTGGTGAAACGATAAGACAAAGTCAGCAACTCCCCCTTACGCCTTGTCTCATGCTGGTAGTTGGCATTCACCTCCACGGAGCCGAAGACAGGTTGATTCTGGCTAAAACGATCGTAAGCATAAATCAAGTCTCGGTTCATGTCACGCATCTCCACGCTCAGATCCGAGAACTCTTTCTGACGCTTGCGGAACAAATTGGCGTCCACGCTAATCAGGTTCATCGAGTCGATCTCGAAAGTTCCCTCCAAATATCCCCGGTGCATTTTCTCCCTTTCCCAATGCTCCCCGATCTGGGAGAGGTAACGGTTAGCGTCATCCGATAAGTTCTTGCGAAAGGAAGTGATATCCGCTATAGGCTCACGTTCATACTCCAGATTGTAATTCGCCGTAAGTCCCAGTTTCCCTGCTTTCAGCGAGACGAATGTCCCGCCGCCGTATGCCTCGTTCGTAGTAACCTCCGCACTCACCGTCCCCGTATATCCATCCAAGACACGTCTCACCATAATAATATTGATAATTCCACTCACTCCCTCAGCGTCGTAGCGGGCACCGGGATCTGTTATCACCTCTATATCCTTGATGTTGGAGGCCGGAAGACTTTTCAATACTGTCGAAGGATTACTGCTAAGCAATCCCGAGGGCCGTCCATTCATGTAGATCTTAAAATTACTATTTCCTTTCAGTTGGATATTATCATCGCCATCCACGGTTACCATCGGTACCTTCCGCAACATATCCAATGTATTGCTGACTTTCGCCTCGGGATCCTCCTCTAAGTTATAGACCAATTTATCAATATCCACCTTGACCAAAGGTCTTTGCGCCGAGACCCTCACCTCTCCCAGCGTCCGGGCATCATCTTTCATACATAATTTACCTACGTTCCATACGGGCGATTGAGCCGAAACGCTCACTTTCCTCCGAGCAGGTATTTTCCCGATAGAACTCATATGGAAATAATAAGATCCGGCCTCGGGCAAGGAGACAGAGAAATACCCATCAATATCGCAAGCCAATAAAGCAAGAGGCTCCGTAATCTCCTCACCCCTCGTCACACGCAAGGTCGCGAACGAGACCGGCTCATTTGTCAATGAGTCCACAACCTGTCCTTTCAACTCAAAGACACCAGCTCCCAGTACTTGCGCCGATACGGGACGAATCGCAACGCACGCTAGACAAACGAACAAAAGCTTAAAAAACAATGCAGTTTTCATATTCAATCGTGATTTATTATTACGCAAATATGACTCCCGGAGAGGCCAAAAGTTTTGTTTTTCCGTCCAAAGCGAAAGAAAAAGGATTGAGGGCGAAAATTAAATGATCCGAAAACAGGAGGAAAAGAAAGGGTATATCAAGCTTTAACTTTACTTTTGCCTATAAAAAGAGAAGCCATGAAAATAAGACATTATCTCCTTCAGAAACCATCCATACTGATATGGGTATCCGTATTATCGGGTTTCTTCGTGACCTCCGAAGAGATCATGGATTGTATCGAGCTATCCCGGATCAGAGGGATTGACCCCGAGATCGACAGTATATTATTGTTGATCTTCCAATGCCTGTTTTTCATCCTGTTCACTCGGATACTACTACAAATTAACGTATGTTGGCAGCCTGAGAAAAAAGGGCATCTCAAGCAATTCGCCTATTCGTCGCTGGTATCCGTATTATTTTCCTTAATCGTATGGCTCGGGGTCTCACCCGTCATACGAAGCACAAACCAAAATATCCGGGAGAAATACGAGCGAAACGAACCGAAAGAAAACCACCGTTTCCATGGGAAGAAGCTTTTCTACTTGTTCCACGAGCCAGAGGAGGCATGGTACAACAACCTTTTCACGCTATTCGTTGGAATATACACGTTCAGCCGGATTTATATCCTCGCCGCACGTAAAGAGGAAGTGGAGCGAAACTACGAGAAACTGAAAAACGAATCCCTGCAAAGCCAGATAGATGCCTTGTACAACCAGATCAACCCTCATTTTTTCTTCAATGCGTTGAACTCTTTGCATGCCTTGATAGTCGAAGGACAGAATCAGAAATCACTGGCTTATCTCTCCAACCTATCCAATGTATTCCGATATATACTTCAAAGCGAGAAGAAAGAATTAGTGGCGTTAAAGGACGAACTATCTTTTTTGGAAACCTACCGCTTCATGCTATCCGTCAAATATGAGGAGAAACTGACGTTCGACATACAGATCAACCCAGCCTATATGTCCTGCCAGCTACCGGTTCTTTCCTTGCTACCATTGATAGAAAACGTGATCAAGCATAATGAGATCAGCGCCCGCAACCCAATGCGATTATCCATTTACAGCACCCACGAACCTTCTTTGGTGATCCTAAACCGGAAACAGCCCAAGCTGGACGAGGTGGAGAAAGTGGGTATCGGGCTGAAAAACCTAGATAACCGCTTTGCCCTACTCGTAAAAAAAAGAATAAGGATAGAGGATACGGATGAGTTTTTCCGTGTTTCCCTACCTTTAAAGAGTTAATCTAAATCCAAACAATCATGAAAATCATCATTATCGAAGACGAGGCCGCAGCCTACAAGAACATCAAGAACTTATTACTACAGATAGATCCGCATATCGAGATCTTGGATCATTTCGATACGGTAGTAGATAGCGTGACATGGCTCCGTAGTCATCCCATGCCCGACCTCATCTTCATGGATATCCAATTGGCGGACGGAAACTCTTTCAATATTTTCGAATGCGTCACCATAGAGGTTCCCATCATATTCACTACCGCATACGACCAATATGCGATCAAGGCATTCGAGGTAAACAGCGTCGATTATCTATTGAAGCCTATCACGTTAGAGAGCATGCGAAAGGCACTAGATAAATACAACCGACTTAATCCGGTGACCGTACGGCAGCATATCAGCCGGATCGACCAATTGGTTTGTAGCTCGGAATATCTAAAGCGGATTCTCGTCCCATTCAAGGATCGGATTATACCGATCAAAACCGAGGCGATCGCTTATTTCTATAACACGAACGGCGAAAGTAGCGTGGTGACCCGCGAGAGACAATCATATTCCATCGGTAAATCTCTAGACTCCTTAATGATAAAATTAAACCCGACTTGCTTCTTCCGGGTAAACCGACAGTTTATCCTTTCCAAGGAAGTAATAGATAGCTTCACCATCTGGTTCGATAGCCGATTACGTATAAATCTGAGCCTCCCGACCGACGAACCCATTTTCGTGGCTAAAAATAAGGCGGCGGAATTTAAGGTATGGTTGTCCTCTTATTAAACTTCATCGTGCAATTTGATTATACAATTTAATAACGTACATTCGCGTACAAATAAATTAAATCTGTAGTCCGATGAGAACGCATTTACGCGAAAGCATGCTGGCGCTTCTTTTGATAGGTATCTTAGCCACGGGTTGCGATACCGGAACGAAGAAGGCTTCTGAAAACAGTATCACGTTTGATTCTATCAGCGTGGAAAAGACTTACCATTTGTTAGATAATCCGGATAATCCCAATTGCAATCTAGAGATCAAGTTCGTTTATCCCCGGAAATATTCGGATAAAGAGGTTCTTAAGAATCTACAGAGACAGTTCGTCTCCTCTTATTTCGGCGAGAATTATGAGCAATTATCCCCCGAGGAGGCGGTACGGAAATATACCGACGACTATCTGGCCGCTTATAAGGATCTGGAAGAGGATTACAAGGCTGAGGTGGCGAAATCCGACGAGACACCGGTGGGCTCTTGGTTCTCTTACTATGAGATGTCGTCGGATGATATCGCCTTCAACCAAGACGATATCATCAGCTATACGGTAAGCTTCGAGAACTATACGGGCGGAGCGCATGGCGCACATTCCTACAATAACCATGTAGTGAACCTCAAGACCGGTAAGCCGATCACCGAGGAGGAGATATTCGTGGACAACTATCAAGACAATCTGGCGCGAATATTGGTAGATCAGATCGCCAAGCAAAACAACGTATCCGACGCCAAGGAACTGGAAAATATCGGTTTCTTTAGCGTGGACGAGATCTTCCCGAACGGCAACTTCCTCGTAGACGAGACGGGCATCACCTATTCTTTCAACGAATATGAGATAGCGGCATACGTGGTAGGCGTCACGAACGTCCATCTCCCTTACAAGGAAATCCGCTATTTGCTGCGGGATGACAGCCCGATAAGTCAGTTAATTGAAAATTGAAAATTGAGAATTGAAAATTAATGATAGATAAACCTATAAACAGATGTCCTATGGAACAAAATACAGAGAAATTCTCAATTCCCAATTCTCAATTTTCAATTCTCACATCTTATTTCCCCGATCTCACCGACCGGCAAAAAGAGCAATACGCCGCCCTATATGACCTATATACGGATTGGAACGCCAAGATCAACGTGATCTCACGGAAGGATATCGAGAACCTATATCCGCATCACGTGCTTCACTCGCTGGGTATCACCGATATGCTGCGTTTCAAGCCGGGTTCCTCGGTGATGGATCTGGGTACGGGAGGCGGTTTTCCCGGCATCCCCTTGGCGATCTTATTCCCGGAGACCCATTTCCATCTGGTAGACAGTATCGGGAAAAAAATCAAGGTGGGACAAGCCGTGGCCGAGGCGATCGGGCTGGAGAACGTATCCTTCCGCCATTGCCGGGGCGAGGAGGAAAAGCAGCTTTTCGATTTCGTGGTAAGCCGTGCCGTGATGCCTCTGGCGGATCTGGTAAAGATCGTCCGCAAGAATATAAAGAAAGAACAGATCAACGCATTGCCCAACGGATTGATTTGCCTGAAAGGTGGAGAGCTGGCGCACGAGATATTGCCTTTCCGGAACCAAGCGATAAGCATGGATCTGAAAGACCATTTTAAAGAAGAGTTTTTTGAAACTAAAAAAGTAGTGTACGTACCCTTATGATTACGATAAAATCTTTCGAAGTAAACTATTTCTCCGAGAATACTTACTTGCTATACGATGATACCAAGGAGGCAGTCCTTATCGATTGCGGCTGCCTGCGCAAAGAGGAACAAAAAGAAGTAAGCGACTTTATCGCCCAGAACGGGCTGACGCTGAAACGTTACCTTTGTACGCACCTCCATCTGGATCACATATTCGGCAACGAATTCGTCCATAACACCTACGGGTTGAGCCCGGAAGCCCATAAAGCGGACGTGGAGGGCCTTCCCTCCCCCGAGGAGCAAGCCAAGGCGTTCGGCCTGCCGATGAAGGCGAAAAGCGTCCCGGTAGGGAAATATCTGGTAAACGGGGAAATCATAAAGTTCGGGAAATCCGAGCTGGCGGTATTGAGCGTTCCCGGTCATTCGCCCGGAGGCGTGGCTTTCTATAACAAGAAGAACGGTTTCGTGATCGTCGGGGATTCCTTGTTCGCCGGAAGCATCGGCCGTACCGATTTATGGGGAGGCAACCAAGATATACTGCTTGCCGCTATCAAGGACAAATTACTGTCGTTGCCGGACGAGACCGTGGTATACCCCGGCCATGGCCCCGAGACACGAATCATTGATGAGAAATTAAATAATCCTTATTTATAAAATACTAGAATTATGGACACAAATAAGTTTGTAAACCGCCACGTGGGCATCTCAGCGGAAGATATTCCCGCTATGTTGGAGACGATTGGCGTGAAGTCTTTGGACGAGTTGATCGATCAGACCATTCCGGCCAACATCCGTTTGAAAGAGCCGTTGAACCTCCCGGAGGCCATGACGGAACGTGAGTTCGCCGAGCATATCGCCGAGCTGGCTTCCAAGAACGAGGTATTCACCTCTTATATCGGTATGGGTTGGTACGACACGGTTTGCCCGGCCCCGATCCAACGTAACGTATTCGAGAACCCAGTTTGGTACACCTCCTATACTCCGTATCAGGCGGAAGTATCCCAAGGACGCTTGGAGGCGTTGCTGAACTTCCAGACTGTTATCAGTGAATTGACAGGATTACCTTTGACAAACTGCTCGCTACTCGACGAGGCGACAGCGGCAGGCGAG
>NZ_FR885329.1:63261-138958 GCF_000436315.1 Parabacteroides sp. CAG:2 | reverse complement strand
CGACGAGGCGACAGCGGCAGCCGAGGCGGTTACCATGTTCCATGGTTCACGTAGCCGTGCGCAGGTGAAAGCGGAAGCGAATACGGTATTCATCGACGAGAATGTGTTCGCCTCTACGCTGGCCGTCATCCACACCCGCATGGTCCCGCAGGGCATCCAGGTGGTAGTGGGCGATTATAAGAAATTCGAGTTCACGCCGGATGTGTTCGCCGCCATCGTACAGTTCCCGAACGCGGATGGTTCGATCGAGGACTATAAGGAATTCGTAGCCCGTGCGGGCGCCGCCGGAGCCAAGGTAGGCGTAGCCGCCGACTTGATGAGCTTGGTATTGCTGACTCCTCCGGGAGAATGGGGAGCGGATGTCGTATTCGGTAGCAGCCAGCGCTTCGGTATCCCGATGTTCTACGGGGGTCCTTCCGCCGCTTTCTTCGCTACGAAGGACGATTATAAACGTACGATCCCGGGACGTATCATCGGTATCTCCAAGGACGCTTACGGCCATCCGGCTTATCGCTTGGCCTTGCAGACCCGCGAGCAACATATCAAACGTGAGAAGGCTACGTCCAATATCTGTACGGCTCAGGCGTTGTTGGCTACCATGGCCGGCTTCTACGCCGTATATCATGGAGCGGAGGGGTTGCGTAACATCGCCGGACGGATTCATTCCACGGCCGGATTCTTGGCCAAGGAGTTGGAGAAACTGGGATATACGCAATTAAACAAGGATTATTTCGATACCTTGAAGATACAGCTTCCTTCACACGTGTCGGTGAACGCGCTGCGTGAGATCGCCTTGGAGTGCAAGGTGAACTTGCGTTATTTCGAGGCCGGACAAGTGGGCGTCAGCATAGACGAGACAACATTGCCTACGGACATAGGCGTATTACTATACATCTTCGCCGGAGCCGCAGGTAAAGACTATATGCTGGACGAGTCTATCCCCGCCCAGACTTATTTCGACGCTAAATTCGCCCGTACCTCCAATTTCTTGCAGCAAGACGTATTCAAGAAATATCATACGGAGACCGAGTTGATGCGTTACATCACCCGTTTGGGACGAAAGGATGTTTCCTTGGCTCAATCCATGATCTCGCTGGGATCTTGCACGATGAAGCTGAACCCGGCTTCTACGATGTTGCCGCTTAGCCGTGCGGAATTCATGAATATCCACCCGTACGCTCCGGAGGAGCAAGTGGAGGGCTATACGGAGCTGATCGAGAACCTGTCTTCTTACTTATGCACGATCACAGGCTTCAAGGGCTGTACGTTGCAACCGAACTCCGGCGCCGCCGGCGAGTACACGGGTCTTCGTGTGATCCGTGCTTATCAGGAAAGCATCGGCCAAGGCCATCGTGATATCGTTTTGCTTCCGGCTTCCGCCCACGGAACCAACCCGGCCAGCGCTATCCAATGCGGATATAAGACCGTAACCGTTAAATGCGACGAGAATGGTAATATCGATCTGGAAGATTTCCGCGCGAAAGCCGAGGAGAACAAGGAGCGTCTGGCTGCCAGCATGATTACCTATCCGTCCACGCATGGTATCTTCGAGGTGGACATCAAGGAGATGTGCGACATCGTTCACGCTTGCGGAGGACAGCTTTATATGGATGGCGCCAACATGAACGCGCAGGTAGGATTGACAAATCCGGGTACGATCGGCGCCGATGTATGTCACTTGAACCTGCATAAGACCTTCTCTTCTCCTCACGGAGGTGGTGGTCCCGGCGTAGGCCCGATCTGCGTGGCCGAGCATCTGGTTCCGTTCTTGCCGCAGCATCCGGTGCTTTGGGGCAGCGACTTGAATACGGTATCCGCAGCTCCTTATGGTAGCGCCGGTATCCTGCCGATCACGTACGCTTACATCCGCTTGCTGGGTACGGAAGGTCTTGAGACAGTGACGAAGACGGCCATCTTGAACGCCAATTACTTGGCCGCTAAGTTCAAGGATACGTACGGCATCGTTTATACCGGAGCGACAGGCCGTGTAGGTCATGAGTTGATCTTGGAATGCCGCACGGTAAAAGAGCGTTCGGGCATCGACGAGGGCGATATCGCCAAGCGTTTGATGGACTTCGGCTACCACGCTCCTACCCTATCTTTCCCGGTACACGGCACCTTGATGGTAGAGCCGACCGAGAGCGAGAGCAAGGCCGAGCTGGATCGTTTCGTAGAGGTAATGGAATGTATCTGGAACGAGATCAAGGAGGTGGAGGAAGGCAAGGCTTCGAAGGAGGACAACGTCTTGAAGAACGCCCCGCATCCGGAATACGAGGTGACCGCCGACGAGTGGAAACACGCGTATCCCCGCACGAAGGCCGCCTTCCCGCTGGAATGGTTGCACGACAGCAAGTTTTGGATTAACGTAGCCCGTGTAGATAACGCTTATGGCGATCGTAACTTAATACCGACTTTATGCGCTTGCGAGATATGAAGAAGCTCTTTATCGCTTTGGCGGCCGTCGCTCTGACGGCTTGCGTCAAGGCGCCCGAGAAAACAGTCAAGGTCTACGCATGGCAAGGCGAAGGCGGGAATACCACCGAGCAAACCTTACAAGCGGACTTTAGTAAATGGCATGCCCACGGTGTAGACGGGATGTGCTACAACGCCGGCCACGACACGGAGAAAATCCAGCGTGCCGCCAAAGCGGCCCATGCCAATGGCATGGAATACCACGCATGGATTCCTGCCATGTTGCAACATGGATTGGACTCCACCCTCTACGCCGTGAACCGGAAAGGCGAGTCGGCCTATTCCGTACAGGCCTATGTCCCTTATTACAAATGCCTGTGCCCGAACCAAGAAGGTACGGCGGAGTTCTTGCTGGATCTATATGGCAAGGTAGCCGATATCCCGGAGGTGGATTATATCCATCTGGATTATATCCGTTACGTGGATGTCATCCTGGCCCGCGGACTTTGGGAAAAATACGGCTTGGTGATGGACGAGGAATATCCTACGGCGGACTATTGCTACTGTGACAAATGCGTGGCCGATTTCAAGGCCGCTACCGGTATCGACATCAAATCCGTAGAGGATCCTTCCAAATGCGCGGAATGGGCGCAGTTTCGTTGCGACCTGATCACGAAATTGGTAAATCGCATCGCCGACGAGGTTCACGGCAAAGGCAAGAAAGTGAGCGCCGCCGTATTCCCGGGGCCGGACTCTCACGCTAAATGGATGGTTCGTCAAGAATGGAATAAATGGAATATCGACGCTTTCTTCCCGATGAATTATAACGATTTCTATCTGGAGGACGCTTCTTGGCTGGCTCCGATCGTGAAAGAGGAAGTAGCCGCCGTGCAAGGCAAGAAGCCGGTTTATAGCGGTCTGTTCATCTGCGAGGATTGGCAGAACAAGGCGAATATCAAGGACCCGGAAGGCCATGGACTGATCCCGTCCGAGATCGAGGAGGCCGTAAGAGGCTCCATGGAGAACGGAGCGGCCGGCGTGGCGTTGTTTACGCCGGGCAACATGACGGATGAGCATTGGAAAGCTTTCGATAAGGCGATCCACCAACCGTATACCGTAAAGCCCTAATTCGTAATTACTATACGATAAAACAAAGACAAGGAGGCGCAGCTCTTCATTTTCTCACCTGCGCCTCCTCTTTTACTTATCCATCTAATCTATCTTACTAATAAAAATATCATGACAACTAAGAAACAAGAGAAAATCAAGTTCAGTAAAGCATTCTGGGTAGCGAACACCGTCGAGTTGTTCGAGCGAGCCGCTTATTATGGCGTATTTATCGTTATAACCCTTTATCTTAGCCGCATCTTAGGCTTTAACGATATTCAGGCCGCCAGCATCGCCGGTATCTTTTCCGCTTGTCTGTATCTGCTGCCCACATTCGCCGGAGCGTTGGCCGATAAGATCGGTTTCCGCAACTCGATGCTACTGGCTTTCACTTTGTTAACTTGTGGCTATCTAGGACTGGCTGTTTACCCTACTTGGCTTCAATCCGCCGGACTTGTTGAATACAGCACGACGACTACCTTTACGGGATTGCTGGAGAGCAATCTTCAGTACGGCATTATCCCTATCATGGCCTTGATCGTATGCGGCGGGGCTTTTATCAAGAGCGTTATCTCCGGCACGGTCGCTAAAGAGACTACGCCGGAAACCCGTGCGAAGGGCTTCTCTATCTTCTACGCGATGGTAAATATCGGGGCCTTCTCCGGGAAGACCATCGTGAAGCCGCTTCGTGAGGCGTTGGGCAACGAAGGTTTGATTACCTTGAACTATTTCTCGGCGAGCATGACCTTCCTTGCCTTGCTAGCCATCTGGTTCTTCTACAAAAGCGCTCAGCATTCGGGCGAGGGCAAGACGTTCGGGCAGATCTGGAACGCCTTGATCAAGGTTTGTAGTAACGGACGGCTCATTACATTAATCATCATTATCACCGGATTCTGGATGGTACAACACCAGCTGTATGCCACGATGCCAAAATATGTGCTTCGTTTGGCCGGCGAGGGAGCCTCTCCTTCTTGGTATGCCAACGTAAACCCTTTAGTCGTAGTTCTGACAGTCAATCTTGTAACACAGATGATGCGGAAGCGGACAGCGCTTACCTCCATGACGGTGGGTATGTTTATCATGCCGGTGTCCGCTCTTTGCATGGCATCCGGTAATATGCTGGATACTAATTCCTTGATCCTAGGGATGCATCCCGTAGCCTTCATGATGGTGGTGGGTATCGTCTTCCAAGGGCTGGCGGAGACGTTCATCTCTCCTCGCTTTCTCGAGTATTTCTCCTTGCAAGCACCCAAAGGAGAAGAAGGTCTCTATCTTGGATTCAGCCATTTGCATTCTTTCCTCTCCTCTATCTTCGGATTCGGGCTGTCCGGTTTCCTTTTAAGCAAGTATTGCCCGGAGCCAACCCTGTTCGCCTCTCACGAGGAATGGCTGGCGGCAAGCGCGAACGCCCATTACATCTGGTATTACTTCGGTGCGATCGCCTTGGTATCCGCCGTAGCGTTGATCGTGTATGGACAAGTCGTAAAGAGGCTGGATAGCCAAAAGATTTGACCCGGTAAAACTACGAGGTCAAATCCATTACCTTTGATTTGACCTCGTAGTTCTAAAATATCTAATCCAAACACATGGATTTGACCTTTAAGGCTTGCGATATCCAATCATAATCCGTAGATTTGACCCGGAAGAATCGCAAGATCAAATCCTTGAGAAAAAACAACCTTAAAACAGATCATCATGGAAGAAACATTCAAGAGAATCCCCCCGGAAGATGTCTTTATCACCGTCTTCAAGCGTAAACCCACCGAAGAAGAGCTTTGGATGGGCGTCCCTCCCGACTTCGACGGCAACCGCCCCTCGGGCAACAACCTGATCGATCTCTTCGCCTATCTCATCCGCAAGTACGGCCGGATGGACACCAGCGAATACGCCCGCATAATGCAACTCAAGACCAGCGAGCTCCGGGGCGCCATCCTCGCCATCGGCGGCATGTCGGCGATGGAATGGCGCAACCGCTACCTTCTCCTCGAAGCTCAGGAGCTGATGGAGCGGACGGACATGAGCATCACCGAGATCGCCGCCAAGCTGGGTTTCTCGCAGCCCTCGGTATTCTCCAAGTTCTTCCGCACGCTGACGAAATCGCAGCCTTGGGAATGGCGCATCGAGAAAAAAAAACCGGGCTCAAACCGGAAGAGAACCTATCATCGCTACGAGTAATCAACAGGCAATACATGCTCAAACAGATACGAAGTGTGCAATTTCCCGACTAAAGTTCTTTGTTATAAAGAATGTTTGATTACTTTTGCACCTCGAGATTAACAAGAATGTAGAAGTATTATATCAACATAAAAATCTAATATTCCTAATATAATATGAGTTTAAGAATTATTGTTTTAGCGAAACAGGTCCCGGATACACGAAACGTGGGAAAGGACGCCATGAAAGCGGACGGTACGATCAATCGCGCCGCCTTGCCTGCGATCTTTAACCCGGAAGACCTGAATGCGTTGGAACAAGCGTTACGCTTGAAAGACGCTTACCCCGGGACAACAGTTACGCTGCTGACGATGGGCCCGGGACGTGCCGCCGAAATCATCCGCGAGGGTTTGTATCGTGGTGCTGACGGCGGTTTTTTGTTGACCGACCGTGCGTTTGCCGGAGCCGACACGCTAGCCACATCCTATGCGCTTGCCACGGCTATCAAGAAAATCAACGATTATGATATTATCATCGGTGGTCGCCAAGCGATCGACGGCGATACGGCACAGGTAGGTCCGCAAGTCGCCGAGAAATTGGGAGTGACCCAGATCACGTATGCCGAGGAAATCCTGAACGTAGATAAAGAGGCCGGACGTATCACCGTAAAACGTCATATCGACGGGGGTGTCGAGACCGTGGAAGGTCCGCTTCCGATCGTAATCACCGTGAATGGTTCCGCCGCTCCCTGCCGTCCTCGTAATGCGAAGTTGGTACAGAAGTACAAATACGCCATGGGTAAACAGGAACGGAACACGCAACCCGCCTGTCACCAAGATGGAGAACCGACCGTTCGCTACCCGGAATTGTACGAGACCCGCCCGTATCTGGATATCCAGGAATGGAGCGTAGCCGACGTGAATGGTGACTTGGTTCAATGCGGCCTTAGCGGTTCGCCGACGAAGGTAAAAGCGATCGAGAATATCGTCTTCCAAGCCAAGGAAAGCAAGACCATCTCCAGCGCCGACCAAGAAGTAGAGGATTTGATTGTCGAACTGTTAGCTAACCACACCATCGGATAAGATTATGAACAACGTATTTGTATATTGTGAGACAGAAGGCACGAACGTTGCCGATGTAAGTCTTGAGCTTCTGACTAAAGGTCGTAAGCTAGCCAATCAATTGGGCTGTGGGCTGGAGGCGATCGTTGCCGGGTCCGGCCTTGAGGGTGTAGAGAAACAAGTATTGCCTTTTGGCGTCGACAAGGTTCATGTGTTCGACGCTCCGGGTCTGTTCCCTTATACGTCACTTCCTCATTCCTCTATCTTGATCAATTTGTTCAAGGAGGAGAAACCGCAGATTTGCTTGATGGGCGCTACGGTGATCGGTCGTGACTTGGGCCCTCGTGTATCCTCGGCCTTGACAAGCGGCTTGACGGCCGATTGTACCTCTTTGGAGATCGGCTCGCACGAGGACAAGAAAGCGGGTATCACCTACGAGAACTTATTATATCAGATCCGTCCGGCGTTCGGTGGTAACATCGTAGCCACGATCATCAACCCGGAACATCGCCCGCAAATGGCGACCGTTCGTGAGGGCGTGATGAAAAAGGAGGTTTTGGACGAGAACTATAAAGGCGAAGTGATCCACCACGATGTAGCGAAGTATGTCCCCGAGACAGACTATGTGGTGAAAGTGATCGACCGTCATGTAGAGAAAGCGAAGCACAACCTGAAAGGCGCTCCGATCGTAGTAGCCGGAGGTTATGGCGTAGGCTCTAAGGAGAACTTTAATTTATTGTTCGATTTGGCGAAAGAGCTTCACGCCGAGGTAGGTGCCAGCCGTGCGGCTGTCGATGCCGGTTTCTGCGACCACGACCGTCAGATCGGTCAGACCGGTGTCACGGTGCGTCCGAAATTGTATATCGCTTGCGGTATCTCCGGGCAGATCCAGCATATCGCCGGCATGCAAGACGCCGGTATCATCATTTCGATCAATAATGATGAGAACGCCCCGATCAACACGATCGCCGATTACGTAATCAATGGTACGGTAGAAGAGGTGATTCCTAAGATGATTAAGTATTACAAAAAGAACAGTAAGTAAGATTATGGCTAATTTCTATACAGATAATCCCAGCTTGAAGCATCATCTTCACCATCCGTTGATGAAGCGTATCGTAGAGCTGAAAGAGCGCGGCTATGCCGACAAGGATACATACGATTATGCTCCGATCGATTTTGAGGACGCAATGGATAGCTACGAGAAAGTATTGGAGATCGTTGGTGAGATTTGCGGGGAAATTATCGCCCCGAACGCTGAGGGCGTAGACCATGAGGGCCCCACGGTAGCGAACGGACGTGTCACGTACGCTTCCGGGACACAGCAAAACCTCGATGCCGTTCGCAAGGCCGGCTTGATGGGTATCGCTATGCCTCGCCGCTACAATGGGTTGAATTTCCCGATCGTCCCTTACATCATGGCCGCCGACTTGGTTTCCCGTGCCGACGCCGGTTTCGAGAACCTTTGGGGTCTACAAGATTGTGCCGAGACCTTATACGAGTTCGGCAACGAGGATCAACGCCAACGTTACATCCCTCGTGTTTGCGACGGAGAGACCATGTCTATGGACTTGACGGAGCCGGACGCAGGTTCCGACCTTCAATCCGTTATGTTGAAAGCTTCTTACAACGAGGCTGACGGTTGCTGGTATCTGAACGGCGTAAAGCGTTTCATCACGAATGGCGACGCTGACATCCATTTGGTATTGGCCCGTTCCGAGGAAGGTACGAAGGATGGACGTGGCCTTTCCATGTTCATCTACGACAAGCGCAATGGTGGCGTGAATGTCCGTCGTATCGAGAACAAAATGGGTATCAAAGGCTCTCCTACTTGCGAGTTGGTATTCAAGAACGCGAAAGCCGAGCTTTGCGGTGATCGTAAGCTAGGTTTGATCAAATATGTAATGGCTTTGATGAACGGTGCCCGTCTGGGTATCATGGCTCAAGCCGTAGGACTTAGCGAGGCTGCCTATCGTGAGGCTTATGCTTACGCCTTGGATCGTAAACAGTTTGGTAAGTCTATCATCGAGTTCCCGGCGATCGCTGAGATTATCGCCTTGATGCGTGCGAAAGCGGATGCTTCCCGTTCTATGTTATACGAGACCGCCCGTTTCGTTGACGTCTACAAAGCGTTGGATGATATATCCAAGGAACGTAAACTGACTCCGGAAGAACGTCAAGAATTCAAGAAGTACAGCAAGCTCGCGGATGCTTTCACCCCGATGGGTAAAGGCATGACTACCGAGTACGCAAACCAGAACGCTTACGACGCTATCCAAGTTCACGGAGGTTCCGGTTTCATGAAGGACTACGCTTGCGAACGTATCTACCGGGATGCCCGCATCACGAATATCTATGAGGGTACCACCCAATTGCAAGTCGTAGCGGCCATCCGCCACGTCACCACGGGTACTTATTTGAACCAGATTCGTGAATACCAAGCGATCGAGTATAAGCCGGAATTAGAGGCTCTGAAGAACAAACTTGCCGCTATGACCGAGAAGTATGAGAAAGTGGTAGCCAAGGTTACGGAGACAAAGGATAACGAATATATTGACTTCCAAGCTCGCCGTATGGTCGAGGCAGCCGCTCATTGCGTATTCGGCTACTTGCTATTGCAAGACGCAAACAAAGATGACAGCTTCCGCCGTTCCGCCGAGGTTTATGTAAACTACGGACAAGCTGAGATTGATAAGATCGAATCCTTCATCAACAACTTCAATCGTGAGGACTTAGTTTATTACAAACAACAGTAAATAGGTTTTCCTAGGATAAAATGAGGCGAGGATCAGTTACAGGTTCTCGCCTTATTTTTTTAACCGCCAAAGTACCCATTGCATACCGCCACGTAAAGACAGATACCAAAGGAAAGCCATCCATAACGCATGATTCCCCATCGATTGATAAAACAAGTAATACATAATAAAGAAAGTGCCCGAGGCCACAAGCATCGAGTAAAGCATCTGGCGTGTGGCCGTGGCACCGATAAAGATACCGTCCCAAAGGAAAGCGGAGAATCCACATAAAGGAATCGCCAACACCCAATAGAAATAATCCCCGGAAGCTTCAATGACTGAGGTATCGTTCGTCAATAATCCCAGAAAATTCTTCCCTCCCAACGCATAAAGGATCGTGAAAGACAATGAGAGGCCGATTCCCCATAGGAACAATAAGCGAATGCATTTACGTAACCCCACATCGTTTTTGGCTCCAATAAAGCGACCGGCTAATGCCTCTCCCGCATAAGCGAATCCATCCATTATATAAGAGAACAAGGTAAATAACTGCATCAACAAGGTGTTTACGGCTAATATCACATCCCCTTGTCTCGCACCTGTAGAAGTAAAGAAAGTCGTAACAGCGACCAAGCACAAGGTCCGGAAAAATATATCACTATTGACTGAGAAGAAGCGACGCATCGCCTCCCTACCCCAAAGCCCGTTCCAATCAATATACGCTTTCAAACGTTTATAATATTTCAACCAAAGAGCAAACGCCATGAGGAGACCCGCATATTGGGCGATCAGTGTTCCCAACGCTACGCCTTCCACCTTCATACCCAGCACAAACACGAAACATAGGCTGGCCACAATATTCACGATATTCTGCGCGATAGCGATAAACATCGGGAAACGAGAATTCTGCATACCGATAAACCAACCGGCAAAGCCATATAACCCCAATACAGCCGGCGCTCCCCAGATACAGATATTAAAATAGAGAGAGGCCCATTGTTTTACCTCCTCCGTTGCGTCGATCAAAGTAAACGCAACCTTCAAGATAGGGTATTGAAGTATCAAAAGCCCCAAAGATATCAGGAAACCAACCCCGACAGACCGGAATAAGATCCGGGTAACTTCCGTCAAATCCCGTTTCCCGTACGCTTGGGAAGTCATACCGCTTGTCCCCATACGGAGAAACCCGAATATCCAGTAGATAATATTAAACAGCATCCCGCCTACAGCGATCGCCCCGATGTACGAAGCAGATCCAAGATGTCCCACGATCGCCACATCTATCAATCCCAATAAAGGTACGGTTATATTGGAAATAATAGAAGGTATCGCCAGTTGAAGTATTTTCTTATTCATATTAAATAGTGTCTAAATACGATATCGTTATCTCTTAAAACTCTCTTTCAGACTGATCAACGAAGGGATAAAAAAGGATATAATACCTATCAAACATAAAAAGCCCCCACTTATTATAAAGGTATTTCCAAGCCCGATAGAATCCGCCAAAAAGCCGGTACTCAAAAGACCGATCATCGAAGGAAGCATACTAAAGCTCATGTAAAAAGAGAATACCCTTCCCATAACTCCCGGATCAATGCGAGATTGGATAACCGTAGTAAAAGTAGCAAAATACAGGGAACCACAAACACCTCCTAAAGCCGTCAGCACCGCAAACCAGATAAAACCGGATACCGGTAACAACCCGGAAAACAAGAATGTCAATCCCAACGCTATATACATCCCATTAATCAACAGTATCTCATTCCAACGATATTTCTTAAGCCCCAGTAAAGCACCCGCGAGCAAGGCTCCTCCACCCCATGAAACCTCGACCAAACTCACTTGGAAAGCATTTCCGGCAAAGTGATTCAACGTCATCAACGGGAATAAGACACTTACCGGCATAATCACGAATGTAGCCAATATAGACAATAGGAATAACCACGATAGCCCATATTGGTTACGGACTTCCATAATCGCCTCTTTCGCCTCTCTCCAAAGATGCAATTCTGAATTTCGTTCCTCATGAGAAGGATCGGGAATAAAGACAAAGCAGAGCGATAGACAAGCGAACGCCGCTCCAGCCACATCCAATAAGAGGATATTCGTCATCTTCATCATCGTTATGAATAGACCGGCCAAAGCGGGCCCGGCGATATTACACACCGACTGGATCACCTGATTAATCCCAGCTATGCGCATCAACTCCGATTTTGGAGCCAGCAAAGGAACAGAAGCTTGCATAGCGGGCATATGAAAGGCAGAACCTACGGAACGAAGGGCCAATAACACATATATATGACTAATCTTAGCCAAATCAAAATAAAACAAGACCGCCAATATCAACGTACAAAAAGCAATAAAGCTATCTGCCATAATCATCACCCGCTTCCTTTTCCACCGGTCGATAAAGATCCCCGTGAAAAGCCCCAAAACAGATTGAGGTAACAAAGCGGCCATCGTAGCAAATGCCAATACCTCAGCGGAACCTGTCTCCAGACTCAACCACAAGACTATCGCGAAATTAACAATCGAACTTGTCAGTATAGATAAGAACTGCCCCGTCCAAATAATGGCAAATACTCGCTTCCAGTTATCCATATAAACGTGTTTGTATTAAAAAAACGAAGGCCGCGGGATTCACATCCGACGGCCTCCTACACTAACCCTTAACTTTAACCAATGAAAAACAATAATCTACTACATTTATTTCAACGCAGCTAAAGCCGCATCGTAATTCGGTTCGGTAGTAATCTCGGGAACAAGTTCCTCATAAACCACCTTACCAGCTCCATCGACCACTATCACGCCACGGGCTAATAACCCTTTCAGCGGACTGTCTACCAGAAGCATCCCATACTTATCCTCAAAACATGAACACCGGAACACTGACAATGTAATCACTTTATCAATACCTTCCGTAGTACAGAAACGTCCATGCGCAAAAGGTAAATCTTTAGAAACAGCTAATACCACCGTATCCGGATGCGAAGCGGCTTCTTTATTGAAGCGTCTTACCGATGCCGCACATACACTTGTATCCAAGCTCGGAAAAACATTTATCACCACTTTCTTTCCTTTCAAGTCGCTTAGCGACAATTCGGATAAATCACTTTTTACACCCTTAAAGTCCGGAGCCTCTGTCCCAACTTTTGGCAACTCGCCGTTCGTATGAATCTCGTTACCTTTTAATGTTACTTTTGCCATCTTTGTATGTAAATTAAATAGTCTTACTTTAAGTTGGCTGCGCAAATATAAGCAGCTTTCTGTCGATAAAACAAACGAAAATAAACAATGTTTTTTCATTTAACTCTATTTAACTACTGTTGCAAAATACAGATTACCTATCTTTGACGTCAAAATTAAAAACAGATGGATTGGATTATTATCGGCGGACTTCTTATAATCATCGTGACGCAAATCCTTTTGCGTCCTAAACAGCTAAATAATAACAAAGAAGACCTAGAAAAGTTACTAAACGAGATACAACGCTCGTTCGACCGTATCGAGAAAAACTTTAGGGAGGACTTCCGCCTGAACCGGGAAGAAAGCCGGTTAGTAGCAAAAGATAACCGAGAAGAGCTGGCTCGTTCCATGAATGAGTTCAAGGAAGCCTTCGAACGTGGAATCGATTCTTTTAACAGGTTGCAGAAAGAGAAATTCGCCGCCTTGGACGAACGCCAACAGAGATTAGTGGATAACACGGAAAAAAGGCTGGAAGAGATCCGAGTCACCGTAGACGAGAAACTTCAAAAGACATTGAATGACCGTATCGGGCAATCTTTCCGTTTAGTCTCCGAACAATTAGAAAGTGTACAAAAAGGACTGGGCGAGATGCAAACCTTAGCACAGGATGTAGGAGGATTAAAACGGGTACTTAGTAATGTTAAGACCCGGGGAAATATCGGGGAGATCCAACTCAGTATGTTATTGGAGCAGTTATTGGCACCAGAGCAATACGAGGCGAATGTACATACCCGGAAAGGTTCGGATGCGGTCGTTGAATTCGCAGTCAAGCTCCCCGGGCGGGATGATGCCCGAGAATTCGTATACCTTCCCATAGACGCTAAATTCCCGAAAGATGTATACGAACAGCTCCTAGACGCTTACGATGCCGCAGATTCCCAAGCGATCGAGACAGCCGGAAAATTATTGGAGACAACGATCAAGAAGATGGCTAAAGATATTTCGGACAAATATCTGGCACCTCCCGCCACGACCGATTTCGGCATTATGTTCCTGCCGTTCGAGGGCATTTACGCCGAGGTCGTACGCCGTTCCGCTTTATTGGAGGACTTGCAACGAAACTACAAGGTAGTCGTAACAGGTCCCACTACCCTAGCGGCCATACTAAACAGTTTACAAATGGGCTTCCGTACATTGGCGATCCAAAAGCACTCAGGGGAGGTATGGACGATCTTAGGGGCCGTGAAAAAAGAATTCGAGAAAGTAGGCGGTATGCTCGAGAAAGCCCAAAAGAACTTGCAAACCGCCAGCGGGCAAATAGAAGAGGTTTTAGGTACCCGTACCCGTGCCATCCAACGTAAACTCAAAGACGTAGATACGCTTAGCGACCGTGAGGCCCGAGCTATCCTTCCCGAGATCGGAATATTAACTGAAGAAGACGAAAAAGCAGAATCATGAAAAAGAGACAAATACCCCACACTTACGTAATCATTTTTTACATCATCTTATTTTGCGCCGCATTGACATGGATTATCCCCGGTGGGCAATACACGGAAAATATCAGCCCAGATGGAGAGCGGACCGTTGTATATGAATCCGTGGAAAGCGTACCTCAAACATGGGAGGTACTCTCCGCCTTTTATAAAGGATTTGTGGACAAGGCGGATATCATCGTCTTCATCCTCATCATCGGTGGTGCATTCTGGATCGTGAACGACAGTAAGGCATTTGATATCGGGACAGTCAGTTTCCTGCGGAAAGCACGCAAAATGGAGAATAACCCCATCCTTCATAAAATAGGCATAGACAATTTTTTATTGACCGCTATCATGCTACTTTTCAGTATATTCGGGGCCGTATTCGGGATGAGTGAGGAGACCATCGCTTTTTGTCTGGTCTTGGTCCCGATGGCGATATCTATGGGATACGATTCCATAACCGGCGTATGTATGGTTTTTATAGCGGCGGGATTAGGTTTCGCCGGAGCGATTTTAAACCCTTTCACTATCGGTATAGCGCAAGGCTTAGCAGGAATTCCTCTTTTTTCCGGCATCGAGTATCGTATCGTTTGTTGGTGTATTATCAATGTGGTAGGCTTCACATGGATATTGCGTTATGCCGCCAAGGTAAAAAAGAACCCTCAATTGTCACCAGTCTATGAGGATGATCAATACTGGAGAGACCTACATAATACCCATTCTTTGGAAATCGTGTACAGGACCCCGAAAGCCGCATGGGTCAGTTTTATCCTATTGGCAATCATCTTAGCGGTCTTTTCTGTCTATTATCCCCAGACATCCTTAGAAATCGGGAATAGTGTAATCGAGGGACTTCCCTTAATCCCGATTCTTAGCGTAGCGTTCATAATCAGTTCGATATTCACTCTGCGGAAAACCGTACATTTATATATATTGAACCTTTTATTCTTCACGATCTTTTTCCTGATAACAGGCGTAATGGGCTATGGATGGTACATTATGGAAATAGCGACTTTATTCTTCGCCTTGGGCATAGCGGCGGGAATCGCCAATGGACGCGATCCGAATGAGCTTGTGAAACTATTCTTAGAGGGTTGCAAGGATATTATGAGCGCCGCCTTGGTTGTCGGTTTGGCAGGAGGTATCATCGTAATCCTACAAGAAGGCAAAGTGATCGATACGATTCTCTTTAACCTAGCGAAAGGGATGGAAGGCTTGGGGCAAGTAGCTACGGTCGGGATGATGTACGTTATCCAGACGCTTATCAATTTAGTTATTCCTTCCGGAAGCGCCAAAGCGGCCCTTACCATGCCTATCATGGCCCCATTCTCGGAGTTGATCGGTTTATCCAAGCAGGCCACCGTCATGGCCTTTCAGTTTGGCGATGGCTTCACGAACCTGATAACTCCCACATCAGGTGTCCTGATAGCGGTTCTAGGAGTAAGCCGTATCCCGTATGATAAATGGTTCAAATGGGCATGGAAGTTCATCCTTGTCCTAGTGATCCTAGGATTCCTATTATTGATCCCAACGGTATTGATCCCGATGAACGGCTTTTAATCGATATAGCTTTGCGCCTTCCGCAATAGGCTTCCGTGATCCATCACGCCGGAAGAGCGCCATACGATCTCACCTTTCTTAAAGATGATCAAAGTGGGTACGGATTGGATCCTCAACTGTGTGGCAAGTGCTTCGTTCTTATCTACATCAATTTTAAGGACACGCACTTGTCCCGCCAACTCCTTCCCCAATGCCTCGACCGTCGGACTCAACACCTTACACGGGCCGCACCATGTCGCAAAAAAATCCACCAATACAGGTTTATCCCCTTTAATGATATCGTCGAATGTTTCCATCTTACCTACTCTTTATATATTTACAATCTGTTTAATCTCAACCATAGGGAACCAAGCCCCATAGTTTCCAGCTTAAGCCTATCAAAAACAAATGTACGAAATTAAATCATTTATCTAAGACCTAAACAACACGGCTCTTTCATTTACCCATCCGTTTCAGCAGGCCGGAATGCATGGATCTCAAGTAAAATTCCGCACAATAAGCTCACGAGAGAAACTTATATATAAGAAACTGATAATCAGTATTAAAAAATAGGATAATCTTTCCAAAAAAAATAAAAAAGCCGTGCCTAAACAATCTTTTACCAGAACACCGCACCAAAATATTCCTCAATCAATGCAAATTGTCATTCTGACACTTTGCAATCTAAACGCTTGGAGAATCGATTATTTCGAGGCAAGGTACGACTTGCTTCCAAATTCGAAAATATTTTTTCACAATAATCTATTGAACAACGCATTACAAATTTTCACTGATTTATTCTAGCGAAAGATTTCGTCTTCTGTCAACCTCAGTCGGACAAACAAGCGACTTTTTATCTGAAAACAATAAGCTTTTCATCCGAAAACAATCGGATTTCCGGTCGGAAACAATAAGGATCGCAGTCGAAAACAGCATACAACGCCGTTATAAACACCTTACTATTGGATCATAATCCCTCTACAAAGCCTATTCATACACTAAAAAATGGCGAAATACGCTGTTTCCGCCTTCCTTTTCTCTCTATTTTCGCATTTCCATAAAAAGCCTTTATCAGCTAAAAGTCTCCATTTTGAGCAAAATGACAGAAAAAGAGATATTTTGATGACATAAAAGAGAATGGCTTACTTTTTGGTGTAGCTGCCCCAATATTTTGCAATATTTTATTGTGACTTGCTTTCATTTTAGTAACTTTGGACCATTGGAAACAGCTTCTCTGCGTTTTGGTTCAATGCGATTGCAGTTGTGATTTGCTTTCATTTTAGTAACTTTGAGCCATTGGAAACAGCATATTATCTATTAAAAACTATTAATCAATGGATTACAAAGCACATCAGAATAAAAAAAACAGATATTGTTTCCATTAAAAATCCCGCTTGACAGCGGGATTTTTCTTTTAGAACAACTCCAATTGCTGTCCAGGAGTATTCACTTCCACCGTTTTCTTTCCATAAAAAAGTTCAATATTCCCAAACTGCTTATCCGTAATACACATGATTCCGACATTCCCATGCTCCGGAAGAAAAGATTTAACTCTTTTTACATGTACGGCCGCATTCTCGCTACTAGCACAATGGCGGACATAAATAGAAAACTGAAACATCGTAAATCCATCTCTTTGTAGATTTTTCCTGAAATCCACATACGCCTTTTTCTCCTTCTTCGTCTCGGTAGGCAAATCAAACAACACAAGTACCCACATAACACGATATTCGCTAAACCGATCCATATTACATTTCCGGATAGGAGATTCTACGCAATTCGCCACTAAAGCACTTATACAGAGAAGCCGTAGTTTGCCCGACAGCCACCATCAACGGACTACGTTTTCCTGACATATAAGTTTCTAGCACAGGAATAGTAAGCAGCTGCGCTTTCAACTCTCTCGTTAGTTCCGCATAATCCACTCCCTGCTTTATGATACCACAGACCAATTGATCCACATACGGACGATAAGGCTCCATGATGTCATCTGCCAAGCAATAAGCATTATAACGATTATGATGGTGGATTCCTAAAGTAGGCAAAAGCCCACTTGCCACCAAGCTACGAGCAACAACCGCCCGCAGAATAGCATATCCATAATTCAACAAATTGTTAGGCGGAATGCCCTCCCTGTCTCTTGTGAAACCTTCTATCCAAAACAAATTCTTCCAATAATAAGCAGCCGCTCGGGCTTCCAGGTTACTCGTATCTCCGCTTTTCACATCCGAAGCCCATGCGTACATACATTTCACTTCTGCGCCAGAACATTCTTTCAATACGGCTGCCTGATTTTCAATCTTCGTCTTTATGGTCTGCTGCCAAAGCTGTTTCTTTAACGGTAGAGAGGCATCCAACTGTTGCCGGAATCTTTCGTTTTGCGTCGTGTTCCCATACAGAGGAAGCATCAAACCAACCGGCATACTTTTACTGTTACATGTAATGACAGCACAATTATTTTCAAGTAAAGCTTCCAACACGCCCGAAGAGATGGTGATCTGCTTGTGATCCAGTACCACAACTCCAATATCCTCAATGGGTTTCGTCACTTCTGAAGTTCGTTTGAAACTTTCAGGTAACGTATCATTCCTGACTACCTCCGGTAATTTTATCATCAACTGAGCATTTTTCAGAGACAGATAAACGGGGTTTCCAAAATAAAGGGTTTTCTTGATCATAAGCAGTTAGATTTTAAATTACTATTAATCAGTATAAAAGTCTGTTTCTAAAAAGGGTACAACCTTTTTGAGAATAGCATACACCCTATTTATTTCAATTTCTAATAGATACTATTAATATTCTCCCACTGATACTATTTGTCCAATGTGGTTAATTCGGATCTTGACAACACTATTACCAAAAGAAAGTGTTTTATATTGTTTATAAGCAATATCTTTCAACTCTTTCATATCTTTCACTGTTGTTTCCAAATGATGTCTAAATTTATAATCTCGAACAACATTATTTCCATACATAACTTTTGACATAGTCTGCACCCTAAATAAATTCGGACTAATCATTGCATAATTATCCGGATTCAACAAATCCACCTCCTTCGGATTGAAGCCTGTCTTTTCATTCGGGAACACGAAATATTCATTCTGCTTCATGCTAAACAAAAATTGCCAACCTTCACTTTTTCTGTAATCCTTATCAATAATAGGAAGTCCTAAATTAGCCCGTGTTACAGCCTCAAAGAAGGGGACAACCACCTCGTCCAGTTCATACATCAGATTACCATCCTCATCAAACGTCACCTGTCCTTTCTTGTCTAAAACAGGTTTACGATAAATAGCCACATGATGGTTGTTTCCGGTATTTACAAAATCCACAGGGATTTGTTTTCCATTTTCATCCCATATCGGATTCCCATTCTTATCTTTCTTCACGTGTATCGATTGGGCATTATTGATTCCTCGGATGCTAACCCGCTTGATACTTATCCCCTTTTCCTTATTCAGCCATATCGGATTTTCCCAAAAATTAACAAATGCCTTTTTGGGATCTCCACCGTATTCTTTCAAACGCCGTTCTAAAATAGCACGTACCTTTACATCAACTACTTTATCCACATTCAAAGCAGGATCGACCGGTTTTCGGATAGTATAAATAGTTTCAAATTCAACTGTTTGTACCTTCTCCGGAACTCGTATGGTCTGATACTTATCAGCATAAAGCGGATTCTTTTCCAATGCATTTTTTCCTGTAAATGCTTTCTTTGGATCATTACCGAATGTTTCCAACCGTTTAAGTAAGGCATTTCGATAAGCCCGTTTACTCACAGTCGCTATTTTAGCCGCATCAAAAGAAGCATTCACCTTTTCTATTTTTGTCACATATTGTTTGTGACTACCATAAACCGTTTCCAAATGCAACTGACCTCGCGGAGTTTGCTGTATCTTCGTATTTTCACCCTTTCTCTTTTTTGTTCGATTAACATTGACAGTCACCACCTTGTTCTTAGCTTTAATAGATACCAGCAGTTTTTCCAAATGCTGTTTGGCTTCTATCCGGAATTGCTCCAATGGAATAGGAGGCAAAGCTCTTCCTTTGTCAAAATAACGGGTCTTGATACCTATTATATTCGTATGGTTTCTATTGCCTGAATCTTGTGCCGCATTTTTATTATTGAAATACTGAATAAACGCATCCTTTGTAAAAGCTACCGTCAGCGCATCCATCGCATGATGCCGATGGTCATTCCTTTTTGTCCAATCCTTTATTCTTTTGATTTTTCTTCCGTCCTTATCTTCGTATGTTTCCACAAAACCCAAGGCTTCATATTTAGGCAGGTTCAGTTCTTTCATTACATCCACCAATTGCCAGTCTTCACGCAATTGATCTGTAATGGAACCGGTAGTTGCCACTACTCTACGGCAGATTTCGTTCAACATAGCGAGTGCTTTTTTCGCTATATATTGTGTATTTCTCAAATCCCTATCAATGAAACCATCCGGTATATCCTTCTGTTCCATTTTCAATTTCCGAAGTTTCGCCTTTTTGTCATTGAACAAGCTTTCGCAACGATTTATATATTGTTGCAAGCCTTCTTCTCCATATTTTTCTTTTACAAAATCATAAGCGGTCTTATTTCCCTTTTCTATATTAATAGCCTTATACTCCAATGTCTTGTTAGATAAAGAATCATCAAAAAGACGGGATTGTGGAATAATATGTTCTATATCTATCTCCTTACTGAAAATCTTTTCTTTAGGTATATATTGATTGGAATACAATGTTTTATATCCATTATCTTTCAACTCTTCATAAAGTTTGTAACGGATAATATCATTGCGGCTCACGTTCATCATACCAAATTCATCTTGCAACAATTTACGGATCTCCTCATGCTCACGGGTACTCTTTGCGATAGCTTTCGTCAGTTCCTCACGTTCTTTGGCACTCTTCTTTAATTCACGAGCCAATTCCACTCGGATTTCATCAGGTTTTCCATACGTATCAATGATTGTATTGATTACATTCACCATCTGACTCAAAATCTTTTCAACCACCGGATTTCGGAGACTGTTTTTAGGAAGAACCTCCAGCTTGCCCTTTAAAACCTTATTTTCTATCTCCTCCTTAGTCAGTGAAGATTTGGAATGACGATAACCGGCATATTCACAAGCCACATCATACAGATTACCCTCTTTCAAATAGGGTAAAATCCTTTTGATGGCTTTCGCGCTCAAACTTCCGTAATCATCTTGAAACGAAAGACTGGCTAGCTCTACAGCATATTCTTTCTCAACTCCGCAAAGTTGCATGATCTTTTCAATCAGTTTGCCGTTACCGGTCGACGTATTATCTCCTTCAAAAGAATACAACAGATGCCAAAGTCTGAAATAAGGTTGCATCTCGAGCTCTTTCCCCTCTTTGGTTAAGTCAATGGTAAACAGATTCGTATTCCAACCTAAATCGGTAAAGATAGTTCTTAGCTGTCCGATTATCTCATCTGCTGGTTTCTTAAAATCCAACGGTTCGTAGCCATACTTTTCTATCATTTTGCTATAGGCAGAAAAGAGAGAAAACCCAGTACGATTTCCATCTATTTGTTTGAAGTTCAAATCCAATTCCTGTGGATTTTCAAATAAGAGCTTCAACACATCTGCTTTCTTCATGTTTTCTTTTATCGCAAGTTCTCTTGCCAGTATTTCTTTTTCTTCTGGATACAAAGCCCTACTTTCGCTTGCCGACAAAGCATTTCTTTTCTTCTCTCTTCCCAATACCTTTATGTCATTCAATGTCTGCCATACCTTAAATTCCTGAAACAATGGATGCGAACGAGGTATCACCTTGCATCCTATGACTTTGGTCTGTTTCTTTCCATCCTTTTCTACTACAATCTCCAACCTTTCAAACTCACAGAAACTAATCAAGCCTTTCTGACTTTTCAGACGTCGTTGGTAAAAGATGATCATATCGCGAATCTCTTTTTTCAATTCAGCTGTCAATTCCTTATGAAATTCTGCCTGCTTTTCCCAAATTCTATCAAATTCATCCAAATAATCCTGCCGATAGAATACCATATTGCGCAAACTTGCATGGGGATTCTTGTCTAACTCAGCCATCTGATACTGTCCGACCGTTTGATGATTAAAGTATAACACTTTGCTCCTATCACTAATGGCTCCCAAATAACCACTAGACGCATTTATCTGACCATTGATCTCTTGCAAGACTACGGCTATCTCTTCCAAACCTAATTGTTCAGTAAGAGCTTGCGCACGCCAACGATAATTTTCCTTTTTCAGTTCATACCCCTTAGTCGTCCGTTTAAGACCGACAAGTTTACATTCTTTTTCTATCGTTTCATTCTTTGCTTCTCTGTCATTCCAGCCAACCACTTCTTCTTTCCAAACAAAATAGTTAGCCAAGATAGCCCATGTCTGGCTTCTGTTTTTTCCTTTGATTTCTTCTTTGGCGGCATCACAGAAAACATCAGGATGAAATTGCTTTTGAACACTCCATATTCTATCCAACTCTTCTTGCAAATCAGAACGGTAAAAGTCTGGCAAAACTTTCTTGCCCGATTCAAGTAACTGCGAACAAAGTTGCCCCGGAGTCAAATCCTCCTCATACAGCTTTTTAGCAATCTCCATTCCATCAATCAAAACTCCATCTTCTTCCTTTTTTACCTTTCGACTACTTTTATATCCACGTTTTTTATTAATCATCAATAAGACACGGGATAGTTCCTCTAAAGAAATCTCTTCTTCAGCAGCTTTAGCCCGTAAACGACAGGTTTCAAACGTAGTTCTGTTTCCTTGTTCCGAAAGGATAGTTTCGTCGGTAATAAAACCCAGCTCTTTCAAAAATTCAACCAACGCATCACGACGTAATTTATATCGCTGCAAATTACGGCGCATACTTCTTTTAAGAGTTCTTTCCGCATTTGTAGTGATACTTTTCCCTTTTTCAAAGTTCTGCGTTTCATCTACTGTCAAAGGATTTACTCTCACACCTAATCGGATGATTGACGAGACTTCCTCATCTGTTTCAGCTTCGTTCACCAACGCCCACCCTATACTATTTGTCCCTAAATCCAAGCCTAAAATCCTTTTCATAGTATGTTATCTTTACATTTTCCCAAATATAAAAATTTTATTTCAGAAACACTTGCACGCAAGCATTCCATTTCATATATTTGTCATACTAAAATGAAGCAAATCACAATAAGGATTATTCCGTTGTGAAAACATTAGGTTCCCTCGCCCTTCTGCGGGGGATTTTTTTATGCTACGAAGTTCTAAAATCAGCCTAAATGCCAGCTTGGTAGAAACCCGTGGAAAGGACAGTATATCTTCTATGCCACTTGCAGTATATATTAAATGACAAAGTAAGTAGTACTTACTTTTACGGCATATTCCTCAATCCTGTCCATTCCTAAAATCACTTGTCACTTTTGGGGTAGTTAAACAACTTTACTTGTCAATAAACTCATGATCCTCCTGGCTTACTTGTCACTCTCTGATAAAGCCTACCAAAAAGCCTGTCATCAAGAATGGACAATGGATATACCAGAGTGATCCATATTCTCGGCGTACAAATGTAAGGAATCAAAAAGAATCAGGGTCTTTTTCGCCAAAGATTTTTCCCCGGCAGTTTGCCTTTATACACCTCCATCGGGCACTCCATTCCGATGCTCATATGAGGTCTTCGGTTGTTATAAAAGTCAATCATACGATTGATCTCATTGATCGCCTGTTCTTTATCCCTGTACATTTCCTGCTCGTATATCCATTCGACCTTGAAGATCCCGTTCTGTCTTTCCGCCATGGCGTTGTCTGTCGGCTCATATCCTTCTGTCATGCTTATCCGTATGTGATGCTCCATGAGGCAGCTGACGTAAGCCTCGCTGGCGTATTGTGACCCCCTGTCCGAGTGGTGTATGGTACCGCAAAGGTTGCCGCCTCCGGCGATCCGGATCGCCATGCGCAAGGCCTCTGTCGTATGCGAGGCGCTGAGACTGTCGGATAGGCACCAGCCCAATACGGCGTGCGAATAGGCGTCGGTGACAAGATGCAAGTACAACACGTCCCCCAATATCCACACGTACGTGATGTCCGACACCCATATATGGTTGGAATACCGCGCGTCTTTTCCCTTGATAAGATTGGGGTACCTTTTATAGACATGATTGGAGTCTGTCGTACGCCTACGTTTGTTGGGATTGAGCTTAAAGCCTTTTGATTCATAAACCTTTAAGAACGAGTCTCGCCCGAGGGTCACAGCATGTCCCAAATCCTTTTCCAGTAAATGGAACAGCTTGAAACCTCCGATACGGGGACAACAAAGACGATAATAGCCTATCATGTCAGCAAGAAGCTTGACGCGTTGTCTCTCCGATACATCCGCCTTCATGTTCGCGTAATACCATTGGCGTTTCTTTCCAAACAGCCCGCAAAGGGTAGCCACACTCTCATGGGGATACTCCTCACGTAACGCCGTTACTGTTTGGCACCATCTTTTCTGAATATACTGATGCCTTCTTCCTCTTCCGCTATCTCTATCATCTTCTCGAAGGCACGGCTACGCATCTTCTCCAGCTCCAAAGAACGACGCAATTCCTCTATGCGCTTTTGAAGGGACTCCATATCTGTCAAATCCGATTGCTTGGGAACCATCTGTAACCTCTCTTTTGTTTCTGATGGCAAAGGTAACTGGTCCGATCCCACTGGGTATTCTTTTAGCCATCTATATATGCAAGGAGGGCTCAAAGAATATTTCTTCGTTATCGCATACTTGCTCATTCCGCTACTGTAATACTCGCGTAACACGGATAATTTAAAGGGTTCCGTGAACACTCTTTTGGGCTTTCTTTTGATCATTTCTATACTTTTTAGCCCCTTAAAAGTGTCAAGCTATTTCAGGACAAGACATCGGCTCACGCACCTAAGATACTTTGCCAACGAAGTTATGACACAAAAAAGGGAGACTCTTTTAGAATCTCCCTCGTGATCGGGCTGGGATTCGAACCCAGGACCCACAGCTTAGAAGGCTGTTGCTCTATCCAGCTGAGCTACCTGACCATCCTTATTTTCGTGGTGCAAAGGTAAGGATTTTTCTTTTCCTTGCAAACTTTTAGTACACTTTTTTACATATTGAATTTAGAATGGATAACCAACGGCAAAATGCAAGGCGAAATTATCCTTGAAATTAGGACGGGTTATCGCCCAACGCCTAGACTTTTTCTCCTGAGGATTATAAGCCTTGAAGCCTGTATCTAAACGTAGTAGAAAGAAATCAAAGTCCAAACGAAGTCCCAAACCATAGGAAACAGCGATCTCCTTGTAAAAACGAGAGAAATCAAAGTTTCCAGCCTTATAGCGTTCATCAGATACATTCCGGGTCCATATGTTTCCGGCATCTATGTAAGCCGCCAATTCAAACTTCCAAAAAAGTTTCGTTCGATATTCCAAGTTCAAATCCAAGCGGATATCCCCCGATTGAAGAGCGAAAGAAGTCGTGCTGTCAACTTCCATACTACCCGGACCTAACTCTCGTACAGACCATCCCCGGACACTATTCGCTCCCCCCGAGAAATAAGCACGCTCAAAAGGTAAATAGTTTGAGTTACCATAAGCCATCCCCACTCCCACTCCTATATGGAAAGCTAACTTGTTACGACTGTCAAGCACGATTCCTTTACTAAAATCGAAATCCAATTTCACATATTGCGCATATTCCGTACCAAACAACTCATAATAACCGTCATCATTTTTCTTCGCCCCCGTAAGATGCGAAAAGGCACTCAACAAATTCCCTGCGACCTCGACCGACGCACGTAGGGAATGCGTGTTTCTCAAACGATTCTGGGGAGAATAATTACTGAAGGAATAAGTATATCCCGAACTCATGATAAAATGGTTCGTATAGTTATACAACACCATATAATCCGGCAAGCTATTGATAAAGTCCATATTCTTATCCGGCAAATACACATAATTCAAGTCTACAAGCTTAAAGGTATGGCGTGCCTGTGTATTGCCCCGATCTTGCCAAATATAACTCCAACCACCAGATAGAATCGCCCTCGTATACTCCGGACGTTTTTGCAGGTTGTAACTTATTTTCGCTTCAGTTGACGCACGTAGCCGCCTACGAAAATCCGAACTCAAGAACGGGAACAAGAAACGAGGAAACAGCAAGGACCCTTCCGCACCTAACTCCCAGTAATTACCAAAGCCATTCGCCTTATTTCCGGATAACGCCTCGTAAGCCCCTCTCACCCTCGCCGAGAACAGCTCCGATCCTCGGAAGATATTCCTATGCTGATAATTCAAGCTGGAGGCAAACCCATAATCACCCGCCGAGTTAGTACCTTCCAAATCCACTCCCACCGTATTTATCTTCGCGGGAGAAGTGAGAATGTAACAATCCAACTTCATCGTATCCCGCTCCTCTACTTCCGTAAAACGTATATTTACATTCCTCAAAGCCCTTAGAGAAGCGAACGCCGAATAGGTCTGCTCTATATTCTTCTCACTAAATAATTGCCCCGGCCGAATATAAGTACTCCTCCGGAGCACGCTCGGACGGATACTCTTCCCGTTTCGGCCATATACGATATTCACCCCTGCGCTGAGCATCGTATCTGTAGCCATGAAACTAGCGTCCTCTCCTACCCCCATCGGATTATAATCGGTTAAGACCGTTACATCCTTAATATAATACTGACGATGCGGCTGATCCTCTACCGACCCATTGGGCAACACCTTCCGATAAGGTTTCATGGACATATCAAGATCCACGACATTTTGGTTAAAAGAACTATCAGCGATATATCCTAAATAATCCCGATTAAAACCATAATACCCGTTCCAGCGAAGTAAGGTTGTAATACGCTCCCGCTCCTTGTCCAATATATCCCGGTCAAATAAAGTTCCTTCCTTAACTAATTGGTTATACTCTTCCTGTGAGGACCGGAACGCAGAAGCTAAGGGAGAGCGGCGAGGCGCTTTCAGATGTGCCAAACTATCAATTTTCGGATCGGGGAACTTCATCGTGTAATTGCGTATCCTATACGGATCGTTCGCCTTTATATGGTAAGTTACAACCGCTTTCTTATGGCGTGCCGTATCAATCGTCGTTGATACATCCGCATGGACATACCCTTTATTAATGTAAAAACGCTCTAGTTCCATGGCGGACTGTTCCACCAACATCGTATCCAGCACCACGGGAGGCTCACCGATCCTACGTAACTGTTTATTGATCCATTTCTTCTCATTCTTACCAGACCAATCATAGACAAACAACTGCCACTTCATCAGACCAAACACCTTGAAGTTTGGTTGCTGCCTAAGATAAGATTTTAAATCCGCAGACTTATAGTCCCTGTTATCCGACACGATCTCCACCTTATCCAGCAAATATTCCCCATCCGGCACAAACTTGGTCGTACTACAAGAGGTTAGTAGTAGTACGATACAGATAAAATAGCATATACGTAGAGATCGATTCATCATTCCAAGCTTTTTACGATCGCGAATGTACTGGAATTTAAAGAATTTACCGTACTTTTGTTTTGTAAAAAGAACTAAGATGCTAAGCAAGACCAAAGTCAAATACATCCGTTCTCTGGAATTAAAGAAATTCCGGAATGAAAATAATGTTTTTGTAGCCGAAGGAAATAAATTGGTAGCCGATATGTTACCGGCCTTTGAATGTGAGTTATTAATAGCCAAGCCATCTTGGATGGCTACACAAGGCGATATTCCGGCCAAGGAGTTATTGGTAGCGGAAGAAGATGATATTCGTAAAGCCAGCTTCCTGAAAAATCCCCAAGATGTACTCGCGATCTTTAAACGCCCCAATTGGGATATAACGGAAATAACGCCGGAAAAGGAGCTTGTTCTCGCATTAGACGGAATCCAAGATCCGGGCAACTTAGGTACGATCATCCGGTTAGCGGACTGGTTCGGTATTTCCCATATCGTATGCAGCAAAGATACCGCCGATGTTTTCAGTCCAAAAACCGTACAAGCCACTATGGGTGCGCTCGCCCACGTAAAAATACATTACACCGATCTGGAAACGTTCTTACAGGCCCAATCAGCCCAAGCCATACCTTTATACGGCACCTTCCTTGGCGGAGAAAACTTATATGAGAAAACCTTATCCGGAAACGGTATCTTGATAATGGGTAATGAAGGAAATGGAATACGTCCCGCCATAGAGGCTTTTGTAAACGAAAAATTATATATCCCGAACTATCCGGAAGGAAGAGACACCTCAGAGTCTCTCAATGTGGCCATCGCTACAGCTGTGGTCTGTGCCGAGTTTCGCAGACGCCAAGGGAATCCCGCTTAAACGATATATATGGACTGAACAACCCGGCGTAATCTTTTCGGTTAACGCCGGCCAAGATCCCATCACCTGCTTAAAACCAATCGCCGGTTCCGAGGAAAGAACCGGCACCAGCACTCCATCATAAAAAGCGGTTCCAGCTATCTCCTCATTCAACGGGTAAACACCATGAAACGCACCATTATCATCCAGTTCGATATAATGCATACGATAAACCTGCTTACACCAAACGTAATGAGCGGCAATTCTTCTCATAAGTATAATAAACAAATAGAGAGATTACTTAATAGAATCCTTAGGTAATTCGGCAAGCTCCTTACCATAGTTATATTTCATCAAGCTTAAGCTATCTATATACACCTTATAATAAGTCGTATCCATATTATCCATACGGATATATCCAAACACACGCTTTACTTTCTTAGTTGGTATAGTCTTCAAGATCGTCTCGTGATATCCATCTTTCGTGATCTTACTATTCACCGTCAAGGTCGTATCACCTTGGTCTGCGCTTAAACGTACCTCCGGCTTATAAGCCATTTTGTTATTCAATCCCCAGACACGCATGCCCAGCACGAAACTACTGCCCGAGGAATAATTCGTTTCCGGACGTATATCGAAAGTCACCCCATTAAATACAGAGGTAGGAGACAAGACCAGATAAGAACGGCGAGGCCAAATATCCACAGAATCCCGGTTCGATACCGGCGCAGCGTCCGCCTGCACATCCCCTAAGTTATTGATCCGTTTATTAAGATCGGCCAAGACCCGGTTGTAGACCTCCATATAAATATCCAAGTTACGGCCGTACCACACCAACGAGCTATCATACACCGCCTGTGTAATATCATGCTTACGGAATACAGACTCATACAAGGCAAGCTTCATGGTATCGGATTTATAAGTATTATAATCCACATTTACCATGGCCTCAGCCAGCAACATATCCGTCAAGACACCCTGCATCTTTTTCTCCGACAGAATACCATCCGGAACCTTACTACATGCCGCCAGCAACGTCGTGGCTAATAAAGCCATACCATATATCCGTAATTTTCTCCGCATTTATTTCTCTTCTTTCGAAAGGCTAGCCGACAAAGTATGCCGATAAAATATTAACAAAAGGAAAACTCCCACGCAAATCGCCGAGTCCGCCAAATTAAAGATCGGACGGAAGAAAACGAACTCCTGTCCACCCCAGATCGGAACCCAATCCGGGAATACGGTCTCTATCAATGGGAAATAGAACATATCCACCACCTTACCATGCAGCCAAGAGGCATAACCACCTCCCTCCGGCATAAAAGTAGCGAGTTGCCCGAAACTATGGTCGAAGATCACGCCATAGAATATCGAGTCGATTATATTACCCACCGCCCCCGCAAAAACCAAAGATATACAGGCAATAAAACCGAATTTATAATTTTCTTTAACCAGCTTATACAAATAATATCCGATAAACAATACAGCCACGATACGGAATACGGAAAGGAATAATTTCCCAATCACCTCTATACCGAATGCCATACCCGGATTCTCAGTAAAATAGAGATAAAACCACGGAGTTATCTCTATACTCTCATGCAACTGCATGTGGGTCTTAATCCATATTTTCAGCACTTGGTCAAGAAGAAGGAGCAGTATTATGATTAACACTGCTCCCCAACCTTTAGAATATCTCATTTACTTTGCACCTCCTTGTTTTGCTTCGATACTTAAAGTCGCATGAGGCACAGCACGTAGCCTTTCTTTCGGGATCAATTTACCAGTCTCCCGGCAAATACCGTAGGTCTTATTCTCGATACGGATCAAAGCGGCCTGTAAATTCTGGATGAATTTCATCTGGCGTTGCGCCAAACGGCCCGCCTCTTCCTTCGATAACGTAGAAGCGCCTTCCTCCAGCACCTTGAATGTAGGAGACGTATCAGCCACGTCGTTACCGTCGGAATTCGTAACCCCTGATCGCAAAAGCTCGTAATCCCTCTTCGCGATTTCCAGTTTCTCTAATATAATAGCGCGGAACTCCTCGAGCTCAGCGTCTGAATATCTTGTCTTCTCTGCCATGGTTCTAAAAAAATTTAGGTTCAACAATCGTTCAAATATCAATCAAAAAGAAGAATTAAGAATGAATATAAAATCATATTATTTCTTCTTTGCATGCAAAGATAATATAATTATCGATTTTCCTATATTTCATTCCTAATTCTTCCGCAAGAAATGCTATTCTATTTTTAAGCTTTCTCGATCTTTACGGACAATTTAAAGTCCTCGAAATCGAGTTCCGTAGCGTCGCTGATCGCATTATCCATGATTTCGATAGATTCCGCCAATACTTGGTTAGCAATATAATCCTTATAATCATGGATCGCCTCATCCATCTCCTCGCAAGAAAGAATGGATACATGGATCTTATCCGTTATATCGAAACCACTGCTCTTACGCAAGTTCTGGATACGATTCACCAACTCACGGGCCAGACCCTCCTTACGCAAATCCTCGGTTACGGTAATATCCAAAGCGACTGTCAAGCGACCTTCATTAGCGACCAACCAACCCGGGATATCCTCAGAGATGATCTCTACATCCGTACGCTCCAAAACGGCCTCCTGTCCATCTACCATCAAGGTAAACGTTCCGGCTTTCTCGAAAGCGTTGATATCTTCTTGGCTCATCGATTGAATCGTGGCGGCCAACGCCTTCATGATCTTTCCGTAGCGCGGGCCCAACTTCTTAAAGTCCGGTTTGATCTTCTTCACCAAGATACCTGCCGTATTATCCACGAACTTCAGCTCCTTCACGTTCACCTCGTTCAAGATAAGGTTCTTCACGGCCTCGATACTCTCTTGTTGATGAGCGTCTACAACCGGAATCATTACCGTATGCAACGGCTGTCGAACCTTGATATTCACCTTGCGGCGAAGAGCCAATACCATAGAAGAAACATCTTGAGCCATTTGCATACGCTCTTCCAAATTCTTGTCGATCTTAGACTCGTCGTAAACCGGGAAATCGGACAAGTGTACGGACTCAACGTTCTCACGTCCCGTAACAGCGACCAAGTCCAAGAATAACTGATCGGCATAGAACGGAGCGATCGGAGCCATCAACTTAGCCACTGTCTCCAAGCAAGTATATAAAGTCTGGTAAGCGGACAACTTATCCTCCGTCATACCACCACCCCAGAAACGGCGGCGGTTCAAACGCACATACCAGTTACTCAAGTTATCATTTACGAAATCAGAGATAGCACGTCCGGCACGAGTCGGCTCGTAAGCCTCCAAGTAGCCATCCACATCCTTCACCAAGCTGTTCAACAGAGAAAGGATCCAACGGTCAATCTCCGGACGCTTGCTCCATTCCACATCCGGATCGGAGTAGTCGAAGCCATCCACGTTCGCGTACAAAGCAAAGAATGAATACGTATTATATAATGTACCAAAGAACTTACGGCGAACTTCCTCGATACCATCGATATCAAACTTAATATTATCCCATGGTGAAGCGTTCGTGATCATGTACCAACGCAACGGGTCCGAACCATACTTCTCGATCGTAGAGAATGGATCAACAGCGTTGCCCAAGCGTTTAGACATCTTGTTTCCGTTCTTATCCAATACCAGACCGTTAGACACGACAGCCTTGTAAGCCACGCTATCAAAGATCATGGTGCCCAGAGCATGCAGGGTAAAGAACCAACCGCGTGTCTGGTCAACACCCTCAGCGATAAAGTCAGCCGGATAGATCTGACGATTATCGAACTCCTTCAAGTTCTCGAACGGATAGTGGATCTGGGCATAAGGCATAGCGCCGGAATCGAACCATACGTCGATCAAGTCTGTCTCACGCTTCATCGGCTTGCCGGAAGCGGAAACCAAGATAATATCATCCACATACGGACGGTGCAAATCGATCTTCTCGTAGTTTTCCTTCGTATAATCTCCCGGAGCGAAGTCCTTATAAGGGTTAGACTCCATAAAGCCGGCCTTCACCGATTTCTCGATCTCGCCGAACAGCTCTACCACGGAACCGATACACTTCTCCTCGCTACCATCTTCCGTACGCCAGATCGGTAACGGAGTACCCCAATAACGGCTGCGGCTCAAGTTCCAGTCTTGCAAGTTCTCCAGCCATTTGCCGAAACGTCCCGTACCCGTGCTCTGCGGTTTCCAGTTGATCGTATTGTTCAACTCGATCATGCGCTCACGGCAAGCGGTCGTGCGGATAAACCAGCTATCCAACGGATAATACAATACCGGCTTATCAGTACGCCAACAATGCGGGTAATTGTGGACATGCTTCTCGATCTTGAACACCCGGTTCTGGGCCTTCAGCATCATGCAGATCTCTATATCTAACGTCTCATCTTTATCCGTCTTCGTATCATCGTAAGCGTTCTTCACGAATTTTCCTTGCCATGGATCATAATCAGAAGCGTTCATACAATTTTGTACAAACTCCGGAGCCAAGTCTTCCAGCTTATAGAACTTACCGGTCATATCCACCATAGGGCGCATATTTCCATCCTTATCCTGCATCATCAAAGGAGGAACCCCGAATGTTTTCGCCACACGGTTATCGTCCGCACCAAACGTCGGTGCGATATGTACGATACCCGTACCATCCTCTGTCGTAACGAAATCACCCGTGATCACACGGAATGCACCTTCACCCGGATTTACCCATGGGATCAATTGCTCATATTTCATACCGGCCAACTCGGAACCCTTCCACTCACCTACTACGCTGAAAGGAACCAGCTTGTCACCCGGTTTGTAATCAGACAAAGAAAGCTCAGCGGCTTTCGGATTGAAATAAGCAGACAATAAATCTTTCGCTATAACAGCAGTCATCGGGATACCCGTGTAAGGATTATAAGTCTGTACAGCCAGATAAGTAATATTCGGGCCTACGCAAAGCGCCGTATTGGAAGGCAACGTCCAAGGAGTCGTTGTCCATGCCAAGAAATAAGGATCGCCGAATTGTGCCATCTCCGGTTTCGGGTCCAATATATGGAACTGTGCCGTACAAGTCGTATCCTTCACGTCACGATAACAGCCTGGTTGGTTCAACTCGTGCGTGCTCAAGCCCGTACCCGCGGCGGGAGAATACGGTTGGATCGTATAGCCTTTATATAAAAGACCTTTCTTATAAAGCTCTTTCAATAGATACCACAAGGTCTCGATATAGCGGTTATCATACGTGATATAGGGATTCTCCATATCCACCCAATAACCCATCTTCTGCGTCAGATCCTCCCACTCTTTCGTGAACTTCATCACGTCCTTACGGCAAGCGGCGTTATACTCAGCGACAGAAATCTTCTTACCGATATCTTCCTTCGTGATGCCCAAAGCCTTCTCCACGCCCAACTCGACAGGCAGACCGTGTGTATCCCAACCCGCCTTACGATTCACCAAGAATCCCTTCATGGTTTTATAGCGGCAGAAAATATCCTTAATCGAACGGGCGATAACATGGTGAATACCCGGCATACCGTTTGCGGATGGAGGACCCTCGTAGAATACGAATGTAGGATGTCCCTCTCTTGTTTCAAGACTCTTATGGAAGATGTCTCCATCCTTCCATTTCTTCAGCACCTCTTTATTTACGTTCGACAAGTCAAACTTAGAATATTCGGTAAATTTCTTACTCATATCGCGATGTATTTATCTTGCTTCTAAAAAATTGCCGCAAAGTTAGTGATTTCTTTCGAATTAGACAATATGGAATTTTCATTAATGAAAGCACAGGTTTCTTCTGCGTGAAACAAATTTTAGTTAAAGCAGAAAAGTAACAGTATCTGATAAAATCCTATTAGGAAACCTACCGGCTCTCTCCTACTTTTGCCCCTGAATTTAAATCTAACACCTACTAATAAAATGAACATTAAGAGTAAATTCGGTTATTTATGTTGCGCCTTCCTATTGACCACTAGTTTATGGGCACAAGACGTATTGATTTCCACGAGGAATACCTCATTATTGCTAGACGCACCTGTCGGCGGAGAGGTAAGATTCATCTACTATGGAGACAAGTTATCCACTTCCGATGCGGCTACCTTGCTCGAGACCGAGCAGAAAACATTTTCCGCTTATCCGGTCTACGGCTTGAATTGCCCCTCCGAAAGCGCATTGTCCGTTACCCATGGCGACGGGAATATGACCCTTCAACTGGAAGTCATAAAAGTAGATACACGAAAAGAGCAAACAGCAGATATCACAACGATCCGATTAAAAGATAAAGTGTATCCTTTTTATATGAATCTCTGTTACAGAACCTATCCGGACGCCGATATCATCGAGACTTGGACAGAGATCACGCATGAGGAGAAAAAAGCGATCACCCTCAATCGTTTCGCTTCCGCTTATCTGCCGATCCAGAAAGGAGACGTATGGGTTTCCCACTTATACGGCTCATGGGCAAACGAGGCTCAATTGGCACAAGAACCGTTACGACCGGGCATCAAGATGATAAAAAACAAGGATGGTATCCGCAACTCCCATACCGCCCACGCCGAAGTGATGATCTCCCTAGACGGAAAACCAAAGGAAAACACCGGTTCCGTTATTGGCGTCGCCCTATGCTATAGCGGTAACTACAAATTATTCTTCGATACGGATGATAGCGACCATCACCATTTCTTCGCGGGAATAAACGAGGAGAACTCGGCTTACACCCTCAAAGCCAAAGAAAGTTTCCGGACGCCGGAATTGGCGCTGACTTATAGCAAGGACGGCTTAAGCGGAAGCAGCCGGAATTTCCACGCATGGGCACGCAAACATAAGATAGCGAATGGAGCGACCGCCCGGAAAATCTTACTAAACAGTTGGGAAGGTGTATATTTCGATATCAATCAAGAAGGTATGGACCAAATGATGAGTGATATCCAGTCTATGGGCGGCGAGTTGTTCGTCATGGACGACGGCTGGTTTGGCGATAAATATCCTCGTAATAAAGATAACTCGTCCTTAGGAGATTGGATGGTTGATGCCCGAAAACTACCAAGAGGCATCGAGGGCCTGATCGCCGACGCCAACAAGCATGGTATTAAATTCGGTATCTGGATCGAGCCGGAAATGGCCAACACGACAAGCGAATTGTACGAGAAGCATCCGGAATGGGTATTGAAAGCTCCAAACAGGGAAATCGTCTTGGGGCGTGGCGGTACACAGGTCGTTCTTGATCTCTCCAATCCCGAGGTGCAAGACTTCATATTCGGTATCGTCGACAACTTGATGACAACATACCCGGAGATCGATTATATCAAATGGGACGCCAATATGAGCATCCTGAACCATGGCTCCCAATATCTGCCTTCGGATCAGCAAAGCCATATGTATATCGAATATCACGAAGGATTCAAGAAAGTCTGTGAGCGTATCCGAGCCAAATACCCGGATTTAACCCTACAGGCTTGCGCCAGCGGTGGAGGCCGGGCAAATTACGGGGTCATGCCTTACTTCGATGAGTTTTGGGTAAGCGACAATACCGATGCCCTACAGCGTATCTATATGCAATGGGGTACTTCTTATTTTTTCCCGGCTATCGCCATGGCCTCACACATCAGCGCCGCCCCCAACCATCAAACATTCCGGGTTATTCCCTTGAAATATCGGATCGACGTAGCGATGAGCGGCCGTTTGGGCATGGAGATCCAACCCAAGAATATGACGGAAGAAGAGAAAACGCTTTGCCGCAAGGCGATCGTCGATTATAAGACGATCCGCCCCATCGTGCAATTCGGCGATATCTACCGTCTGGTTTCTCCTTATGATGGTTTGGGAGTAGCCTCCTTGATGTACACTTCACCGGAGAAAGACAAAGCCGTATTTTACTGGTGGAAGACCGAGCATTTTGTCAACCAGCATTTACCCCGTGTAAAGATGAACGGATTATCCCCAGACAAGAAATACAGAGTCCGCGAGCTGAACCGGATCGACAACGAGCCTCTGGCCTTCGAGGGTAAAGCTTTCACCGGGAAATATCTCATGGCGAACGGACTGGAAATCCCTTATAATCACATTGTCGATTATCACAAACAGAATGATTACTCGAGCCGGGTGCTTTATTTGGAGGAAGTTAAATGATGAATAAATCATTTAACTTCCAAAGCGATCAATAAGGCGATCACCTCCGAATAATTAGCAGTTCCAGTAGGTATCTTATTGCCTTTCAGGAAAAGATTATAGACCACGTCTTGCGCCTCGCCGATCAACGGGCTGTATAGGGATTGCCAATAGGCGACTTTCTCGTTATACAAGTCCTTGATCTCGGGGCGTAATCTTTTCTTCCATGCCTCAAAAGCGTCCTTATCCAAAGCCACATATGCGTTGCTCAGCACATAAGGCAGCAAAGAGAAGTAGCCTGAGAACCGGATTTCCGGCACGGAAGAACCCGTGCATATCAAATAACTGTATAGATTAGCCTCGGCCTCGTTGGATATACTAAGCACATGAGCCATCTCATGGGCGTAGGTGGCAGGATATTGCACGGGCAAGAGCTGGCCGTTCAAATTGAACTCCGTGAAAAACGGTCCCATATACCCCATCACCCCTACTCCACTCATCAGCCGGGAGAGCAGCATCGTTTTAGGATGAAGATAGGCTCCGGGAGTGGTAAGGCCGAAACGAGTAGGCAATTTTCGATACCCGTCTAGCACCGCCTCTTTCACGACCTCCCGATCGATCGTCTCTATCGCAACCCATGAGGCGTTCAAGGAATCCGTGTAGGCATCCAAGAAGGATTGGAAATGTTCCGAGGAAAAAGGCACATAAGTGGTTCGCGTACGAGTGAAAAAATCTTCCCGGAAATAATTCAATCCCCAAGCGATATAGAACCAGACATACACCCATGCCAGATATTCCACGACATGCCTTATTGTCCTCCCGATCCTCCGCCTCCTTATAATCGCATACGACAGATACCCTAATAACCCGGCGATGCTACCATAAATAAAACAATCCCCTACGGAAAAAGGGAACAAGCAGGAGAAACGAGATAGCATACCCGATACCCATGGATAAATCGAACGGGAATACCATTCGCCTAATCTGGGATTTCCCATCACGATCCATATAGCGACAAGAAAAATCGCCAATATAATCCAACGAACACGTATCTTTTTTAGATATTCAAGCTTAATCATAGGAGACAAATATATCATATCCTTTTCAGTCCACCAAATCACCGATCTTCCCTTCCGCACTTGATCATGGGCAAGTCTCTTTCCGCACCGAAGTATCAAGATTTGTTATAAACTAACACTTGCATCCTGTTATTTCCATTTATCTTTAAGGAAAGATGCAAAAAACGTTTTCGTCTATATAATATAGCTTGGTCAAATACTAAACCGGAACATTTCAACACATCCAACAGTTTTTCCGGCCCATCGGTAACATAGCAATCTGCCGCTTCTCCTTTCAAGTGTTGGCTGGTAACGACCCCGCCAGCAAGACGATTTACCTTCTCATTCCGATATCCACTCAATATAGCAATCGGTGCCCCATACAATAGACGTAATGGTTCCAGTAAACGAACCGCCAAATTTTGAAGCGCTAGACATACACAAGGAGGAGGCTGATTATTTATCGCATTATCCACGGCAATACCACTATAAGTAAACTCATCCAAACAAAAATGCTCTGTTAACCTTTTATCATGTCTTTCCATAATTTTCAATTATTAATTTTCAATTTATAAGAGTAGTCCACCCCAAAAAGGGCCCCGGCAAACGTACTGATCTCACCGAAAGCCACCAGTACACTGTTATCGATCAATCCTTGCGGATCAATCCAGAATCCGCTGAAGAGAAGTGTGATCCCGCTCATTGAGAGCAGGATCGCAACAATTAATTGAACCGTCAAACGCCTCATAGCTCTTAGATTTCATCCGGACTTTCACTATCACTCCCGTTTCCACCCGCATCTTCTTCATTCGGAAGCGCAGTCTTCTCAAAACTTGTACGGCTCTTGGCTACCCGTAGCGCCTTGCCCGGGTAGAACCGTACTTTCGGCTCCCGAATCAAGTTCGTCGAAAACGTCTTCTCATCCGGCACCCCAGACGATCCGAAACAAAAGCGGAAAAGCCCCAGCTCACCTACACTGACACGCCTGCCATGCTGTAAATGACGGACCAACACCACATTCATACGATCCAGAACCGCCTTCACGCTAGCGCTACCTACACCAGAGCTATCCGCCACCTCCTCCGCAAATTCATCAAAAGTAACCAGATCTCCATACACCATTTGAGCGTATACCTTTTCAGGAATAGATTCGTGATCCTCACCTAGATTCTTTCTCATTACCAATTTAAATTTCAATGCCATAACTATACGTTTTTAATGAATAAATGAATGTAACCATGCTTCGAACACATGACAAAGGTATAATAGCCACAAAGCCTGACTTCGATGACGCAAAACAGTTAACGACCTAGCAGCCAACACACACATTCCCAAATCAACGAAAAACACACCAAATTTCATCGACTTCAATCCACGTACATTTAACATTTATCAATAAAGAATCACATCTCATCCGTTATTTCCCTCTTCCCCGCCAGTTCCAAAATATCACTTGGTAATATATTCAATGCGCTCAAACGACTAGCCAAGGATTTCGGCAAGACCTCCGAATTAGGATCCGATAAACTCCGGACGGAAAACGCCATACATAAACAAGCCGCCAAATGAGAATAAGGCAAACGCCCATCCCGATCCGTAAACTCCACCAGCTTCGCCATCCGCAAAAACAAGTCCGGTCGATGCAACTCATAACGGGCATTCTTCCACGGCGTATGCCTTGTCAAATACCACACCATCAAGTTCTCCCCTCGCTCCCCATCCAAATAACCATCCACCAATCTCCGATATCCCATCGGCAACTCTTCATAATGCCCGAAAGCCAGCTTACAAAACCCCAGCAAATGCCTTTCCCTATCTTCCGCCGGCAATCCGGCCAAACGCACACTAAACAACTCAACGGTAGGCCAACCCCGAAATTCGCCTAATAGTCCCTTCAAATCTTTCATAAGATTTTTCATTTCCACGATCACAGGGGGAATATTTATCCCTGCGCCGCAGAAGGCCGAATCCCACATTTATATATGGATCATCAAGGCATACATAAAAACAGAACCGGCCTCCTTACCTCCCCGAAGGGAGAAAGAAGACCGGTACAAAATCTTTATTCTATATCGATTCTACAGTCTATTCTATCATCTACACATTCATCATCGCACCTTTGTGGCTCTCATTTCTTGCAAACACTTCCATGGAAGTTCCTCTTTCTTTTTTGGCGTTATACCGATAAGCATATCGGCGATATGTACTCCCATGATTGACACCATGAGAGTTGAAGACATAGAAGAGGAGATATATCCCCTTATTACTCAAGTTCAACACTCGCTATCCTCGGTTCAAAGCAACAGGTCGGACGAACGCAGACTATCCTAACGCCACTTGCACGCTGTGGACCAACCTTCATAAAGGTCGCAATCACACTCGTCTTACCATGAAGGCCAAGAGGTCCTATATTTGCTTCATTCACACGTCTCGTTATTTCCTGCTCCATCTCGCTTTGAAAATCATATCTACCATCCACTTGAGCCTGAAGCATCATAGATGTAGCTTCAAAATGGCTTCTCCCAACACCCACAGCCAACGTGCATGGTGAACATCCGAGCTGAGTAACACCTTCTGTCGCCCAGTTTACGATTTCATCTAACACCACCTGCGTATTGTGCTTATGGAATACACGGTAAGTTTTTGCCCTAATAGCAGGACCGCCACCGAACATCAAAATGTGCAGTCTAATAACATTGTCTTGACAGCGTCGGATTAATATCGGAGCAGGCTCCACTCCCGCACTATCAGGATTCAAACCACCGGACTGATCAATTCTATGGCTGTCATCCCCCATAATGCCCATTGGTCGTCCAGGAAGTCTACGCAGACCTTCTGCAATTCCTTCCCTAATAGCGTCCAGCATCCGACCGGTCACTGCCGCATCCTGACCAACCTCCAGCACCATGTGCGGGATACCGGTATCATCACAAAGTGGACTATGATTTTTCTCCGCAGCTTCCGCATTCGCAAGTACGGTCTCCAAAACCCACTTAGCCCTCTCGTTATCTTCCGATGCGATTACTCTTTTATAAGCTTTCTTCTTATCTTCTCGGAAAGTGGAGCCTGCCTCTACAAGCGTATCGCAAACAAGCGAAACTATTTTCTCATAATTCTTATTCATAAATGCTCCTCCCATGTGCAGCCGCAATAATAGCCGGATATTGTACTACTTTCAACTGATATAACGCTTCCATACCAAGTTCCGGGAAAGCCACAAGCTTCTGCTCAATGGTTTTATCTGCAAGCAAGGCCGTCACTGGCGGGATAACCGCATAAACAGCATTATATTTATGTAAAGCTTCCACTGTTTCCTTATGGATTGCCCCTTTGCCAAGATGCAGCTTGATTCCCGCTTTACTCAATGGTTCCATACTACTCTCAATCTCCAGTTTATTACTGGATGTAGGTCCCACACCTGCAGGGCTGACCGCAGTATGGAAAATAACATTTCCTTGCAGAGAAATACCAAGCCCATCTACTTTGCCCTCTTTTACCATTTTAATGACCTTAGGTAGTACAGCATCACGACCACAGAGGATATAACCGGTTATGGTGACGGTATCTCCAACTTGCAAGATTGCTGCTGCTTCTTCTGTGATTGGTGTATGTATTTCAACACTCATGATATTCTCCTTGTCATATTACTCATTTACAGCAAACAACTTAACATAAGCACCTTCATTCTCAATAACGCTAAATGCACGTGCCCTGTTGTAAACCTTCTTCGCCCAATTGGTGTGCGGCTTGATTTCATTCATCTTATTGCCGCCAGAACTCTTTACCACACCACCGCCTGTACCGAGAATCTGACAGGCATCGTCGTACTCTTCCTTTGTAACCGCCATCAATGCATTGACAAACTTCACATGGGTGGGATGGATGACAGTACGCCCAACAAATCCATTCGCTTTATCTTGAATGACCTCCCTAAGCAGTCCATCAATCTCATTATTTACAATGGGCAACCTCTTCATCAGATAGTCCTCAATGCCATGATTCGGAAGCTCCTCAAACATCAATTCCTTTGGAGCACGAAAATACTCCCAGACAGGACCGGAAATTACATAATCATTGTCGCGTCCACAAACATTGATGATATCAGACAAGCACTCACGCACCGCCATAATATCATAAATCGAATAATCGACACCACGACGCACACCAAATACGGAGCTAAAATCCGTACCTCCGACACGAACCTGTAGCACCAGATCACGATACTTGTCCAAAATCTTTTTAATACCCATCAACTCTATCATGCGAGTTTCTTTATAAGCAACTTCCGCATCCTCAATAATCGGCATACCATAGAGGATCTCACCAAAGCGGTCATTCAGATCTCGTAGGTATGCATAATATTCATAGCCATTCTCGGCGTTAAATTTCGGGAAGTTAATACCACACAAGGACTTAACCTCCTGTTTCGTCAACCTTTCTCCAAATGCCTTGAACTGAGCAAGATTACGAATACGAACAAAGATCAGCGGAACCTTATCGGCATCCAACGTTCCATTTTCCACAGCTCCCGTTACCGTTGCCAACAGATGATGAACGTTATCCATAGCTTCTGGAACTTTTTCTTCCGGGCAGGCATCCTCAAAACAGAGAACTATGGTTGTCAGACCTGGTATTGAGTTATTTAATATTTTTGGAGTAAAGTCCTTGAACCCCGGCATGTACATGGTTGCTCCAAGGCAATACTGAAGCAACTCACGGTCAGTATACTTATTAAAATGCTCAGGTTCCACTACAAATTTGAAACCCGGATTATATAAATGATGTCTCATGATTATTCTTTTCTTTTCCTTTTCTATCTATTCGTCTGAACTTCAATCTTAATATCTTAAAGTAGACTGCCTCTCGGAGACCAAACAGCTTCCGGATAATACTCATCGATCATGCGCTTCACAAGGCAGCACTGTTTTGCACGCTTACGCGCATCGTCCTCGGTACTGCTCCAGCTGTGAGTCACAGCCACGGAACCTCCGGTCTTAAGGTAAATCGGTGCGGCTATACGGATCATTTCCGGCACTTCGTAATGACGGATAAACCCACCTGTGGATTTCGGGTTTTCGGTATGAATGTCGATTGGACAGTCCACTGCCTGACGCATAGCCGCTAACATTTGGAGCTGAATGTCACGAACAGGATTTATAGAGTCTGCTCCAATTCTTTCCAACAACTTTGCGGAACAAGGATTTCCGTGTCCCGTATGGGCAGATACCTTAAAATGACAGTCCATAGGAATCTCTCCTGCTTTGCGCATTTCGTTCAATGCCCACAGGCATCCTTCATCATAAACAAGGAAGCTACGGCATCCAAGACGAGCGGCACGTTTCACATCCTCTATGGCGCGAACAATCTGCTCCTGACCACGCAAACGATACCCCATACGAACACCCTCCTCCGTATGTACCGACGCAGACGTGTCCGTGGTTGCACGGGGGCCGATGGCAAGAATCAGATCAGTCTGCCATTTGTGGGCAAGCTCCACCATCTTACCAATCTCCTCATCTGTCAAACGTATAATACCCTGAGTCTGCGTCACACGGTGCAGGTACAAACCGTACCCATCCATTGCCTCCAAAAGAGCCTGCATTACTTTCGGGCCTTGAATTCCGGGAACTTCAAAGCGGTACTGGCCACCATCCGCAAATCGTTTTTCAGAAGTAGGCAAATCGTATGCATCCCCTCCGGGGAGACCGATTGACTTCAGAAATTCTCTTGTTTTTTCCATACTGTTCATGATTATATTTCTCCCTTCCGATTAATACGGGATTTTGTTTTGTTACCCATTATTATTTTTATTCGTTCAAATCATCTATCAGGTCATTTATCACTTTTCTGTGCTCAAACACAATCGGTGGCAATTTTCTGCTCAATCCCTTATGAATTCGGCAATCAATGAAAGACGCCTTGCTACAATCACGTAGAATTTCCAAAGCCTCCTTCAGCTCCACCTTTGTTGTTACAGGATGTCCGACCGTCGCATATCCGCATGCCTCCGCTATTTTGGTAAAGTCAACCTTATGACCGGCAGATGGTTGCCCGCCCACAGACTCATGCGCTCCATTGTTCAAAACGATATGCATGAAGTTTGGAGCATCAAGCTTGCTGACCATTGTCATTGCCCCCATATGCATCATGCAGGCGCTATCACCATCCAAAGCAACAACCTTCCGTTCAAGTCTCTCCAGTGCAATCCCAAACGCCACAGAGCTTACATGTCCCATAGAACCGACATTGAGAAAGTCATGCGCTTTTGTTTCACCTCTCTTTTCTCGCAAGAAAAACAGTTCTCTAGTTGCTCTTCCTGTCGTTGCGGAATAGATGGTATTCTCCGGCATATTGTTCAAAATGATTTCCATTGCTTCTTCCCTACTCATTGGATAAGTATTGTCCACGTTATTCGGCTTATCACTCGCCGCCATGACACCCTTTGGTGCGATCAAACTGTAAGGCTGTCGGGATTCTTTACAATATTTGACCGCTTTCTCCACTGTTTTAGCAAACTTATCATCGTCATCATCAAGGATGGTGTAGGGGATGTGCATGATTTCCAGCAGTTCGGGTGTAATCTCCCCCTGTAGCTTATGCTGCGGATGATTCGGCTCAGAGTTTCCTTGCCCACGCCAGCCGACAAGTAAAAGCATTGGAACAGCATACACATCCTTATCCACAAGACTTACCAAAGGATTCACCGTATTCCCCAGTCCACTGTTCTGCATATAGACAAGAGGAATCTCTTTGCTTGCGAAATAATGTCCTGAAGCAATACCTACCGCATTCCCCTCATTGGCCGCAATGATATTTCTACTTCCACAATTGTTTAGGGCATAATTACAGAAACCATTCAAATAAGAATCCGGTACACCCGTAAAGAATGTAACACCATGCTTTGCCAACACATCAAATACTCTTTCTTGATTCAGCATTATTTCTTCTCTCCTCCCACAGAGCCTTTACCTTTATACAAAGTGAAGTATTCAGGACAATCCGCTTTACAGTGCTGCCAGGCTTTTTCAAAAGCATCCACGACCGCATCCGACAAGGGACCCGCTTTCACTGTTTCCATATTCTGCTTCAGGTGATCCGCCTTGGAAGCACCGATGATAATCGCATCCCCACGTTCCACATTCAACATAGAATGATAAGCAAGCCAGCGATAAGTTGCTTCAATAGTAGTAATACCCTCTTCCTCGCAGGCCAATTTGATAATTTCCACAGCATCGAAATAGCTCTTTTTCCAGTAACGCTTCTGGTAGTTCGGACGATGCGTGAAGCGCCCATCCGTCGGAGCGTCCTCATATCTTCCATAACGCCCCGTAAGCAATCCGCCAGCCATCGGATTATAGGCATAGAAACGAATCCCGAAATGATTCAAGCATTCGTTCAGCTCAGTTTCCGCTTTTCTAGTCAAAGGATTGTAAATACCCTCGAACACAGTCGGCAATACCCAACCGTTCTTATGGCAGATATACCATACATCCACAACCATCCATGCCGGAAAATTAGAAAGTCCTAACTCTCTGAATTTTCCTTCTCGATAGAGATTATTACAGGCCTCCAAAACGTTTTCCACCGGCGTTGCAGGATCTGGGAAATGAAGAAAGAAAGTATCTACCGACGACACCCCTAGCCTCTCCAACGACTCGTTCAGCTGAGCATAGGCGGCCTCCCCGTCCAGCTTGCCCGTAATCCGGGGGTTCACCTTAGTCGAGATTTTATAAGGGCGACCAAGTTCCGGCAAAACCTCCCCCAATAGCTTTTCACAGTTTCCCTCGTTGTAGACGTATGCGGTGTCGAGTTCTTCGTATCCCGCATCTAAAAACATCTTTACAAACTCACTCACATTCGGAGCGAATACGGACTCTCCGAATGTCATTGTTCCAAGTACTAACTTCATTTCATTCCTCCTCTCATTAATTCCATAACTTTCCGAATTTTCGTTTCCTTCGCATAAATCAATCGGTACACCTCGTCCCCGCTCGTCTGATGGCCATACTTCATCAAGTCATCATACCTGCTTTTGAACTCCATCTCATCCAAAGGATTCTCCGGTTCCCCTTTCGGGAAATCCACACGTTCTGTCAAAATGCTTCCATCCCTTCTGGTCACATTAACAATGGCCGCTTGAATACCGGGGAACAATGCGCTCAGCTCAGCGTCCGGTTCTACATGAATCTTCTTTGTAAGGTCAAATATCGCCTTTCCGCACACACGCTCCTCGCTAAATTCCTGTAGGCCCGCTTTCCCGTAGATAAATCCTGCCGCAGTCGCATAGGGAATACTCATTTTAGCAGAATAGGAGCCCGGGATATCGGTATGATCATGCCCTGCTACCGCAAGGGAATAAGTTTTGATATCGATGCGTTCTATATCCTCCACCCGTACCCGTTCTCTCAGATGGATCGCAGCCTCCACCGATGGATGCGTATAACGGCAACTCGCATAAGGTTTCGTGTAAGTTTTCATGATAGCGTAAGTTCCGTTCAATAATATCGGCTTCAGCTCAACCTCATCCCTACCGGTCATCATCTTGATAAACCCGCGCCCACCAAGTGGGTCATGATGACCTTTGAAGCCAGATTTCGCCAACTGAATACTTGTCAACGCAAGCAAAGCCGTCTTTGCCACATTATACGGTTTCAATTCTGATTCATCATCCAATACTTTAAGCATACCACTTGCGGATATACATGCCGTCGCAAATGCGTGAAATCGCTCCTCTTCCGTGAAGCCTAGCAAATAACTAGCCGCTATTGCGGCACCAAGCACGCCACAAGTTCCTGTCGCATGATAGCCCATCGCTTTATGCTCCGGCTGGATGGAAGCCGCCATGGTGTAGGACGTTTCATAGCCGATTACGGCTGCTTTTAACACATCCTCTACCTTCAAGTCATACCGTTCTGCCAAAGGGAGCAATAATGAAAAAATCGGAGAACCAAGATGAATGATACCGGAATTGGTTCCATCATCGAAGTCCAAGGCATGCGCATTCAGGCCGTTAAGAAATACGGCCTCCTTCAGCGACAATCTTTTCCCGGTACCAATCGTGTTGAACTCTCCGGTTTCCGGCATGGCAAACTCCATGTAATTATCTATTTTTTCTTTCTGGAAAGCAGCACCAGCGGAACATACCGCAAGATAATCCAATAAAGATTGTTTTGCCCTTTCTAAAACTTCCTTGGGTATATCCTTGCTATGAAAGGCATCAATAGCTTGCAGGAATTTTATACTTTGATTCATTTATTATTGATATATTTTTTTATTTTTCGATCCTTTGAACACATCGGAAAAAGTTGATAGGTTTCCGACACACCTACTTCTGCGAGAGAATAGTTAATTACCAACTAGTTGTTTGCACTCAAATTAGAGCATACCCCTCATATAGGCACTTTTGCAAGTGCACATATATCAAACTGTTAAAAATTTAATATAATTTTAACCATTGACAGATTGTCACTCCTATTTTATCGGGTCGCAGACTCGATAAATCTCTACAACCGTTAAACATTTCAGTAAAAACTTGCTTAGACACTCCCAAACAGATCCTCCTAGCATCTTTACCAACTGCAATGGCTATAGCAGGCAACTGCCATCTCAGCTCCCTGCGTTGCTGCCGATGTGAAACAGACTATTACGTTGCGTGGTCAAAGGATAGACCCACACATGTTCGACTGATGTCATATCTTCCCTGTAATCAACGTTGGATACAAAACCGATGCACGCACCAGCAACTCTCGTTTTTGCATCTATGGAAGATACGCTCGTCGCCTTCACGTTTCTGCTCCTAATAGCTTAGAATCCTCAGAAAAATATGCAAACCAATACATACGCAACTCCACGGGTATACGAACGGTGAAGGAGCGGGAATCTTCCCTGACTGATTTTGTGTCCCCTTTCTTAGGCGTTTTTTGAATTGAAGCAGGAAGACCATCCACATGGACTTCTACTATCTTGCTTCATATATCCTTGTACCATTTGTAAAATAGACAATAAGATACTTTGTTTCGTGAGCAGAACTATTCTAGGAAGATACCGTGTAACTTTGTCTCTTTCTGTACAAGAAATAAAGCCTTCCCAAGAATGCTCTAACTCATTTTTTCAATCCATATTTTCTGTCAAAACTTTTCCACACGTCTTTATGATACAATAAAAAAGCTGATATTCTTTTTTTAAGAAAAATACGTTCTGAAACAGTTAGTCCTATATAATACACAGAAAACAAAATACTAAAAACACAAGCAAGACAAATAATAAAAAATGACAAGATTGTATCATTTAATAACACATTTAACACTAATGGTAAAATAATTGATATTAATAGTACCAAAAGACATCGTAAAATCACTTGCTGACAATAGTCTCTAAGAGACAAATGAATCATGGAACGAATAATAAACAAACGAATGATAAAAGCAATCACACAAACACACAAATGAACTACAAAAACCGAAGCTGGATTTCCTCCCAATTTCAAAACCAAATAAGATATCGGTAATATCAACAGCAACACGCCACCTATTACAGATTGATAAAGTTTCACATTACCTGTAGCCGAAGCAGAAATCATCAATGGATTAGCAACAGCATCAACAATTGTAACACAAAGTATCAAACGTAAAAAAGCAATCGAATAATCAGGAACGATATTTAGCCAAAAAATAAGAATAAACTCTGTCCTTATCATTATAGGAAGCGATAAAAACAAGAGAAGAAAAAAAGTAAATTTCGAGCTCTTAAATATTAGATCATGCATATAAACAAAATCTTTCTTAGCATAAGATTTCGTAATTTGTGGATTCAATGCTATTTGAAAATTAGAAGAAAATTGCGCAACAGCTCCTTGAACTTGTACCGCTACTCCTCGAGCAGCATTTACCACTGGACCAAAAAATATATTCAATAATATATTCAAGCCTTGAGTAAAAAACATAGCAGCACAATTACCCCACAAATTCCAACCAGAAAATCCTAACATGTTTTTAAACAATTTCGAATCCCAAAACCACATATACCTTGCTTCTCGGAAATGATGAGTACAATAAAAACCATAAACAAAACGTATACACAACTGTACTATAAACATTAAAACAGCATACAATTTTAGTTTATCCAAATTTCCCACTTGTAATAAATAGACTATCAGCAATTTAGCAATCACCTCTAACACAGAAATATACGCATATACATTCATGCGCTCATGAGCTACAATCATTGCATTATAAGGAACACTCAGCACCATCACAACCAATGAAAGAACAGATGATTGGTAAACCCATAAAGTAGCATCTATACGATTAGTAGGAAAAATCATTTTCTCATATAAGAACCACAATCCGATTGTTTCCGCAAAAATTATTATCAACACAGAAATAAAAAAATGTATCAATATACTTGTACTGAAAACCTTCTGCAACTGACAATAGTCTTCTTTTCCTAGCTCAAAAGTCAGATAGCGCTGAGTCCCTACAGTCATAGCTGAATTTAGGAAACCAAACATAGCAACCACACCAGCTACAACATTATAAATGCCATAGTCCTCTATACCGAGAACACTCAATATAACACGACTCGTATAGAGACTTATAACCATCATAAAAAGCATACGAAAATAAAGCAGCAATGTATTTTTGGCTATACGCTTACTATTTTCTCCGACATTTGACATGCTAATCAATTTGTATACGATTAAAATATTACAAAAGCACAAATAAATGTAGTCTATTATGTGATTTTTTATCAGACTATTTTTAATTATTCGTATTGATTTTGATATCTGGCACTAAAGAGGACAACGTTCACTTTATTCATAAACTCCCATCTTACCGAATTCTAAAATATCCGCAATACGCTTACAAGCGAAACCATCACCATATGGATTGCTGGCTTGGGTCATCGTATCATAAATATCTTTATCATTTAGCAGTTTTTTAAAATTCTGATAAATAACATCCTCGTCCGTCCCTACAAGTTTCAGTGTTCCCGCAACAACTCCCTCAGGCCGTTCTGTTGTATCACGCATTACCAAAACTGGTTTTCCCAAACTAGGAGCTTCTTCTTGAATTCCACCACTATCAGTAAGAATCATAAAACTTCTAGACAGAAAATTATGAAAGTCTAGTACATCTAAGGGTTCTATTATATGAATTCTATCACATTCACCCAACTCCTCATCAGCTATCTGCCTAACAAGAGGATTCATATGGATTGGATAAATCGCCTTAACATCCTCATGTTCGTCCAGTATCCTTCGTATTGCTCGAAACATATGATGCATAGGTTTTCCAAGATTCTCTCGCCGATGAGCCGTTAACATGATCATCTTACTTCCAGACACCCAATCAAGTTCCGGATGAAAGTAATCTCTACGAATTGTTGTTTTAAGAGCATCAATAGCTGTATTACCTGTCACATAAATATTCTCTGATTTTTTCCCCTCTCGAAGCAAGTTATCCCTTGCCATATTTGTTGGAGAAAAATTATATTGAGAAATAATTCCAACCGCCTGACGATTGAATTCCTCTGGATAAGGCGAACATATATTATATGTACGCAATCCCGCTTCCACATGGCCAACAGGTATTTGTAAATAAAAACAAGCAAGTGCAGTTACAAATGTTGTAGATGTATCTCCATGCACTAACACAACATCAGGCTTACTTGTTTCTAAAACAGTTTTAATACGCTCTAGTATATTAGTAGTAACATCAAATAACGTCTGTTTATCCTTCATAATAGAAAGATCATAATCAGGAACAACAGAAAAAACGTCCAGCACTTGATCCAACATCTGTCTATGTTGCCCTGTGACACACACAATGGTCTCAATCTGCTTTCTTGTTTTCAATTCATTTACTAGAGGGCACATTTTTATAGCTTCAGGTCTCGTTCCAAAGACAAGCATAACTCTTTTCATATTAAAAAACTTTCTTAAATATTTTAATTATTCTGTTTTTTATTCTCTTCTTAATCGATGGCTTTATCCGTAGATTAGCAACAACTTTTTGCAAATTACACCCATTATATTTTTCATAAAATTTATCCCTCAAATCACGGTGCCCTGCTGAATTGACAATCATATTATGATTCACACACACCAATTCATAATTCAAGGGCATATATATTAGATTTTGCTTTACTCTTTCATACCATTCAATTGCTTTCTTTGTATTCAAAAAAAGAATAGATACCCCCTTATCATCATTCATTACAGGAGCCATTTTCTTTACCTCCCAAAAATCTCCTAAGGTTATATCACTATAATGATTATCTTTCTTGAATCTACAATCATAACAGGATTCTCTCAAATATAAGCTATCGTTAAACCCCACATAATAGGGATCTTCTCGACTGGATATATGTATAAATTTATTTATACATAACTTATATGATATATGAAAAAAAAACCAACCATTTATTTTCGAACGAAAATCAACTGAACTAATCTCTGAATGATGCTTTTCTAAGTACATTTTCCAATCTCTCCAAACTTTACTTGAAGGAATACCATGGCAAACAAAATCTTGAGTTAACAAACCATCATATTCTTTTCCCAAATAAGATTTCAATCCTGCTATTTGACAAGGCGTACCTGTAAACAAAACAGTTTTCCCATTTTCCAAGTCTTTTTTACAATAAGCATAAGTATTCCCAACATCACTTTGTATATATTTAGATTTCATCAACCTTTTCAGCCCATCCTCGGTATCAACCTTGCAATGAAATACAGATAAATCATCCGCATAAGCAGCACCATATACACACCCTCCCATCGCAATAACACTTCTTGCTAAAAGAACAAATATACCACCCGAAGAACTTTCGTACCTATCTTGTTCACTTCGATTATATGCTGCATATACTCGTTGAATCTCTTTATTTAATATGGAAGATTTATTATGAATAGGACATTTAGCCAAACATAATCCACAATTCACACAAATACTCATATCAATAACAGGATAAGTAAAACCTTCTCGATTCTCTTTTAATGTAATAGCATTTTTGCTACACACTAATCTACAAATAGAGCATCCTGTACATGCACTACCTATAGATGCAATAGTGTTATTCATTTTCATAATCTTACTCTAGTAAAGAATTCAATATCAAGTTTATTATACCAATGAGTTTTATAATAACATTTTCTTAAACCTTTCCATACACTTATCACTTACAATTGTTTCCTTAATTTCAGCCATTCGAAAATGAAGAAAATCCCGTTCCTTAGCTTCATCTTTAAGAAGTTTATACACCATATTTACTAATCGATCCTCTATTTCTTCTAATGGTATCTGCCAGCGGTCATCACCATAAATATACCGTGCCATTCCTTTAGCCTTTTCACTATATGCTAAAAAAATAGTGGGTGTTCCTTCCGACACTGCATTAATCGCACAGTGCATACGGGCAGCAACTACAACACGACATTTTCTCAACAATCTCTTTGCTTCTAAAAATCCATGAGGCTCACAAATAGATGTTACCTTTTGTGTAGACAAATTTAATTTACAATATATATTTTCCATAAAAATCAAATCGTTATCATTAAAATGTATTGGACTAATTACATGAGGTATCAATAAAATAGGCAAACCACTTTTTGCTGCAATATTTTCTATAATCGATGTAATACGTTTTACATTTTTATCATATCCTTCACCATACAGTTCCAATAGAGATAGAGGGCTTAAATTTATACCTATATATTCATAAGAATCCTGCATCTTTTCTGAAAATTCTACAAAAAATGCAGGATCAGGCATAAAACAAACGTTCTTTTCAATTGAGTTATCTTTCAAATAATCAACACATCTTTTCTCCCTTGCTACAATTAAATCTATTTTTTTTAGATGATTTAAAAAATAGTTCTTAGCAGGCTTATATTCGCCAAATGGTCCAATAGAAGCTCCAAATATAATCAGTTTTTTATTCTTCCTCAACGCATATTCTCCAAACTGAACCAAACTTCTATAATATGTATATTTCCTTTTCGAACGTACATATTTCGGAATAGTATAAATATCTCCTCCTATAGACACTATAATATCCGAATTATCTACAACCTGCTTAAAACCAGATTCCCCAAATCGATATGACAAATTTATTCTTCGACCAATCCAATTCAAAAAAATAGAAACAATAGAATATTCCATTTTTAATTGAATCGTTTCAATCCCCAAATCTACTATTTTAATCCTATCTTCATCAGCACGTTTTGAATAATATACAATTTGAACATCAGATGCTATTTGTCTAATGATAGAAACAGTTCCCCTAACAATCGCTTCACATCCATAATTATAGAGACCACCTATTCCATACAATGCAATTCTCATAAATATCCTCCTATCACAAAATTAAATAGAATAATTTAAAACATCTCGAACAATTGCCTTCATATCAATGTCATTATAAAATTTTTCACATGACAACTTCATTTTCTCATAATCTTTCTCAATCTCTTTAATCGCTTCTGCAATAACTACAGAATCTAACTTTTCAAAACACTTTCCTATATGATACTTTTCAAAAGGACCAGATAAACCAGGTATATTATTTCCGATCATAGGAAGCCCACTATATGCATATTCATAAATTTTATTTGGAGCACAATATACAACATTCAATTTCCCAGCCAAATCATCTGCCGTAGGAAAATAAGTCAATACTCCAATAAATGCTATTTGGGTAATAAGTAAATGAAAAGGAGGAGTAATAAATGGTACATAAATAATCTCTGGATACTTTTCACATAATTGCTTACGCTCCTGAGTATCACTTCCCATTATACAAAAAGCGTATTCATCCCCAAGGCTATTTACCGCCTGTGCAAATTCCTCCAACTTTCTTTCTTTCAAGAAAACTCCTTGATATAAAATCAATTTCTTTCCACAATTCCTCAGATTCTCTACGATTCTTAACACCTCCGTATTTGGATTACTTAAATTTAGATAGTACGGTTTATTAGGTAACACTACAGGAAGTCTTTCAAGTCCCCACATAGCTTTAATTATATGAGCTCTATTAAATTCTGGTACAACTACATATTTCGCATGTCTAGCATATTTATCCAAATGGGTTTTAAACAGCTTATTTAGTTTTAGTTGATAAACAACTTTATAATATAACAAAGGAGTATCTTCAACTAATTCCATTAATTGCATGATGTGATTTTCATAATTCAATAAACCTCTTCCAATTAATGAGACAGTATTATCTGTTGTCGTCCAAATAAGATCATGAGTTTTCATTAAATGAAAAACACATTGTCGAATTTTTCTCTTTAACAAAAACACATTCAATAACCGTTGAATTTTACCTTTCTTTTTAAAATCCTCAATTTTTATTAATTTAAAATCAGAATCAAGTTCTTTTTCTTTCCTATAAGAAAATTTATCATATGTAATCAACGTTACAGAAGCACCTATATCCAAAAGTATATCAACAAGAGATTTTACTGGTGGATAATAATTTATTTCCTTATTATGTACAATTAAAATTTTCATTTTATTTTTATTTTTTCTAATTTATATGCATATAAACCTATTCCTAAAGCAACAAAATACGTCAACAATTGTTGAGGTCTATGAAATGGATTTCCAGACCACCCATATATTATACACATTGCTTGAATACATAAAGAAGAATACATTAAAAATTTTAAATTATTTTTTTTCACCATCATTATATGCTTAGTGTATACTACTGTTTTAAAAAACGATATAAAAATAGCATATACATATATAACACCGCCCAAAAATCCCATTTCTGCAAATAATTGAAAATAACTATTATGTGCACCAGCAAAAGTATAATCATGATTAAAAAAATCATTATAATAATTATCATATGCCATCATACCATGACCAAATATTGGACTAGTTTTAAACATCTTAAATGCAATAGCCCAAAATAATTCCCTATTTGACAAATCCACAGCAGCTCCATAATTTCTACCTTTTCCACTAGCTAGTATATCCATAACTAAATTCCCCAAAAAAGAATAAAAAATTAAAGGCAACACAAACATCAGCACAATACAAATAGTAACATTTTTTTTATTTTTATCTATCATAGATTGCATAAAAAACAAAGACAAAATGATCATCGGGATCATCAACAAAAAGCTCCTTTTTCCCGTCAAAAGAATAGAATAATACATAATTCCAATAAATAATATCTTCAAATACTTTCTTTTCCGTGAAACATATAAGCTCGATACCAGACACAAGATTCCCAAAGCAATACAAAACGCATTAAAACTAGATTCTCCAGCAATTCCACAATATGCACCAAACCGCTCTCTATATTCAAGAGTTTGCATATATAATTCTTCATTCTGAACTATTCTTAAAATCACATCAAACAAACTCGGAATAACAATTTGAGCCAATGTAATTAATGAAAAAACAACACCTATAGCAATAAACAATTTAGGTATATTACAAAACAACCTACTTGACACAGTGCTCAATTTAAGCAATACTACGCCTAATGAAAATACCACTAAATAGCGAAAAGAATTAGGAAAATTCAAAAAGATAGTAGAGATAGATATATATAACCATGTAACGAGCCATACTGTCGGTAACTTCTGTATATGTTTTCTAAATACATACATCATAAATAAAGAATAAATCAAGAGCACTCCCATATATTTAACCGTAGCATGATATACATATAGTGAAGAAACATACCCAAAGCATCCTATTATGATAAAGATCAATAAAAGATCTATCAAATACTTATAAAATAAATCCAATCTAACTATCATACAAAAAACCCGTCATTTTATTTTTAATATCAAGCAGTTAAAATATTTTCAAAAAAAATATTTCTACATATACAACATACTAGTCTTTTTCTTTCTCCATACATACAAACGTATAGTAACAGGTGAAACAACCATCAAAAGAGCTCTAATTTTTTCTCTAAAATTCATTTTATTATCCATAATATAGTACTTCAAATACTTTCTACAATATTTCACAACAACAGAATATATCTTTTTCTCATCGTTTCCATTAGGCGCACAAACCAAACGCAGAGATAAAAGGATAAGCCTTGTAGCTGCTGCATATTTAATATCAATATTAGGAGCATTTATAGCATACTTTTCAGCCATACTCATATACTCATCCACTTCTTCTAAGCTAAATTCAGAATGAAGAATACTACCAACCCTTTGCACATAATGATATGTTTTAACTCCAATAAAAACGACTTTATTTGTTTCTTCCATAATATAATAGACAGTCGCAAGTTCTTCCATTACTTTTCCTTTAGGAAATGGATGTTTTACACAATATTCTTTCTTTATAATTTTAGACCATGCACTTGTCCCAACAGGATAACCTCGCAATATAATAGCTTGAGCCTCTCTAGCAGAAACACATAGTTCAAAAGAACTTACATTATTTTTACTACAATGTTCAAACAAACCATCATTTTCAGCAGTATCAACAGTTTCATATTCTATAATTGGGGGACTACAACTCATATCAGCATCATTTTTCACCATGGCATCCCATAAAGAAGATAAATGATTACTATCTACATAATCGTCAGAATCTATAAATACAATATATTCTCCCTTTGATTGAGCAACTGCAATATTTCTAGCATCAGATAGTCCTCCATTTTTTTTATGTATAACACTTATCTTTGCATACAACTTAGCATATTCATCACATATCGCAGGGCATCCATCAGGTGATCCATCATCTACTAAAATTATTTCATAATCTTCAAAATCTTGATTTAAGATACTATTGACACACCTTTTTAAATATTTCTCAACTTTGTATACTGGAACAATAACACTTATTTTCATTTAATACTCCTCTATATAAAGTACAACATCCTATTTCTTATGCAAATCATTTAAACAATTTTGTCTGCTCAATGACACTACCCAGTAAATCCTCATATTTAAGCGCAACAACAAAATCAACTAAGATATCAGCATACCCCTTCATGCTTAAACTTACTTATAATATGCTAATTTTTTGACAGAGTTTCATATTTTCCCCATCTATACCTTTCAGCTGAATTGCATTATATACCTCACTCATAATCTGATTCAGCTCTTCTCTACTCTTAGCTTCTATATGGAATCTTGCAAATACCTGCTGCAAAGTACCTATCATATTTACTTCATCTCCTACATGAAGCAGTTGTATTGTATTAAACACCTCAGGTATTTTTGTTACACGATCCATACCCTCGATTTCAGCAATAGTTCCTTTCTTTGCTAAAATTGAATAATTGGCGAGAAAGCGGCCATTCATATCTACGCTTATTCGTTCGATAAGGTTTTCATCTCCTAAATACATCCGTCCAACAAGTGACGTGTTTATCATAAATTCCAATGGATTCACATCAAAAACATGCTTTGTGATAAAATATGATAATCCTCCTGAAAACCTAATCCCTGGATCATAAGGCCGGATAATTTCTCCATCAACAAATGCTTGTATGAACATAGTTCCATTATAAATATTGAAATCTTTAAGCATTTCAACCATCTTCGAATGCAACGTTTCAAAATATAGCTTCACATGTTTTGATGGATATATAGTACAATCCGCTATTGCTCCTACATTCTTTTGCTCTCTATTAACAAATCGATCATTTATTTCCCATACATATATATTTCCGCGATCAAATAGATATTTAATAGTAATCTCTGGACAATCCATATATTTTTCACATAAAAACCGATTTGTCCTTGAATATAATTTCGCTTTTTGAATTGATTGCTTCAATTCTTTTTCTGAATTACATATTGAAATTCCTTTTGACCCACAACTATCAGCTGGTTTCAATATAACCGGATAAGCACTCCGGGGTATTTGAACAGGATCCGAATCATTTGACAACTCATAAGTCTCTACAATAGGAATGCCATACTTTATACAGTTTCTCTTAAAATTCTTTTTATCCTGTAATTCAACCCATTGATTACGATTTACATAGAAATCAAGACCTATATTCTCTGCCACATCAACCACACTTGTTATAATGTCCTCATTTCCTATAACCAATATGCCATCAACAGCATGTTCTAGCACTATTTTCTTCAGACATTCCCTATCGCAAACATCAATAATATATTGTTCATCTGTCAATGCTTGTATATCTTGCGGTATTGATTTCCCTGCAACTAGCAACTTTATACCATGACTCTTAGTATAGAATGCAATATCAGTTATTGAAGCACTCCCACCTATATATAAAAGACGTTTCCCTTTCAATTTCATAACAACACTTATGTTTTTATCATTATTTAGTAGTAATAACAATATGTTTCATCGCATTTTCGCAAAGATCAATAGCAGCTTGAGCTGTATCCGCTTGAGAAATTACATATCCGATACGATCCACACTACTGCTAATCCGATTAACGACATCGCCTACGGCTTTAGTCAACACGACATGCTCAATACCATTTATGCTATTCACTTTATCAATTCCCGAAATATTCTCAATAACACCATTTGTCTCTTCTATATAACGTATCGCCGCTCCTTTATCAAATCTCGGAGCAATAGAAGGGCATTCTCCCAACGCTATTTGTATAGTAGCTTTCACCATATCAATACCCGTAGACAATGGCACTAAATGTGTAGTAATACAGTCTCCACCCATCCTTGCTCCAAGTTCAATCATTTTTGGTCCTTGATCTGTTAGCATTATTTCCACATGAGCTGGGCCATGATTAATACCGATAGAATTCACGGCTCTTTTTGCCAAATCCTTGATCGCCCTAATATCCTTATAGTCTAATAAGCTAGGCTGGCTATGTCCCATCTCAACAAAATGGGGGCTTCCTGTTGTCAATTTATCTGTAACTTGCAATATATGAACATCTTCATTAACAACCATAACCTCAACACTGACCTCACTGCCTTTTAAATATTCCTCAATAATGACACCTCCATTTCGTCCGTTTAGAGAACTATATTGAATTGCATTCTCCAAATCCTTTGAACTTTCAATTAGAACAACACCTCTACTGCCCGCGTTATCCACAGGTTTGCTGATACAAGGATACGTAATTTCAGAAACAACCTTTTTCAAATCTTCTGGAGTGTGAAGTATATAATACCATGGATGTTCTACCCCTGCAACTTCAAAAGCTTTGATCATTTCTCCCTTATCAGTTGCCTTAATCGCCGTATCGTATGATATTCCAACAAGACCTAATTTATGAGTAGCATAGGCCACAGCCCGCATTGGCATGTCTGTGGCCAATGTAACAATACCATCTGCTTTAAATTCTCTTCCGGCTTGATACACTCCCTCTTCATCAATTGTACTCACATTGAAGTATTCGTCAGCATGAGATACACCAATCGCATGTGGGTTAAAATCAGCGACTCCTACATACAATCCCATTTCTTTAGCTTTCAATATTGCTGGCAATTGCAATATTGAAGCTCCTATAATTAATAATCGTTTCACTTATAAATAGATCTTGTTTATCTTATCGATTATCATTATTTTTCTCTTTAACATAAATATTTTCTCGTTTTATTACAGAAATCATCGTCTGCGACAAAATCTTCAAGTCTAACTTAAAAGAAACATGATCTACATAGTACAGATCATATTTAAATTTATCTTCTTGAGAAATAGAATTTCTAAAATAAGCCTGAGCATATCCAGTAATACCAGGTTTCACATCATATCGTTTTCTTCTTTCTACTTCAACTTCTTCAAATGATTTAGTCGCTAAAGTAGGCCTAGGTCCAACAAAACTCATATCCCCAATCAAGACATTCAAGAATTGTGGAATCTCATCGATAGAAGTCTTCCGCATAAACCGACCTATTGGTGTCACTCTAGGATCATCATGTCCATTGAATGTAGACCCATCGAGATTCCTTACATCCGGAGAATTAACATACATTGAACGGAACTTATACATTTTGAAAGGTATTCCATTACGTCCCCTTCTTAATCCACTGTAGAATATTGGACCTGGATCTGAGATAAGAATAAATGGAGTCATTATGACTATTACAAATAGTACAAATGGCAAAATTATCAACGCAAGAATAAAATCTATTCCACGTTTTACATATCGTTCATACATATTTAAAGTTTAATTCAACTACAAAATATACCAATCATATTTCAAAATAAAACCCATTTCTCAGCAAAGAGATTCGAACTATATGATACAATCTTTCAAATGTCATATCCTTCTCATTTTAAACATTCCTTCACGCACTCAATCACATAATCCACATCTTCATCAGACAAGCAGGTATGAAGCGGCAATGTCACAACATTTTTAAATTGCTCATAAGCATTTGGATAGTCCTCTATCTTGAACCCCAATTTCTTATAGCCTGTGTGCATAGGAAGCGGTTTATAATGTACATTGGTCGCAACTCCTAATCCGGCCATTTTCTCTATAAATTTGTTCCGTTGTTCGGCATCTTTGTCATTCAGATTTATAATATATAAATGTCCAGAAGAGACAATATCTGAAGTATAATGCGTTACCACCGTAATAGGTAGCCCCTTCAATCCTTTATTATAACGGTCTATAATTTCTTTTCGACGGGACAAAATCTCATCATACCTTTTTATTTGTCCTAGGCCTATGCCCGCACAGACATCTGTCATATTACATTTATACCATGGCCCAATAATATCATACTCCCACGCTCCCAACTTCGTTTTTGCCAAAGCGTCTTTACTCTGACCATGAAGACTCAATAACATATATTGGTGATATAACTCATCATTATCTATCCCTTCAATATCTCTCCAAACAACCGCACCGCCTTCCGCTGTTGTTAGGTTTTTCACCGCATGAAATGAGAAATTCGTAAAATCGGCGACAGAACCTATTGGGAATTTTTTATATGAGGCTCCAAAAGAATGAGCACCATCAGCCATAACAATCACTCGATTCAAGGCTTTTTGAATCGGGTTATCATTTGGATGGAATAAATTCTTTTTCCGTTCTACTATATCGAAAATCGTATCATAGCCACAAGGAATACCAAACAAATCCACCGGGATTATAGCTTTTGTTCTCTCGGTTATCGCCGCTTCTAATTTCTCATAATCCATCGTGAACTTTCCATGCTCACAATCTATCATGACCAATCTTGCCCCCACATGCTCTACCACACTTGCGGTAGCTGTATAAGTATAGGCTGGAACAATAACCTCATCACCGATTCCTATACCTAATATACGCAAAGTTATCTCAGCACATGCCGTATTTGAATTCAAACAAACAGCTTTTGAGGTATGACAACGTTCTGCTACCAGCTGTTCTAATTTTTTAGTTTTAGGTCCGGTAGTTATCCAACCGGACTTCAAAGCATCAACAACTTCACTGATCTCTGCCTCTGTTATATCAGGGGGACTAAATAATACGTGTCTCATGACTCTTTATAAATTTCCTTATTATTTCTTTTTCTTATTCTCTGCCTCAAAACCATACCCATAGCCGTATCCATAACCATAATGTTTACCATAGCCATAACCATATTTCTTACCATAACCGTAACCATAGGTGTTCTTACGTTTGCTCAGGTCGATTCCATTGATCACTACCGCCAACTTGTCAAATTTATGCTCGTCCCTAAGAACATTAATGTAGCAGAAAGCGGCTTTCGGGGTCACGTCCGCACGGCAGACATAAACACACATGTCGGCCACACGGCTTATTATGGCCGTATCAGTTACCATACCGATCGGGGCTGTATCCAGCAACACGTAGTCATAACGGGATTTCAATTGCTCTATCGCCTTCTCCAAGGTATCACGGGCTACCAGTTCCGTCGGGTTCGGGGGAATCGTTCCTCCTAAAAGGATATCCAGGTTCGGACTGATGCCGGAAGGCTGCACAAGATCAAAAAGATCCTTATCCTCCGGATCCATCAGATAATTAGATATTCCTTCCTGCCTTTTCGATAAATCGAAGACTTTATTCAAGCCCGGCTTACGGATATCCATACCAACCACTACCACCTTCTTTCCCAAATAAGCCAAGCTGACAGCGAGATTTCCAGTCACGAAAGACTTACCTTCTCCGGGCTGCGTAGAAGAGAAAAGTATGACCTTTTGATCTTTCCGGAGCATAAAGAGCAGATTGGTCCGCAAACCTCGGAAGGTCTCCTCCATCATGTCGTTCTTATTCTCGCGCACCACGATCGCTCCCTTATCGGAGGATTTATGACCACACAAGGGCAATTCGCCCAAAATCGGAACATTCGTCAATTGCTCCACATCGCCACGATTCTCGATCTTATATTTCAATAATTCCACGACAAAGATGATTCCCACCGGAATAAACAGGCCCACCACAAACGCAGCCAATAAAAACACGAGCTTCTTGGGAGCCACAGGATCCTTCCCGGGTAATGGTTCCTCTACAATACGACCATTATTAGCCGTGGCTGCCAATGTGATCGCATTTTCCTCCCGCTTCTGCAACAGCATGATATATAAAGTCGCCTTGATTTCTTGCTGGCGAGAAATAGTCATGAACTCTTTCTCTTGCTTTGGAGCATCACTAATCCGGCTCTCAAATTTACTAGCCTGACGCTCAATATCTTTCTGGGCGATTTGTAGTCCTCGCAAGACACTATTCACGGTTGTCTCGACATTGCGTCTCATCGCCTCAACGCCGGTGTTCATGTTTATCACCGCCGGGTTATTTTCCGAAGAGGTACGTAATAAACGTTTACGCTCGATGATCATCGTGTTATATTGTTCAATCACCCTAGTGAGGTTTTGATCCTGTACCCCTACGTTTGCAGGAATTACCTCTTCCTTGTTGACCGGATCGTTGATATAGGTACGCAGAAATTGAACCAAGCTGATCTGTGTAGCGTTCTCCGTACGTTGCTGCTCATACTTGGAACTCTCTTGTAAGGCTAGACGGGCATCACTTGTCAAATCCGTCAGACCGGATCGTTGCTTGAAATCCGCCAACTCGCTCTCCGCCGTACCCAACTCATGGTTAATTATACCGATACGCTCCTCTATGAACTCAGCGGTTTTCTGAGCTACCTCATTCTTCTCATCGTTCGCGTCTTGATTATAGAACGCAACCAAACGATTCACGAAATCCACGCCTCGCTCCTTTACTGTATTGTTCACGCTGATCTTCGCTATCGTCGTGGTCTGGGAAGAGGCGGTCACGCTCAAGTCTTTCATATAATCCTCGGCGGTCTCCGTCGGCGTATTTATGGTAACACGTAAAGCGATTTCCTCTTCTTCCATATACAAGGTATCGCCTCGCGTAAAGCTTAAAACACCCACAGGTGTTGGTAACACCGCCGGCAATTGATCAAATGCCTGTTCTATCTCTTGCTCTTCCTTATCTTGCACATATTCAGCCTTAACAGACAATTTTCCTGTTTTTGTAAATGTAAGATCCAGCTTAATCGGCTCCTCCAATTTATCGGCTTCTTCTGGTGTCATATAAATCCGTACCGGACTATTCTTATAAAGAGGCATCGCATAACCGAACGCTCGCTTTTCCGCTACACGAACATATAAATTCAGGTCGTTCACGACTTTTTTTATCAATGTACGGGATTTCAATATCTCCACCTCGTTATCAAAATTATTTGTCATGGAAAACATTCCCAAGTCTTGAATGGCCGCCAACGGATTGTTGCCCGAACCGCTTCGCTTATCCTCCTCCTTTATCAACACGGAACTGGAAATGTTATATACAGGCGTTTGATAACGAAGAAACAGGTAAGTGGCGATGCAACATATCAATATACTAGCCACAAACCAACGCCAATAAAAAAGGTATTTAAATAAAAGAGCGACCAAATCAATCTCTTGTTCCTCGTTCTCTATCCCAGTGTTATTATTTATCCGTTCGTCTATCATCTCTCTTAATTTTCAATTCTCAATTTTCAATTACTTAAGTATGTTTACCAACAGGCCGGCAATAGATACCAGAATCGAGAGTGAGCTTACCCAAAGGGTCGTGCTGTTACCGATATCGGAGTTCTTAGCCTTCGTCTTGTTCGGGGTCACGTAAATAATATCGTTTTGCTTCAGGTAATAATACGGGGAAGTCACGACTTCGGCATTATTCAAATTCAAGTTAATGATCTCACGCTTACCGTTCACGTCCTCACGGATCAGCTTGACGTTATCACGGACACCGTAAATCGTCATATCACCTGCCATCGCCAAAGCCTCCAGAACGTTCACCTTCTCGTTGCCGATCGTGAAGCTACCCGGACGGGCCACCTCACCCAACACGGAGATCTTGTAATTAGCCATACGGACCGTAACGATCGGGGATTCCTTCAAATAAGGTTTCAAACGCTCACGAATCAAGTCCTCCGCCTCGTTCTTGGTGAGACCACCCACTTCCAAGCGACCGATAACAGGGAAATCGATCTCTCCTTTATTATTCACCAAGTATTGCTGCATGGTCGGTTGCGTGGTCGTACTGATATTTGTCAAAGCCGCATTGATTGGAGTCTGTACCGTCAAGTTGAATGGGGTCGCAGCCTTCGGGTCTGTCGTATTGACCGTGATGCTCAACAAGTCTTTTGGCATGATCTTTGCGTCATACAATGGAAGGGTCTCCTCAAAATCGTTCACTGCCTCTGGGTTTTGGAGGTATGGTACGTTCTTGTAAGAAGTACAACTCGCTACCAATAGAGGTAAAGCTAATAAAAGTAGTAATCTTTTGATTTTCATATTATTTTGTTATCTTTTTTTATTTCATTGAACACAGAATGATATGGATTTAGCGAAACAAACGAGAGAAAAGGCCTTTCGGTTTCTCCGGTTCGTATTCCGACTCGTATTTCCGCATTAAATCCTCATAGGAAAGTCTTTTACTCACCATCTCATAAATCATACCCCAGTCCGGGAGACCACCAAGATTACGGTCATCAATAAAAATGTCGGCCTTCAGCTTACGGGAGAAATGGTTATTCAGGCTTTTCTCTTCCTCCGGGTAATCTCGGTTCACGGCGTAAAACTCCAAGCCCCGCTCTCGGCAAAAGGTGACAGCCTCATCCAAAAGCTTACCCTCTCGCACACTCCATAAGATCAGCTTGTGGTGTTCTATTTGTAACTTTCTCAATGTCTCGAAAGCGAAAGGGATCTCCTTCCCTATCGCCGGATATTTATGCTCAACGATTGTTCCGTCAAAATCTACTGCGATAATCATTTATAATTCAGATTTATAACTACCAACTAAATTGCTAATTCACTCCGTCCAATCTCGTGAATTGAGAGTTTTGGCTTTTAAACTCGGGGACGAAGGATTTCATCTCTCTCACCATAGGAAGAATATGCACATGAAGGGATAATTCAGCTAATAGATCAATGTGCTCTACCACATCCTTGTAGGCGTACTCTCGGACTGCTGCCACACGAATCTTCTCATGAGGGGTTTCCTTCGTGTTCTCCTTGTTGCTCAATAGTTCCTCATATAATTTCTCACCGGGACGAAGACCGGTGTATTTAATCTCTATGTCTTTATCCACCTGCAAACCAGAAAGCTCGATCATACGCTTCGCTAAGTCAGCGATCTTGACCGGCTCACCCATATCAAAGATGAATATCTCGCCGCCCTTGCCCATCGTACCGGCTTCCAACACCAAACGGCAGGCTTCGGGGATTGTCATGAAGTAGCGGATGATATCGGGATGGGTTACCGTAACTGGGCCTCCTTTGGCGATCTGATCGCGAAAACGAGGTATCACGGAACCATTACTTCCTAATACATTACCGAAACGGGTCGTGATAAACTTAGTGTTTCCCGCTAGAGCCCCCTTACTGATCGCCACACTCAAGCTCTGCACATATATCTCAGCGAGGCGCTTGCTACATCCCATGATATTCGTTGGATTAACGGCCTTATCCGTACTGATCATCACGAATTTCTCTACACCATAGCTTACGGCGGCATCCGCTATCACTCGGGTACCAAACACGTTGGTACGAACAGCCTCGCAAGGGTTCTCTTCCATCAAGGGGACGTGCTTATAAGCTGCCGCATGGAATACTACCTGGGGATGCCAATTGCGGAATACGTAATCTACACGGTCCGGATTCCGGACATCGCCTATGATAGGTACAAAATCCAGTTCCTTATACTTCTCCTCCAATTCCAGGCGTAAGTCATGCATCGGAGTCTCGGCGGCATCAAGGCAGATCAGTTTCTTGATCGGGAAATGCGCCAGCTGGCGGCAGATCTCGCTACCAATGCTACCGGCCGCTCCCGTAACAAGGATCGTCTTATCTTTCAATAAGAGACCGATCTCGCCCAGATTTATACTGATCTCCTCACGACCCAGCAAGTCCTCAATACGGATCTCACGGACTGAACGCTTCATTCCGCCCTCATGGACCTCCTCCATATCAGGAACCACGAGAGGCTTCAAGGAGGCCTGCTCGCAATAATGAATCAAACGATCACGTTCTCGTCGGACGGTCTTTATATTCGGGAAAAGGATACCATCCAAGTTATTTCTGGGGATCAGACGCAACAAGTCATCAATGTCCTCGATCTGGTAAACGGGAAGTTCCGCTATGCGAAGGTTCTTTTTAGCGCTACCAAACGTCAAGAAGCCGATGATGCTATAATTTTGCATGAATACTTGCCGGTTGGGTGATGTGGCTATCATCACGCTATCCTCATCCATACCGAACACCAGTACACGCTTGCGCTTTTTTCCAAGTTGGGACAACACGCTATTATATACATTAATCACGAATACACGTAAGGTGATCAGCAGAACAATCGTCAACATACAATCGATTATCCCTCCCACCCAATATATAGAGGAATTGAAATCCGCCTTCAAAAGATGAAGCAGTATGAACATGAGGATGGATTTTGTGATGGCGACACCACCAATCCTCCATAGTCCACGTAGCGTGGAATGACGGATCACCCCGTGATAAACCTTGAACGTAAGAAAAGAAAGGATACTGGCCACAAAGGAAGCTATTCCTACCTTTAATACACTAATCCCGCTTATGTATACATGCATGATGGACAATAATCCCAGCACTCCTATCAAAGATACACATAGGGAAATGAAAAGATCCGCACAAAAAATGATCCAGCGGTTGATATACCGCAAATTTACCAGACGCCCCAGCGCTAAACGCCAGCGATTATAACGATATTTCACCTTTTCCATATTTGTTTTATTCATATCTATCTAACTATAATAATAAGCGACCGAACCTCTCAAGTGGTTGGAGTGGTATAAGCTAAAGCAAGAGTCTAGTCTATCGGTTAAAGAAAAAGGGACTCTCCTCGCTACTAGAGATAGCTGACCTCTTGATCGATATCGGCCGCCTAATTCTCATTTTCTAATTGCGACCTAGCGATAATATATTCTTGATTGGAGGCTCTCTTGAACCTCAGAAGTATCTTTAATCAATCTCCATGTCACGATCCATGGACGTGTTTTTTACTTCCTGCATCGGAAAATACCTCACCTCTTCCTTATGCCACTCCTTGTAACCGTCAAGCGTACGAGTAGGGACGGATAACCGACCGTAGTCATTGCCTTCGCGATGGAAAAGATGGTTACGTGTATAGGAACGTAACTCGCCATCTGTCCAAGAGACCATCACGATTGGAAACGGGTACGTGGTGAGGCTTAACGGGGTCACTAAGGTACGGGAAGATATTTGGCGTAACAGGTAAGCTGATTTCTCGAACGCCACCCAATACGGACCCGTACAGTAAAGATGGATGAAGGCACGATTATCCGACTCTCGCTTAAGAATCTCTTTCAAATGGTTTCCTAACAACGAGATAAGGCGTACTCCGGATCTATCCTCTTTTTTACCGTAGTGCGTATCCATCTATGTGTATCATAATAGCTCTAGCAGGTCACGGGTGATATTTACTTTGGCACATCCCAGTAGATCTACACGGATCACAAAGTTAAGATTGCCATCCTCCACTTCCAGCACGTTACCTTCTAGACCATGCAACTTACCGCCGTTAATGCGTACCCTCGCTCCAAGAGGCAGCGGACGGGGATCGATAATGACAGGCTCTTCGGAATCGTCCAGCATCCTACGGAGTTTCACCATCTGCTCATCCGGAATGAAGGCTACGGGGCGTATGCCTCCAGACCGTTCGCCAGCTATGTTTACCATGAAACGTTTGATATAAGGAAGATGCACGATCTCCTTCCTACGCAAGACATCGGTGCAACGGATGAATACAATGGAACGGAAGACGATCCGGTCTACTTGCTTACGCTTGCCGCTTGGCAGAAGACACATCTCTTTTTGGGAGGCTATATAAACCTCATAGTCCTTCTCGCCTTCCGGCTGACTGGCTATGCGCTTTTCCAGCTTGTCACGGCATAGTTTCTCGGACTTGTTGTTGACGATAGCGATGTACCAATGTTTCTGATCAGATTTTCGCCGTAACGGGTTTTCAGGAATGGTTCTTTCAACGCCTACGGCGTCGATACCCTCATGAGGTACCGAATTTACAACCGTTTTTACAACATTCGCTCGCATCTCGTTGATTGCTTAAAAGAGATAGTTTGATATATACACCATAACCCTTTTTCGCCATGTGAGAAATTAGGCTACTTAGTGAGTAGCGCAAAAGGTGGGAGAATGGTTATTACCAAGTTGTAGAGACGGAGCATGCTCCATCTCCCACCGTCTGACAGTAATTTAAAACATCTTTTAGAGGGGATGAGACGGGGTATACCCATCTCTACAAGAATGTATGTTCGATTTTAGGGGGGGACGTGATGATTTCGGAAATACGAGGCCATTTCGTCTCTATTGCCATGTCTATACATCAGAAATAAGAACGAATATTTAACGAGAATCCAACTGGAAACACAAACAAACCCTAATGATTGCTTGTTTTTTGTTATTTTTTACTACATTTGCGGCGTGAAACAAACGCTACTCACTAAGTAGCCTCATCCCACTTTCGACACATAATTATAGACACAACCAAAGCAAGTGCTATTCACCTCTGTCATTTTTTCTAAAGAGAAACTTCTCAGATAAATCTGGGTGGTCTTGATGGACTTATGCCCCAATAATTCACTGATCATTTCTATAGGGACATTTTGCTCTTTCAATGCCATGGCAAAGGAATGGCGGATCGTATAAGAGGTAACATCCGATGCTATTCCAGCGGCCTTTTTCAACGCCTTCAAATTTCGATTGAACCGAGATAGGGCCGCATTGTATTCGAGATATGCCTCATAGCCCGTCTTCGTTCCACTCAAAAAAGGGAATAAATAGCCTGAGGCCGGCTTCTTGTCACCCATTAATTCCTTGCGCATCAATTCTGCCGTATCCAAGATTTCCAGTCTCATCGGTGTGCCTGTCTTCTGCCGATTATAGTCCAATATCCCGTTTTTGATATTCCTTTCTTTTAGGTGGGCGAAGTCCACGAACGACATTCCTGCATACTGAAACAACAAACAAACGACCAGTTGTGTCTCCCTTAGCACCTCACTCTCTACCTTCACCGTCATCAACTTATGTTGGTTCTCTAAGGATAGGGATTTCTTGCGCTTACTCTCCACTCCCGTAAAAACTCCTTGGAACAAACCGGGGATATATTCCGCATCACCATTCTCCACCGCCTTGTTATAAATACAACGCAAACGGCGGATATACGTGGAGACCGTATTACGCATGCAATCGTTTTCCAACAAATAAGCCTCATATCGGTGAAGATTGGCCTTATTGATATCCGAATAGGAAATGTTCTCTGTTCCACTATACTTTATAAAGGAGTTCAACGCATCCTGATAACTTTTGGCGGAGGAATAACGCTTTTCCTCTCGTAACTGGGACATATACCTTCTCACCCCTTCCACGAATCCTTTCTCATCCATATCTCTCTGTTTTTTAATAATATTTGAAATGAATAGACAAATGTAACCATACTATCTGAATGCAAAAAGAATTACCGAAACACTATCATAATGTTAACTTTTTAAATATATTTCAAACACAGACTTTTTCAAAACAATTGCTTTTAAACCGATTATTATGGAATTTAGTACCCAAAACAGCACATTTTTTAGGATATATCCTAAACTTGTATGTATTTAGTCGGCTTATAATTTCTATTTCCCGGCAGATAACCGACATCTACCCGGCACCTAGTTCGAATTATCCGGCACTTGCTCTAATTTAGTTGGGATCTACTTTTAATCATAATCTTCTGTACACTGAAAATCGAGACTATATTAGAGCCTTTGCACCCTAGAACGGCAAAAAAGTCAATTGATTTTCAAATACTATTCAGGAAGCATTTATTAGTTTTCTGAAACAAGAGATATAATAATTCGGCGGATATTGATAAAAAGAAGGCAAACTGCAAGTATTTTCCTTCATACACATTCTATTCGTCAGGGCTTAACTACCAGAGAATCGCATATAATAAACACACACCCTATCCTATCTCAAATACAAGAAGCAGAAGGAGAGAGAAATGACAAATTGACATAATTAAGCCGTATTAATGACTTCTATCAATTGAATACACAATATTAAATTAGCAGAGACTTGCTTGCAGGTGTCGTTTTTTTTCACGAATATTGCAAATCAAACAACCAAATAAACATATTCAGTTTACTAAAGTTAATCTTAAAGAAAGGAGAGCCTATGAAACAGGAGCCATCATGAACCATATCTAGCAAGGAAACTGGCTGGAAGATATGGCTTATAATCCAGCCAAACAAGTTTCTAAACGCCTTTAAATCAATTAATACTAACACTAAAACATTACAAATGTATGAATGAAATTTGTAAGGGGAATCCTAACCCCCGATTAAACACAAAAACTAAATTGGGCAGAGTCATGAAGTTAACCTCAATCCCGCTATTTGTTTTTACCACAGGTGTATACGCTTCCGTACACTCCCCAAACATGCGCATTAAAAGCGACATCATGATTATAGAGAAACCATCAATCGTATCCACCCCGCAACAAAACACCCGTCAGATCACCGGAACCGTGATTGATGCTACCGGTATGCCGATAATTGGCGCCAATGTGATGGTAAAAGGGACAACAAACGGGACAATAACGGATATAGATGGAAAATTCACGTTAGAAGTAGCCAAAGACGCTATTTTACAAGTGTCCTATATCGGTTATATGAACCAGGAGATTCCGGTAGGCAATAAATCGGTTTTAAGCATCTCCTTGCAAGAGGACACACAAAAGTTGGATGAGGTGGTAGTGATTGGCTACGGTACGATGAAGAAAAGTGATATCACGGGGGCTATCTCGTCCGTGAGCGAGGAGAAAATCGCTCGCCAAGCAGTGGCCAATGTTTCTACCGCATTGCAAGGCTTGGCTACCGGTGTATCCGTCACTTCCAGTTCCGGATCTCCGGGTTCCGCCGCCACGATCCGTATCAGAGGTGTCGGTACGGTAAACGACGCGGAACCATTGTTCGTCGTGGACGGGATGCCCGTGACGGATATAAACTACCTGAACACATCGGATATACAGTCTATGGAGGTGCTTAAAGACGCTTCCGCTTCCGCTATCTACGGTTCCCGCGGTGCGAACGGCGTAATCCTTATCACTACGAAAAAAGGCGCCGCTGGAAAAACCACCGTTACGCTCGATGCGTATTGGGGTATGAACAAAATATTGAATAATCTCGATTTGATGTCAGGTCCAGAATGGTACGACTATCAGGAACAGTTGAACACAGTGAGGAGCGTTCCCATCAACTTGGCCCTTGTTAATCGTAATGTTTCCACCAATTGGATGGACGAGATTACGCATACGGCCTTTATGCATAACTACAGTGTCGGCATAAGCGGTGGTAAAGAGAACGACTATAAATTCAATCTGGGCTTGAACTATATCAACCAAGATGGAACGATCAAGAAATCCAACTACGAACGGTTCAGTGTCCGTCAAAGCACGGAAAAAACGGTGCTCAAAGATCATTTGGTAGTGGGTACCAACGCGTCGATCGCGAGATCTACCGACGCAAGTATTAGTGAGCGCAACAGTAGTAATGTGTACGACTCCGACTATGGTGTCGTAAGTAACGCAATCCGTTTGGATCCGGTAACTCCCGCCCAAAACGCAGACGGTTCATATGGTTACTCTCCTTATATTGACTACTATAACCCATTGGCAAGTATCATGTATCGGGATAATCAGCGGGAGAAACTTGCTTTCATCGGCAATATGTATGGGGAATGGCAGATTATAAAAGGATTGAAGTTCAAGAGTAGCTTCGGAGCGGAAATCAGAAGGGTAGACAATAAAACCTTCTCGCCTGTCTATGAGGTATCCTCAAGCCAAAGAAATTTAGAGAGTAGTTTATCGAAGTCGCAGACCAAAGGGCACTACTATACGTTCGAGAATACCCTTTCGTATGAGAAAACGTTTGCCGAGAAGCACTCCATATCCGCTCTCGTAGGTTATACCAACGAATGGGGTAAGCAGGAAACCTTGAGCGTAAACGCGAGAGATCTTATCGGAGAGTCGGATAACCTGCATTATATAGACGCTACGCTGGACAAGAACAAGACCACGGCCAGCAATAGCGCTACGGAATATGGTTTGATGTCTTATCTGGGCCGCCTACACTACGATTACAATAACAAATACCTTATTACGGCCACTTTCCGGCGAGACGGCTCCTCTAAATTCTCTTCCAAGAATCGCTGGGGTAACTTCCCCTCGTTCGCTCTAGGTTGGAGAATCGACAACGAACCGTTCTTCCAGAAATTGAACGCCGAATGGGTTTCCTCCTTGAAACTCCGCGGGGGCTGGGGACAGATCGGAAATCAGAATATCACCAATTATGTGGATCGTAGTTTGCTGTCATTGAGTACGCAATACGGCGCTTTATTCGGAGCGAGAGAGAATGAGACCTTGTATCAAGGTATTGCCGTGAGCAGATTGGGCAATCCGGATATTAAATGGGAAACCACTGAATCTCTGAATATCGGTCTTGACGCAAGCTTCTTTAACACCCGCATGGTCTTCAGCTTCGAGTATTATTACAAGACAACGAAGGACATGCTGCTGGCCGCTCCTATGCCTATCTACATGGGATATGCCAGCAACACCTACACCAATATCGGCGAGGCGAACAACCGCGGTATCGAGATGAATCTCGAGTGGAGAGACAAGACCGAAAGCGGTTTCGAATACAACGTGGGAGTAAATATGTCGACCATCCGTAACCGCATGACGAAATTGAATGGTGGCACACCAATCTCCGATGGACCATTCCGAAACGGAAGCATGTACCTCACCTATACGAATGAAGGTATGCCTATCGGTGCGTTCTGGGGCTATAAGACAGACGGGCTTATCCAAACACAGGAACAGTTGAATGCCGTTAAGCGGGCGGATTTCCAACCTAATGCCGAATTGGGCGATGTATTGTTCGTAGATACGAATGGCGATGGCAAGTTAGACTCAAGTGATAGATGCATGATCGGTAATCCTATTCCGGATATCATATACGGTATCAACATGGGTATGGCGTGGAAAGGCTTCGACCTCAATTTGCAGTTTGGTGGAACAATCGGTAATCAGATATTCAACGCGATGCGTTATTACACCTACTTCCCGAACGATATAACGAACAAGGATAGAGCGTTAATGAACTATTGGACGCCAAATAATACAAATACGGACATCCCTCGCCTGACGGCTACGGACGTAAACGACAATGACCGCTTCTCGGACATGTACGTAGAAAACGGGACTTATTTCCGCTTGAGAAACGCCCAGCTAGGTTATACCCTGCCCGCTTCTCTCACGCAGAGGATAAAACTACAAAAAGTACGTTTTTATGTAAGCGGCCAGAACTTGTTTACGATATCCAGTTACTCGGGTATGGATCCGGAAGTGGGTCAGTCCAGCTCTTTGTCTAGAGGCATAGATTACGGTATCTATCCTCAGAACATTTCATTCACCGGAGGTATTAATGTTACTTTTTAAAATTTATAATGTCATGTTTAAAAACAAATATATCATAGGAATCGTACTAGCGATTTTAACAGGATTCAGCAGTTGCGCAGATTTGGATTTAGCTCCGTTAGGAAGTCCGGAGGCTGGAGAGATATCAGAGGAAAGACAAGCTTTCTTGCGTCTGACCGCTGTCTATTCCGTCATGAAGGACTTCCGTTACACATGGTCAATGCAATGTTTCGGCGACGTGTTGTCGAATGACGCGACCTACAGCGGTTCTTCGAACGACGCACAAACCTTCACGTTGCTGGAGAATTATCAGTATCAAGCGGATCATACCGAGATCTTGAACAAATATCGGTATTCTTACCAATGTATTAATAAGGCCAATTTGTTTATACGGGATATGGAAATGGCAGACGATGCCCTATTCTCGAAATATAACAGGGAACAGATGATCGGTGAGGCCAAGTTTATTCGCGCCTATACTTATTTCGAGCTTGTGAAAACCTTTGGTGGTGTTCCTTGCTATACGGGAGTCTTGGATCTCGATCATGAGAGACTCGGACGTGCGTCTGTCGAAGAGATATACTCGGTTATCGAGCAAGACCTAAACGATGCGGTTAGCGTATTACCTAAGAAAAGTGAGGTGGCTAACTACGAGTCAAGCTATGCGGGAAGGATTACCAAAGGCGCGGCCATCGCCATGCAAACACGTATTTATCTGTATGAGAAAAAATACGATGAGGTAAAAAAGGCATTCGAGAAATTCCAGAATGAGTGCGGGGGTGAGTATAGCTTGGTCGCTCCGGAGGATTACGCTTGGCAGTTCTCACTGGACGGCGAGCACTGCTCCTCTTCTATTCTAGAAGTGAATATGTATGTCTCTTCCACCCAAAGTTCGTATAATGTAAATAACGGTAACCGTCACGTGCTGATGTCTATGCCCCGAAACATGACGATCGGCTTCGGTTGCGCGCAACCTACACAGGCCTTGGCGGACGCTTATGATGCTGAGGGGGATGTCATACGAAAGAAGACCACTCTCCTTTCCACGGAAGAGGCTATAGAGATCGAGACCGCGGCCAAAGGCGATGTGGCACCCGTTACGGACGACCGAACCGGTTGGTACAATCGCAAACTATATCTCGCGCCCGGGCAAAGAGAGGAGAATCGGGGAAATAATCAACCCACGAACCTCAGGCTTATCCGCCTCGCGGAGGTATATTTGAACTATGCCGAGGCTTGTTATTTCAGCGGCGATATCGCTAATGCGCAAAAGTATCTGAATGAGGTAAGAAGTCATGTCAACTTGGCTCCTAAGAACCATACAGGAAGCCAATTGTTTGAAGACATCATGAATGAGCGTCATCTGGAGTTCGGAATGGAAGGTTTCCGGTTCTTTGACGTGGTACGTGTAGGATGGGGCGAGAAAGTCTTTAACGGAACCAAGAAGGCGGAATTTGGAGCTAAGACTCCTTTCAGCGCCGGTGCGGAAGTATTGCCTATACCTCAAACCGAGATTGATATTAGTGACGGTTTAATAACTAATTAATAAGGAAATAACAATTCGCAAAAATCATAATAGCATGAATAGGAATTTAGTATTGCTCGGAATCTGTCTCTTGGCCGTATCGTTCGTTGGAGAGGCCTTTGGACAGAAGAAAAAACCTCGTATCGGTATTGCCGGTATACAGATAGAAAACAGCGTGTTCGTCCCGAATAGGCAGCCGCTCGTAGGACACCCCGTAAGAATGCCGGACTATCTCAGCCCAGACTCCGCAATGGGACAGGCGGCCACTTGGCTTCCCACGCAGATTGGCTATGGCGGTGGAAGAGGCCCCGTGACAAAAGAATCGTACGACGCGTTTGTGGAAAAAACATTGGAGATGATCAAGGCCAATATGCCATATGACGCTTTCTGGTTTTATAACCACGGAGCTTGTAGCGTGGAAGGCGTAGCCGATCCCGAGGGCGAATTCATGGAGAAGGTGCGTAGCTTGATCGGAAACGATGTCTTGACTACCACCACGATGGACCTTCACGGAAATACGTCTTGGTTGGTAGCTCTCAACTCCGATTTGATTACGACTTATCGTCAAGCACCGCATGCGGATTCTCGTGAATCACATCGGCGAGGGGTTGTCAATTTGTTGGAACGTCTTGAATCAGGGAAAGGGCGTCCGGCATACAAGGCATGGGTTGCTGTTCCTGTCCTAGTTTCCGGCGAATGGTCGAGTACCCGTGTCGAGCCTGCGAAATCGCTGTACGCATTGGTTCCCGAGGTTGAAGCCATGCCCGGAGTGATAGACGCAGGGATCTGGATCGGTTATGTTTGGGGAGACAACCCACGGAACCAAGGAACCGTGATGGTTTACGGTGACGATGAGGAACAGGTAAAAGCCGGGGCGAAGAAACTCGCCCAGAAATTCTGGGATGTCCGTAAGCAGTTCTCGCTGGAAGCTCCGGGATATTCGCTCGAGAAATGTATCGATTTGGCAATAGCAAGCAAAAAGAAGCCTTTCTTTATCAGTGATATGGGAGATAATCCCGGCGGAGGCGGCTCAGGCGAGGTTACTTGGACTTTGGCGAGACTCTTGAAGCGTCCGGAATTCCAGACTGATAAGGGAAAGAGC
>NZ_FR885329.1:53459-63238 GCF_000436315.1 Parabacteroides sp. CAG:2 | reverse complement strand
AAGGGAAAGAGCGTTCTTTATTGCTCCATCCCGGGAGAAGAAGTGGTTAAGCAGGCACGTAAGGTCGGCGTAGGCGGACACGTAGAAGGCATGGTAGGTGCCATGGTCGATAATTCCTACGAAGGTCCCGTGAAATTGTCGGGTACCGTGGTTTATGTCAGTCCGGAAGAAGACAAGAACGCGGAATCATGGAGACGGAAAAGAGATATCGCTATCGTAAAGACCGGAAGCGTTTATGTGGTAGTAGGCACATCGTCTCCCACTCCAAACCTAGAGGGTTCAGGAATTGACCCGAAGGAAATGGATATCGTAATGGTTAAACAGGGTTACCTTGTAACCCAATGGTACAATATACAAGCGGATTGGGTGATGGCTTTTACAAGGGGAGGCGTGGATCAGGACTTCAAGAAGCTTCCCTATAAGAATATCGTGAGACCGATGTTCCCGATCGATCCAGACATGGCTGATCCGGAATTGAACGTTATCATGGTTCCTTCCGCCAAGCATTACTATGGCAGATAGATCGTATTGATCGATTTTTTACTGCAATGCCTATGCAGTGTTACTGCAATAGGTGTTGCAGTATTACTGCACAGGCATTGCAGCATCACTGCAACCCGGGTTGCAGTGATGCTACTAAATTATCCTATATTCCTACTCAATAACTTTCGGACTTGCTCCTCCGTTAAATTCCGGCGGCTCGCATAATCTCTCATCTGCTCCTCATCGATAGAACCGATCATGAAATATTGAGAAGAGGGATGGGCAATATAAATCCCACTAACCGAAGCCGTAGGATACATGGCACCATTCTCGGTTAACGAAACACCAATTCGCGACATATCGAGCAATCCATCCAATGTGAAATTCAATAATTGATCCGGTAGAGAAGGGTAACCGATAGCCGGACGGATTCCTTGGTATTTCACCTTGTAAAGATCCGGGATAGACAAGGATTCGTCTTTAGCATATCCCCAATATTCTTTACGTACTTTCTCATGAAGATATTCGGCTGTAGCTTCCGCTAGGCGATCGGTCAAGGTTTGCAGCAACATTGAATTATAGGTATCGCCTTCTTCCTCAAATTTATCCTTCAAACAATCAGCGCCAGCTCCAGCGGTAACGACAAACGCCCCTACATAATCAGTTCGCTCCTCGGAAACCGGTATTACATAATCGGAAAGACATTTATAAATATTTTCCTCTTTTTTTACTTGCTGACGTAATAAAGGCAGCGCTATATCACCCATTCGGATCGTATCCCCTTCACTATTCGCTGAGAAAAATCCGTAAATCGCTTTACAATATTCAACCTTCATATTGACCAGCCGATCCAATAACCTAACAGCATCCTTGTATAATTGCATCGCCTCGGTAGCCTTCGCACGATCTTTTTCCGGGAATCCGGCCAACCAAGAGGCACGACAAGAATCGCAACCATGTATCTGGGAGATTTCCGAGAAACGGCCATTCAATTTCCATGCGCTAAAAAAGAAGGTCCAGTGGATATAAGGAATCACTTCTTCCAAGGGGATATAAGGGATAACATGTACCCCCATCCGGGCCGGAACAACCGGTGTATACCCGGTCCAATCTATTTCTATCGGATGCTTACGAGCCTCTGAAAGAGAAGCCAAGGTCTCTTTCTTCTGCCCTAAAGAGGCACGCAAGACTTCTTGTTCTTGTTCCAACTCCCTGATATAAGCGTCACGGGTATCTGGATTCAATAGTTTGGCGGCGATCAACGGATTCTGTGAGGCATCCAGCACATGAATCACCGGATAATCATAATGCGGAGCGATCTTCACCGCCGTATGCAATTTGGAGGTCGTAGCGCCACCCACCATCATAGGAATCGTAAGTCCCGCTTTCTGCATCTCGTCCGCAACATGCGCCATCTCTTCTAAAGAAGGGGTTATCAGGCCGGATAAGCAAACCAGATCCGGTTTCTCCTCGATCGCTTTCTTTATGATCACATCTGCGGGAACCATTACCCCTAAATCAATCACCTCGTAGTTATTACAAGACAATACGATAGAGACGATATTCTTACCGATATCATGTACATCCCCTTTTACCGTAGCGAAAATCACTTTACCGGCCTTCGCAGAGCCGGAAGCTTTCTTTTCAGACTCAATGGCCGGTTGTAAAATAGCCACGGCCTTTTTCATCGTACGTGCGGTCTTCACGACTTGAGGGAGAAACATCTTTCCGGCACCGAATAACTCGCCGACCTTATTCATTCCGCTCATTAACGGACCGTCAATTATATCCACGGCATGCGGATAAATCCGCAAGGCTTCTTGTAAATCGTCCTCCAAATAGTCTCCGATCCCTTTGATTAAGGCATGTTCCAAACGCTCCTTCAATGAAAGCTCACGCCAAGCCTCATGCTTCTCCGGAGTTTCTCCGGAAGCTTGAACATGTAAATTTTGAGCATAAGTAATTAATTCCTCGGCAGCTTCCGGACGGCGTGCCAAGATCACGTCTTCCAACAAGGTACGGAACTCCGGCTCTATATCCTCATAAAGTACGGAGGTAGACGGATTCACGATACCCATATCCATCCCCTTCCCGATCGCATGATATAGAAATACGGAATGCATAGCCTCGCGTACATGATTGTTCCCCCGGAAAGAGAAAGATAAATTACTTACACCACCACTCACCTTCGCACCCGGCAAGTTCTTCTTGATCCATTCAACGGCACGGATAAACGCCAGACCATAGCCATTATGTTCCTCCATACCGGTAGCGATCGCCAATACATTCGGGTCAAAAATAATATCTTGGGGATTGAAATCGATCTTTTCAGTCAATAGGCGATAGGCCCGTTCACAAATCTCAATCTTTCTTTCATAGGTATCCGCCTGCCCCTTCTCATCGAAAGCCATCACGACCGCAGCCGCACCCAGTTGCTTAATACGGGCGGCATGTTTAAGGAAGACCTCCTCTCCTTCTTTCAAGGAGATGGAATTCACGATGCTCTTTCCTTGCACGCACATCAAGCCTTCCTCGATCACTTCCCATTTAGAAGAATCGATCATGACGGGTACACGGGCAATATCCGGTTCGGAGGCGATCAAGTTTAAGAATGTCTTCATTTCTTTCACGGCATCCAACATACCATCGTCCATATTGATATCGATCACTTGGGCGCCATCCTCCACTTGCTTACGAGCGATCGTCAACGCTTCCTCATAACTGCCTTCTTTTATCAAGCGTAAGAATTTCCGAGAACCGGCCACATTACAACGCTCTCCCACGTTCACGAAATTATTCTCCGGTTTCACCTCCAGCAGTTCCAAGCCCGACAGCCACAGGCAATCCGGTTTCGGAGCCGGGATATGCGGTTTAGCTCCTTTCACCAACTCCGGATACCGGGAGATATGCGCTGGAGTCGTTCCGCAACAGCCTCCGATAATGTTCACCAATCCCTCTTCCACAAAAGGCTTCACATGTTGGGCCATTTTATCCGGCGTCTCGTCATAGGTACCAAAACTATTCGGCAATCCGGCGTTCGGATAAGCGCTGATATAATAGGGGGCATACTTCGCCAACTCTTGTAAATAGGGCTTCATATCCGCCGCTCCGAAAGAGCAGTTTAAGCCAACCGAAACAATATGTGTATGCTGTATGGAAGCCAAGAAGGCCAATAAAGTCTGTCCGGAAAATGTTCGTCCACCTTGTGCGGACAAAGTCAAAGACAACATAATCGGCAGGTCTTTTTCTTTCTCTTTCAACACGACCTCAGCCGCTTCCAATCCCGCTTTTACGTTCAACGTATCGAATGTAGTCTCGAAAAGGATGATATCCACCCCGCCGTCAACAAGTCCCTCGACTTGCTCCTTGTAGGCATTATACAAATCTTTATAAGTGACGGCACGATAAGCGGGATCGCTTACATCCGGACTCATGGAAGCTGTCTTATTGGTAGGACCGATCGATCCGGCCACGAAGATCGTACGATCCGGATGCTCTGCCATATAGGTATCCGCCACTTCCCTCGACAATCGTCCGGCGGCTAGATTTATCTCACGTACATAGGCCTCCATCGCATAATCTGCCATGGAAATAGCATTCGCGTTAAACGTATTCGTAGCGAAGATATCCGCTCCCGCATCCAAATACTGACGATGAATAGACTGGATTACATCCGGGCGGGTGATACACAATAAATCATTGTTCCCCTTCAACTGTCCCGGAAAATCGGCGAAACGTTCGCCTCGGTAATCTTGTTCGTTTAGTTTGAAACTTTGGATCATGGTACCCATACCACCATCCAAGATCAAAATGCGCTCATTCAAGAGTCGCAGAAATCGTTCCTTATTCATAAATATGTTTTACCTTTCTTGCGTACATATAACTATATCCCCGGAGGATCCATACCACAGCGATGGCGAAAAACAGACGGGTAGGCACCACCCAAAGAACGGGTACCCCTATCGCGGCAAAGATGATCGTATCTTCCAACAGGGAATGGCACACGGCCAAATGATGGTTCAGCAAGTTGCCGTCACCGTAAGACAACTTCCTCTGCTCCATTTGCTCTACCATAATAGCCCCGCCATAAGCCAGTCCGACCACATTACCTACCAACCACAAAAAAGCGGCATCTTGAGGCAAGCCAAATAATCGCATCAGCGGAGAAAAGACCGAGGACAATCCTTTCATTAGATTAAACTCTTCCAATATATAATGAAGGATCATTAAAGCCGTAACAATTATCAAAATAGAAATCACCACCTTCATCGAGCTGGTAAACCAAAGTACGAATACTTCCAACCAATTATCGCATACAGCTGCGCTTTGAGCGATCCCGACCTGTCCCCATCCTTCATGGGGCATTACCCAATTCAAAAAAAAGGCGATCACGAAACTCATGATCAAACGGAGCAGCGTCATCTCCCAGAAAGAAGACCCGGTCTTTGCCTGTACGGAGGATTCTACCATTAGATTATGGGAAGTAAGGCACATCAATGCCAATATCGTAGCTTCACGGACTCCTAAAGACATCGAGGTGATCAAAGCGATCGGAGCATATAATGGGGAGAATATACTGGTTATAAAAATAATGGCTGTCTCCCCCGGCAGACCCACCAACGAGAACACGGGCACTAACCAATCCGAGATCTGACCTAATATTCCGGAATATTGCAATATACGGACCAATAAAGAAATAGGCAAAATAATCTTTAGCAGCCATAAACACGTCTTGCCTGCTTTAGGCAGAGCTTTCAGGATACATCCCCAAACCCTACCGATCACACCTTGCCCTGTTTCCATCTCGACTTATCGTTTGAAAGCCCGATCCATCTCCCGTCGGTCGTCACGTTCCCGGATGGAGTCTCGCTTATCATATTCCTTTTTACCTCGTGCGATCGCGACGACTACTTTCGCCAATCCTTTCTCATTGATAAACAAACGAGTGGGAACGATCGTAAAACCACTAGCACGAACCGCACCCTCGATCTTTCGTAATTCCTTTTTGGTAAGAAGTAATTTCCGGTCCCGCCGTGCGTTGTGATTATTGTACGTACCGTAAAAATATTCGGCGATGTACATATTCTTCACCCACAGTTCCCCTTTTTCCACGATACAAAACGTATCTACCAAACTCGCCTTCCCTAAACGGATCGATTTAATCTCCGTTCCGGTCAGTACGATCCCGGCCGTAAAAGTGTCGAGCAACTCGTAGTCGAACGTCGCCCGCTTATTCTTTATCTGTATGTTATTACTAATCTTCTCTTTCATCTTGTGTTATTCTGTCAAAAACTCAAACCGGGCATCAGCATCGATAACAAAATCTCGATAACTGCCGGAGTCAGTAATATAATGGCGGTTGTAAATCCTACGAACTTCAGACGGATCTTCTCCTCGACTCCCATATACGGACCAGCGCCTTCCCAAACAATATAGAATGTATAAAGGATAAATATCCGCAAGAAGAAAAACTCGGGAAGCAACATCAATACGATATTCAAAGCGAACATCAACGACGAGGAATACCCGACGAAGCGCAACCACAGTTTCAAGTCCTTCTCCCGTTTAAATAAACCTTGCCATATCTCGTTCATCAGATAAGCCCCGAGGTAAAAACCACCGAACGAGGACACCAATGTCCGGATAGACGACTTCAAGGCCAGCTCTAAATCAAACTCCTTCCGCGTAAACAATACGCCCAGAAAAGCCGCGACAGTAACGAAGCCGATCAAAGGATACACGAATCGGGATAAGAACTCCTCCTGCTTCTCTCCTTTTTTCGCTAACAAGACCCACGCCTTCGCCGGCTGTGAGATGATAGCGATTACCCACCTAAATATCTCCTTATACATCTCTGTTTACTTTTAAATAGCAAAAGTATATATTTAATTCGTAAAACGCAACGTAAATACGTCGGTAGCCCCCCAAACACATGCGGTTGTATCCGCATTATAGCGTTCGGCATAATTTATTTTAAAGTTTATCTCATTTTGCCCCTCCCTGCTCTCTATCGCTTTGGCTTGGTCCAAAAACTTATCGATCGTAAAAGCGGTCGTATTCACCCATTTCGTGGAATCGCCGGTGCCTCCCTCTTGGGTTACCCGAAGGTATAGGTTATAGACCCGTTGTCCGGTGCTGTCTTCTTCCACCTCCTGATCAGGATTATAAGATAAATTGAAAATATCCTTTTGGTCTACCTGATGATTTACATGTTGAGTTTGCAAGAAGAAACGTCCTTCCAAATAAATACTTTTCTTAAAGTCCAGCGTAACCAGACGCTCCTTGTCCAATACAACCGTAGTATCAGTCAATGTCTCATGCAAAGGCCATACAGCGACCGAATCATACTTATAAATCTCAGCGTTGTAAACACCATTGCCCAATTCCTCGCTAAAATTCGTCTTGAAATCAACCACGCAACAGTCACCCTCTTTCAAATCCGTCCGATTCTCAAACACAGAGGAAGAGACGATAAAGATCTCCCCTTGATCATCTGCCGTATAGATACATCGCATAGGATTCTCACGTATCACTCCTACTCGATGATAATTGATGGAATTACTTCCATCCCCCATACAAGAGGTCATTAAGAAAAACAAGGATAAAAATAAGCCGTATAAAATTCGCTTTCTCATCTTCTTTAGTTTATAAGTAAAGGATCCGTTACTCCCCATGTAAACTGGGTACTATCTTTCGGATTAATTTGATCGATATAATGAATCCGAACATACATATCCGCGTCGCGTCCACCTTGTTCTCGCATATCCTTGATAAAATTCGCCAGATTAAAGGCATTGATAACCGCGATAGCCTCCTCTGCCTTATCCTCCGGCTTTCCGGTCGTAGCGGCAGCCCGTAAATATAAGGAATATATAGATTTTCGATTTTCAACAACTGGTTGTTGAGTCGGATCATAAGTCAGTTGCCAATTTAAAGCCCGGTCTTTTGTTGTCCAACAGGCGGAAGGCAAAAACAAATAATCTTCCAATTTGACGTACAGAACAGAGTCGTTCGGATTAACCGCAAGTATCGGTTGCTCATTTGTCAATAGTTTATGCGTATCCGTAAGAGGACTCTCAGCGTTTTGCTGGTTAACGGCGGTTTCCCCTTGTATCGTCACCGTATAATACCCTTTTTGTTCCGCACCCGTATTTTCCGGCAAGCTAGGATCATAATCAAAACTCACCAACAAGCATTTACCCTCTGAGTATGAGCTCAGCTTCGTCGAATAGATCCAACCGAACCGGGTATTAGCCATCATCAACGCGCTATCTCCATGTTGACGAACCACAGCGGCGGTCGTTCCCGGATTATAGACGTTATTTATGTCTTTTAGGCAAGAAGTAAACAGACCCATGATAACCGCCACCCAGACAAAACCTATTAAATTCTTGTATCTCATTTCACAATACTCCTCTTAAAGTACGCAAAGATACGATCTTTACCCATATACATAAAAAAAACGGCAAAAAAATAGGGCGTATCGATAATCCTCTTATCGGTACGCCCTCAACTTCTATACTAATTTCTTTATGAGTTTTTCACGACTTGGAATAGAACGGTATAAGAAGCCCATTTCAAATCCGTACTATCTTTTTCATTAATCGTATTTAGATAATTGACCTTAAGATTAAAAGACTTTGAATCTTTATTAGCCTCAGCGCTATTCACAGACTCCAATACAGACTTAACATTAAACGCACGGACTTCTCCTATGGATGATGCAGCAGAACCTGTTCCGTCCGCTACTTTAGCGACACGCAAGAACAAGTCATATGTCGGGACATTATCCACCATAGTAGGCTCCTTTGAACGATCCCAATATAAAGTATAAGAATTTTTCTGATCCTTAAACATATCCATTGTTATAAAGAAGAATAAATAACCGTCTACATACACCCCATAGTCGCCATTGCTAAATAGGTTTTTTACAGGTATCTCATTCTGAAGTAAGCTGGCCGAATCTGGCACATTATAAAAGACTGGCTGTCCTTTTGTTATCTCATCTGCCACAGAGATTGTCGCTGTTAAATAACCATTTGTCGCCGCATTCGCATTCTCCGGAGAATTTAGGTCTAATTCATAGTTGATCAAGTAACAAGCTCCGTCAACTACTTGTGCCGATAAAGACGGAGAGTATAATGCTCCCATATTTGTATTCAGTACCGTTTTATATGTCTTTTCAGAAAGACCTGCGACACCAAAGCCGGCACGAGTCACCGTATTATTCGATTCTCCAAGACAAGAGGTCAACAACAATAATGACGCAGCCGCCGCTGCTCCAATTAATTTAAATGCTTTCATAATTCAATTTTTCTATTTTTAAGTATTTGTATTTACACTGTTAATCTATCGAGTATTAAAAACCAAAACGAAATCCAAACTGAAGGCTCATGTTAAACGGCTTCTCCGAATGGATGGTTTCGATCTCGCTACCATTATCAAAATAATAGCTAGCTCCCACCTCAGCGAAAGCGCTTACAAAACGGATAATCGGATAACTTACACCCGCACGGGCATTTACAGACCATAGCCATTCTTTCATTCGAATATGTTCACTTTGCTTTGCGATCTCTACCTCATCCGAGAATAATTTCATTCTACGTTTGCCAGCGACATTCACTTCCGCCATACCTCCGGCTGAGGCGTAAAACATAAAACGATTCCATTCCGCGATCTTATAAGTCAATGATAATGGAATTCCTATAAAATGCAATCGCTGATCATTCTCTATATGATACGTATTATTCGTACTCCACTCCGATCTTAAGTAAGAATAAGTTAATCCAGTCTGCAAAGAAAAACGATTATTCAAATAACGACTAATTGAGATCCCCACCCCAATAGGCGTCTTATGATGAATATCCGTCTTAGCAGGATCTTTCTTCTCCGCATCGAACGAATTTAAGCTCATCAGATTCTCACTCTTAAGCACGCTGCTATTCGTCACATACTGAGGGACCAGATTATCAGCGCCCATAGAAAGACCTCCACCTCCCATACCGAACCCCCATTTCCGGGACGCAGTCTTCTCCGGCTTCTTTTTAGCAACAGGAGTAGCATACGCGACAAGTACATCATTCTTGAGAACAACTATCTCATCATTATTCCTTTCAACCTCCGGCTCAACGGTATCTTTCTCATTCGCCGATCTATCAGCAGACATTACCTCCGACTCAGAAATAAGCCGATCCTCTGCGCTCTCTACATTTTGCCGGAACGCTGCCATCCTAGCCTTAGCTCCCACTTTAACCGCTCCAGATGCCGCTTTTGCCTTCACGACCGCAGCAGCAGGA
>NZ_FR885329.1:0-53441 GCF_000436315.1 Parabacteroides sp. CAG:2 | reverse complement strand
GCAGCAGCAGGAATAGTCGCTAATACGGGTGCTTGCTCCATCGTTTTCTCTACCGGAACAACCGGGGTATCCACGGATGTCGACTCTTGTGAAGACTGTATTTCTTGGGCTATAGGTAGATCTTCCATCTCCCTGTCATATAAATAGATACCACCCGATACGACCAATAAGGAGATCACGGCGGCGGCAACCCAGTAGCGAAGCGTACGACGCAAAGGAACCGGAGCCTTTCCGGGCAATCGATCGGCTATAGCCTCCCAGTCGCCGGGTAGCGTATCCATCTCGAAATCCTCTAGCTTCGACCGGATCGCGTCATCCCATATATCTCTTTCCTTTTTACTCATCTTATCTCAATACAATGCGTTAATTCTACGTTGTAATAACTGCTTGGCACGGGTATATTGGGAACGGGAAGTACTCTCTGTTATGTTCAACATCTCACTGATCTCCTTATGAGAATATCCCTCTATCGCGAACATATTGAATACGGTACGGAAGCCAACCGGCAACTCCTTCACTAGATTCATCAACTCAGCCGCCGACATGTCCGAGATAGCCGAACTATCGGGTTGAATCAGTTCCGCCGTATTGTCAAGATCGGTCGCTTCACGCAACACATCCGACTTTCGCAGATATTCCAACGCACAATTAACAAAGATCTTCCGCATCCACCCCTCAAATGAACCACTCCCTGTATAGGAATCCATACTGGTAAAGATTTTCACGAAGCCATCCTGCAACAAATCACGAGCCGTTTCCCTGTCGTTCACATAACGAAGGCAAACTCCCATCATTTTTCGGGAATACGCATCATAAAGCTCTTTTTGAGCTCGTCTCTCCCCCTTCCGACAACCCTCTATCAGTTGTAGCTCATTCATTCAGTCGTGCCTTGAACGTCTCCCTTCTGGAGACTGTACAATATTAGGATGTAAATAATTAAACAAACGCTGCATTCCGTAGAAAAATTATTTCATAAACAGGGCGGACACTCCGGCCCGCCCTCACGGAACATCTGCAAAGATAAGATGTTCTTATGAATTTCCATGTTAATGAGCGTGAGTATGCTCACTTTTTTTCGCCGGAGGTACCGGACAGCCGGCGCCATTATCTACCGGAACCGCTTCCATACCGATCTTTTTGAAGGCCGCGGCCAAGCGGGTCTTCGAAGTCTTATCCGTCTTGTAAGTCACAATGGCCGTACGGGTGCTCAGATCACATTTCAAGTCGGTCACTCCTTTCTCGAAAGCGATATTTTTCTCGATCTTCTTGATACAGTGATCACAATCCATCGCTTCGATAAAGAATGTCACAGAGTCCTTCTTCTTTTTCGCTTCTTGGGCGAATGTCATCGATACCGTACATACGGCACAAAATAGCAACATAATTAATCGTCTCATAATCAATTGTTTTTTTTAATATTAACAGTTCTAATTATCCATTCATATCTACCAAAAGAAAAGCACCACTATAGGCATCGGGCTACACGTATATAGGCGTAGGGGCACACCAGTATACGCATAGGCCTACACGTATATACGTACGGGCTTATACGTATATACGTGTCAATCCCTGCTTATATTAAAGCGGATACCCGCATAAATTTTCCGTCCATGCACCGGTCCCCACACCATAGATCCATCGAAGTTATCCCCTCTGGGATTGCTGGCATCGATAATCGGATTCGGTTGTTTGTAATTAAACAGGTTCTCCGCTCCCACGTAAATAGACCATTGACGGAAATATTTCGTAATCTGCGCATTCACAACCGTATAAGCCTTAAAATTCGGCTCCCATAACGGATTAGACGCATCCGGTGTCGGCATACGACCGCCTCCATTAAACTGGCCGGTCAAATCAAACTGCCATTTTTTCAACGGGGTTTGATAAGAAGCGGTCAATAAACCTTTATAATCACTAACCAACGGCTTTTTCAATCGATGCGCCACACCCTCCTCATTCCGGTAATCGGTCTTCGCGTCCGTATAACGATAAGCGGCCGTTAACGTAAATCCCCGGAAAAAAGGATAGGAAGCCTCCACTTGGAAGCTATTCGAATAGGAACGCCCATCCAGATTGTAGAAACGAACCGCATGAGGATCACTATCCATATCCACCACGATTTGCTTCAAGAAATCGGTATAATACCATTCCCCGCTCAAGCTCAGTTCCTTCCCGAACAAAGGTATATAAAATGACAGATTCAGACCGGTATTCCACGCTTCTTCTTGATCCAGATTGTCGGCGATATACATTTTTCGACTACTGGATAACAAAAAGTTGTTCTCTGCCAGCACATTCGCTGTCCGGAATCCTTTACCTGCCGAAGCCCGGATATGGAACCAGTCAAAAGGATTATATTTAATATGTACACGAGGGGTTACAAAGAAATCATACAACGTACTATAATCCGCACGTACACCCGCCAATAAGATCAGTTTATCATTCAGATTGAACGTATATTGGGCATAAGCTCCCGGCACGACTTCCGTACGGTCATAGGCATGACGGACCGACTCTCCTCCCGCATATTGAACCAGATTCTCGTCGAAACCATCATAGTTCATACTTAATCCGGTACTCAAGCTATGCATCGGCGTAAACTCCTTTTCATACAGCAAACTGGCATATACATTATTCTGATATACATTATAGGGCGTACGGTCATATCTTGATTTTTGCTCATGATAAGAACCGGAAAGTATCAATGCCACGCTCTCTACCTTTTCCTTATCGATAATATAGGCCTGCTTCGTAAATAATTCGGCCCGGTTCGTATTTAAATGAATCCGATACGGGTCGGTGAAATCATGGTGTTTCGTATCCTGCCCACCGGTACGGCTCTCATGCAGATAGCGAACTCCGTATTGAGCCACGTATTTATCCAATTTATGATACCAACGATTCATTACGTTCACCTGTTCCCTTAGCGGCGTATCGAGAAAACCATCGTCATTACCGTCATGTTGCATTTTATCATTCGAGTAGTGTACCAATAAACCGGTAGAGAGCTTGTCGTTGATATGCCAAGAAGCATCCGCATTCCCTTCATAACGTCCGGCATCACTAGCGAACACATTAGCAGAGAAAATATCCGCCGTAGGGGGCTTCTTGAATTCCACGTTGATTTGTCCGGCCAACGCCTCATACCCATTCTTAACCGAAGAGGTTCCTTTAGACACCTGAATACTTTCCATCCAAGCTCCCGGAACATAATCCAAGCCATATAAGGAAGCGGCCCCCCGGAAATTCGGGTAATTCTCGGTCAACATTTGTACGTAGGTTCCCGCCAATCCCAACAGCTTAATTTGCCGGGCACCTGTAGCCGCATCCGAGTACGATACATCGACAGACGGATTTGTCTCAAAGCTCTCCGCCAGATTACAGCAGGCCGCACGGCAAATCTCATCGTACGTAATTTTCTGAGTTTGCAATACGCTCGTACGGGAAGCGATGGTTCCCATCTTGCGCTCACTAACCACGACCTCATCCAAGGCGATCTCACCTTTTAAGAAAATCTGCATAGCATCGTCCTTCTCATCCACAGGGGTGACCTCAGTCATATAACCGATATAGCTAACCACCAGATTCTTGGAGTCACCTTTTCGTTCTAACTCGAAATTTCCATCCACATCGGACGTGGTTCCATTTTGGGTTCCTTCCCAATATACATTTGCACCGATAATAGGTTGTTTGTTTTCATCACATACACGTCCTTTCACTTTCTTGCCGGAATCCTCGGCCCAAGTCAAAGTAAAAGTCAAACAGGGCAGTAAAAATATCAGATATAATTGTCTTAACATGATAGTTGTTATTTGATTGAATCGTTAAATACAGTTTCCGCAGGGATAGAGCATCCCCTACCTTAAAAAACCAAAGGGTATTCAGCGAGCAGCTTCCACCCTCACGAATACAATCAAATCAAAAGCGTAGTCAATAAAGAAAGGTACACACGAGGACAGGCTACGGGAGGACCTGTCACCCTAATCTCATAGGAATCAGCAAATAAGGAAGCGATTTGTAAACTCTCGAAAATAGAGGAGAAGAGCAAATCATGTACGACTGGTTGCAGATCCGGTACTTGTATATTTACAGAATTCCAATCAAAATCAACCCGTTCAATGCCACAGCCGTTCATGCCACAACACTCCACCGTATTATTCGCAAGATTATCACGACTATGATCATGTCCATGAATCTCACAGCACTTAGCTTCCAATAAAGCCTCCACTCCCTCTTTCTCGCAAACGCCACAACAATAAGATACGAAATTAACCCCCGCTCCCCCATAAAAGATTAAGGAAGCAAGAATTACAAGAAACAAGGATGTGGCAAATCGTCTCATATGCCGCAAAAATAAGCAAAAAAACTCGAAATCAAAATACCCCCTTTACTTGATAAATTTAGACAGGTAATAATAGGTATCCGGAGAAGGTTCACTCTCTATCCGGTAACGGGTGGAAGCCGTTACAGAAAATGTATACCCACGTTCAGACTCTACATCGATAGGAAGAAAAAGCTCGTTGCCATAAATATTTGTAGCTAATATGGATTTTGCCGAAGCCGTATCGATCGAATCTGTCAATGAATAATAAACGGTATAAGTTAAGTCCTGCTTTTCCGACACAGGTTTCTCCCAAGTTAAGTGCAACTCATCGTCCAAACGTTCCACTTTGATCCCCTCCGGTGCGGCAGGTACCGAATCATTCAGCCAAGTCAATGGAGGCAATTGGGCCGGATATTTATAGTAATTGTCTCTCAACTCTTTATAAAGTCCCTTGTCATTATACAGGACATTTCCACAACGAAAGAACGCACAGCCGGCTCCTCCGTAATAACGGCTATAATCGATCTGGTCCGTTATATCATTCACGGCCCAGTCCGCCTCACTCTTATCCATTCGATAAGCTCCCAAGCCGGGTACGACCAAACGCCCGTTACAATTATCCACCCAATTATCCACGAAAGGAAAGAAATTCTTATGCAGGTAATACATCATCGGAACAATCATATCTTGTTTACCTTGTTGCATCCACATCTTAGGGTCTTGGAAGACACTTTCGTAAGCGGTCCAACCCGCATTAGGTACCCGTTCAATACGATTATATTTCCCGAGTGGCGAACTGCTAACCTGCACCCAAGGTTTCGTTTGCTTTACCCAATCGTAAATACGGTAAACCATCCGGTTGATATTCTCCCTACGCCAGTCTGCCAGAGACTTTTTCTTACCGGATCTATTATACAGCGTTTTATCCGGGAATGTTTTCGCCTCTTCGGGATAGCGGATATAATCAAAATGGATGCCATCTATATCGTAGCCATTCACGATCTCCTTGACCAAGGATAAAATATAATCGGCGGTCTCCGGTACGCCGGGGTCCAAATACCACTCTCCATTATGCCGTTTGCAAAGTTCTGGTTTCTTTTTAACCACGGAAAGCTTTCCTTGCTCCTTCACGCTTTTTTCCGTTCCCAACGGGAAAGTCACGAACCACGCATGGCATTCCATTCCTCGCTTATGGCATTCATCAACGACAAAAGCGAGCGGATCATATCCCGGTAATACCCCATACTTACCAGAGAATGTCTTAGTGGCCGGTTCGATAGCCGAACGATAAATCACGTCTCCCCTCAAGCGAGCCTGAATGAAGACCATATTAAAATTCGCTTCTTGAAGCCGGTCCAAGATATCAAGCAATGCCTGTTGCTGGGCTTTTCGTCCCGCCTCGGTAGTAGCCGGTTTATGAGGCCAATCCAGACCATAAACCGTAGTCAACCAAACCGCACGAATTTCCTTTTTGGGAGGCTCTACCGCTTGTAACAGACAAAAAACGGGTAAAGCCAGCGACAGGATAAGCAACAGACAAAACTTTCTCATCTTTATAATGCCTTATTGAGCCCGCGAATGTAGTATTTTTTGAGTCTCTTCCGGTAAATCAGTCGTAATAAAATCGACTCCCATATCGATCATCTCTTCCATTAATTTAGGGTCATCTACGGTCCAGACATTCGAAGTCATGCCTAGGACTTTACAATCCTTCACCCAATCCGGATGAGATTGCAAGACTTTATAATGGTAGTCTAATCCTGTAAAACCAAGCTCTTTCAATTCCATCGGGGATAATTCTCCATTCAGATAAGAAACCTCAGATTTCGGACATAGACGGATGAATTCTTTACAAGCATCCATATTAAAAGATATATAATCCGTACGTTTCGCTAATTTCATACGCTTCACCATATCTACAACAGCTTTAGCAGCCTCACGGTTGCGTTCCGGGGTCTCATGAGCTTTCAGTTCTAAAATTAACCGGACATTCTTCAATTTCTTCGCACGTTTCAAATATTGCTCTAAAGTAGGGAGCTTTTCGCCGTTGCTCAATTGCAAATCTTTCAATTCATCATAAGTACAGGATTGAATATGTTTTCCTTGGATATCATTATCATGGAATATTACCAGCACATTGTCCGCCGTAAGATGTACGTCGAATTCCGAGCCATAGGCACCAATCTCGCTGGCACGTTCCAAAGAACGGATAGAGTTCTGAGCAGAGCCCTCCGTTTTCCAATACCCCCGATGGGCGATCACTTTCGTGTTATCCTTTGCCGCTACCATTCCTGCCATCATCAGGCAAAGTAGCAAAAGAAGAGTAGATTTTAAATTCATGGAAATTAAATTAGTTGACAAATGACAAGTGACAGTTGATAGTTGACAAGTGACAGTTGACAGTTAAATACCGCTTGTCGCAACTGTCAACTATCAATTGTCAACTGTCAACTATTTTCCGATCTCTGATAAATAACGTTCAGCCTCGATAGCAGCCTTACAACCACTTCCCGCAGCGGTAATAGCTTGACGATAATGGGGATCAGCGACATCTCCAGCGGCAAACACACCCGGAACTTTCGTTCGGGGAGTTCCCGGAACTGTCTCGATATAACCGATCTCGTCCGTATCTATCCATGGCTTGAAGATATCCGAATTAGGTTTATGGCCAATCGCCAAGAAGAAACCATCGATAGCGATATCCACTTTCTCCTCATCCGGCTCTCCCATACGTTTTACCAAATGAGCACCTTCCACGCCATTCTCACCAAATAAACCCAGGGTGTTATGTTCGAAAAGCACCGTGATATTCGGAGTCTTGAAAACACGTTCTTGCATTACTTTTGAAGCACGCAAATAGGGTTTACGCACGATCAAGTAAACCTGCTTCGCCAAACCAGCCAAGTAAATCGCTTCCTCACAGGCCGTATCCCCACCACCTACTACCGCTACCGTCTTTTTACGATAGAAGAAACCATCGCAAGTAGCGCAAGCGGATACACCCATACCCGCATATTTATGCTCATCCGGAAGACCCAGATACTTCGCGGAAGCACCCGTAGCGATAATCAAAGTCTCCGTCTCGATCACTTTCTCACCATCAATCGTAATTTTATAAGGAGCCTCGCCCAAATCAGCGGCGGTAGCGATACCGAAACGGATATCCGCACCAAAACGGACGGCTTGTTTTTTTAAATCTTCCATTAACTCAGGACCGGTTATACCGTCCGGATATCCCGGGAAATTCTCCACCTCCGTAGTTGTCGTTAATTGTCCCCCCGGCTGTATTCCTTCATAAAGCACCGGAGATAAATTCGCACGGGAAGCATAAATCGCTGCCGTATAACCTGCTGGACCCGAGCCTATAATAAGGCAACGTACTTTCTCATTCACTGAATCGCTCATAGTATCTAAGTATTAATTATCAATTTTCAATTCTCTATTATCGAAGGTCTATCACCTCTACGTCCGGATAATCCCCTTCGTTAAAAACAAAAAAACGATCCGGTTGGTTTATACCTGTTTTCAATTGGCTGATCTGGATCGTACTGCTAACGCCGTTTTTAGAAGTAACCGTGATACGAGCCGGGAAATTTGAATATTTCTCGATTTGCAACTCCACTTTCACGATATCCCCTTTTTTCTTCGGTGTCAATTCCACATCGTAAGCGGCTTTTCCGTTCGGTGCCGTACTCTCGCCTTTATAAGCCGCCGTGAATCCCTTCTTATAACTATTTAATAAAAGAGCGGGATTTGTAAATTGCAACTCTTCTCCCGTAGGATTCGTCACGTTCACCTCATCGTTCCGTTCCACATACGTCCATTGCGTCGTACCATTAAACCAAATAAGCGCATCCGGCGTGACTAATGTAAACTTATCACCTTTCATCTGGATGGTTCCCTCAAAACTCTCTCCCGCATTCTGACCGGCAGAACGGGTAAACATCGTAAAAGAAGCGCTTATCCCGTTCGAATTCTCATAAGCAGCGGCCGCCTTCCCCAAGATATCATTCGCATTCTGGGCATGCGCCCCCACTCCTAACCCCAACAGGAAGCACAAGAATAATCCGACAAACGCGATACACCGCCACACTCTTATTTTATGTTCTCTTCTCATATTTATTTCAAAGCATTTAATACTTGCTCCAACGAATACTCATCTTGCACCAATACTTGACGGGCCTTACTTCCCTCAAACGGGCCAACAATACCGGCAGCCTCCAATTGATCCATCAAACGTCCGGCACGATTATAACCGATAGCAAATTTACGCTGGATCAAAGAAGTAGAACCTTGTTGCTGAATCACGATCAAACGAGCCGCCTCGTCAAATAAGGGATCTCGATCTGATAAATCGACTGCTCCCGAAGTTGATGCCTCCCCACCTTCCGGCACATAGTCCGGAAGCAAATAAGCGGTTTGGAAACCAGTCTGCTCACCGATATAATCCACGATATCCTCCACCTCGGGCGTATCTACGAAAGCGCACTGCACACGAACCGGCTCTTGTCCCGCCACGACAATCAACATATCGCCCCGTCCGATCAAACGGTTAGCGCCCGGAGCATCCAGAATCGTACGTGAATCGATCATAGAAGCAACCTTAAAGGCAATACGGCTCGGAAAGTTACTCTTGATCGTACCGGTAATCACCTTTGTATCCGGGCGTTGCGTAGCCAAGATCATATGGATACCTACCGCACGGGCCTTCGCCGCAATACGAGAGATAGGCAACTCGATCTCACGTCCGGCCACCGCGATCAAGTCGGCAAACTCATCCACTACCGCCACGATATAGGGTAAGAAGCGATGTCCCTTCTGCGGGTTCAACCGCCGTTCGATAAACTTAGCGTTGTATTCCTTTATATTACGAACATTCGCGTTCACCAGTAAACGGTACCGGTCTTCCATCTCGATCACCAACGAGTTCAATGTAGCGACAGCGTCAGCTGGCTCCGTAACGATCGGCTTCTCCGCATTCGGAAGTTTCGCCAGATAATGACGTTCTATCTTGGAATAGATACTAAACTCAACCATTTTCGGGTCTACCATCACGAATTTCAACTCCGATGGATGCTTCTTATATAATAAGGAAGTGATGATCGCATTTAGACCGACAGACTTACCTTGTCCCGTAGCACCGGCTACCAATAGATGCGGTGTCTTACAAAGATCGAACATGAACACCTCGTTCGTAATCGTCTTACCCATCGCCACAGGCAACTCATACTTACCCTCAATGAATCGGCGTGAAGCGATAACAGATTGCATCGATACCGTCTGAGGATTCTTATTCGGCACCTCGATACCGATCGTTCCCTTTCCGGGCATCGGGGCGATAATACGGATCTGCAAAGCGGATAAACTCAAGGCGATATCATCCTCCAAGTTCTTGATCTTAGAAATACGGACACCCGCCTCGGGTACAATCTCATAAAGCGTAACCGTAGGTCCGACTGTCGCTTTGATCGAAGCGATCTTTATATTGAAATCTTCCAAGGCTTGCTTGATCAAGCGTTGGTTTTCCGCCAATTCGTCCCGATTGATCTCCATGCTCCCACTATCATACGCTTTCAGCAAGTCCAAGGTAGGGAATACATAACGGGAAAGATCCAAACGGGGATCATACGTACCCAAGGCCGAGGCATCGTAGGTCTCATCATTACCAGCGGCAACTTCCACCGTGAATCCGGCATCCTCCTCATCCCCTAATTCCGGGGTATTTATCTCCTCTGTCTTTTCGTTTATCGGATCATCGTCACCTTTTGCGATCGTAACGACTAAATCATCAGCAGCAGCGACCTCTTCCTCCTCATATTCTGGTACTGTTTTACGGTTTTCTTTCGCTTCGGCCTTCAACAATTCAGCCTCCGTATCAAACTCTTCGTAATCATCCATTTCCGGTTGTTCATCCGGTTGCTCTACGACAGGCTTAGAGCGAGGAATTACAATATCCTCTTTTTCCGTCTGATCCACTTCAACCTCATCTTCTCGGCCTTCACGTTTCAAACGATTTTTCACCCAACCTAAAGAGAACATACGCTGCAAGAACGGAATAGTCTTCTTACTGGTAAAAATAGCGATGATTAAGAATGAGCCTAATAAAAGCAAGATCGTTCCGGGAATTCCGATATTGGTAATAAACATCTCCGAGATGTAATATCCGTGTTGACCGCCTAGATAAATAAACGTATCCTCATATCCCTTGATAAATATGAAAGCAAAAAACACAGATCCCCAGATCAACGCCGAAGCACTGAACAAGAAACGTCTCAACAAGGATACTTTATTTAAATTCATGAGTTTCGCCCCAACCGATCCCAAGAAAAAGAGGATCATAAAAGAAGAGATGCCAAACCAACGGTTCATCAACAGATCAGACAAATACGCCCCGCGTACGCCCGTCCAATTCTCTACCGATCCTCGATTGGTCAACAAATCCCCTAAAGGAACATTCTCTATTTTACTTTGATCGGCGGCTCCTGTAAAGAAAAACGAAATCAAGGCAAGCCCTACGTAAATGGTTAGTATAGAGATAATCAAACCTGTAATGAAACGGGTCCGTTCATTTGTAAAAAAAGTCTTCAAGGCTGCGAACCAGCTCGGCTCTGTATGATTTTGCTTCGTTGTTGTTGTCTTCTTTGCCATAAATAGTTTCTCAATAATTCTTTTATAACACGCAAATGTACATAGAAAAATCGAGTCTGACGAACCTTTGAAAAAAAGACGTACGTGTTTTCTGAAAAACATGTACATGTTTTCGCAGAAACACGTACATGTTTTTAGGGATAGATTTTAACGGCATTAAATAGATCTGTGCATCTCATGCCCTTCCACATAGATCGCGCTATAAGGACGAGACGGACAAAGATGCTCGCAAGCACCACAACCAATACAAGTTTCCGTATTGATCACCGGGATCTTTAACGACTTTGGATCTGCCGGATCTTTCGCCACCATCTGGATCGATTTTGTCGGGCAATGGCGTTCACAATTACCACAACTCATACCGTCCGTATTGACAATACAAAGATCTCTTACCCATACGGCATGACCGATCTGTATAGCAGATTTGTCTTCTTTCGTAATAGGTTTGATCGCTCCCGTCGGGCAAACCTCCGAACATTTCACACATTCCGGACGGCAATACCCTCTATCGAATGCCATCTTCGGCTGCATCAGTTTCATCAGATCCGTAGACGGGCGCAGGACATGATTCTCGCAGACAGATACACAAAGCTGACACCCCGTGCAATGTTGCGCCAGATTCCCGATACTCAAAGCTCCGGGAGGAACCAATGGCGCCAAACGATTCGGCTCTTTACGTTCTTTAATCGGCGCAAAGCCTCCGTCTTTCTTCATCTCCACATAATCCTCCAGTTTTTTCTGCTGAGCATGCAAAACGGAAGACATGGCTACCAATGCCGTAGCCGACAAGGCTCGACGGCGGGAAACATCCGTAGTGTCCTTCGTTAAGGATTCTTTTACCGAAGTAGCTTTATCAGCCTTGCGTGCCCTCGTATACGAAATCGCGCCTTGACGGCAATTATCCAAGCAGTCCATACAAGTCACGCAACGGCTATAATCGATCGCATGATTCTTAGAATCGATACAGGAAGCCTTGCATTTACGTGCGCATAATCCGCAACCATTACATTTATCGGTATCAATGCGAGGTTTAAGTAAAGCATACTTCGACAAAAAACCGAGAACCGTACCTACCGGACAGATCGTATTACAATACGTACGTCCATTTCTCCAAGCTAAAATCGCCAATATGACAAAGCTCAGAATAGCGATTCCCATCGTAGCCAGACTACGCACCCATACGTCCACCGAATAGAAAGCGTAACTATCCATACGTTCCGCGAAATAGGCCAATAGATTGTTGCCCTCTTGATAGATTGGCGCAAATAAATTAGAAGCGATACGCCCATAAGCGCTATAAGGCGAAATCAACGCTACCAAGGAACCGACACCAGCAATACAAGCCACTATAAAAACAACCAAGGTACCATAACGTACCCACTTCAATGCGGGAGAATAGGAAAAGCGGTATTTCTTCCGTTTACAAGCAAACCACGAAATAATATCTTGCAATACCCCTAAAGGGCAGATAACGGAGCAATATACACGCCCCAATAAAAGAGTCAAGATTACCAACCCTACCACAACACCGACATTCAAAGCCAACAACGCAGGCCAAAACTGTATCTTTGCCAACCATCCGAACCAAGTGTGAATCGTACCCGTGAAATCAAGAAATAACAGGGTTATCAGCACAAAGCAAAAGGTGGCGGCGAATATTCTTATTTTTCGTAACATAATTTTCCGTTTGTTTAAAGGTTAACCATTCACTTTCAACTCTTCCACGAATTTATCGATACGCTGCATCTCTTTGGGGATATCGATACCCTGCGGACAATGAGGATTACATTGCTCACACCCTGTACAATGGTTCGCTTGACGCAACTTTGGGACACTCCGGTCATAACCGACTAAGAAGGCACGACGAGCTTTCGCGTAATTTTCGTCTTGCGCACTTTTCGGAACATTTCCTTCGTTCACACATTTATTATAATGTAAAAGAATGCCCGGAATATCCAACGCATATGGACAAGGCATACAATATTTGCAATCATTGCAAGGTATTGTCGGATATTTCATCATAAGCTGGGCCGTCTCTTCCAAAAAGTCTTTCTCCTCGTCCGTTACCGGAATAAGCGGGGAATAGGTACGGATATTATCTTGCAAATGCTCCATATACGTCATGCCGCTTAACACCGTCAAGACCCCATCCGGAGAGCCGGCGAAACGAAAAGCCCATGAAGCCACGCTATTCTCAGGCCGTTGCTGTTTCAAACGAGCAACGATATGATCCGGAACATTCGATAAGCGACCTCCTAATAGCGGTTCCATGATAACCGCCGGAATACCTCGCTTCTCTAATTCGCCATACAGATAATCAGCGTTTACGTTACGCCCCGAGGCATGTTTCCAGTCCAGATAATTCAGCTGGATCTGAACGAAATCCCATTTCACGCCCATATCCAACACATAATCAAACACTTTTACATCCCCATGAAAAGACCAACCTAGGTTACGGATACGTCCCGCTTCCCGTTCTTTCACCAAGAAATCAAGCATTCCATTATTTATATAGCGGTCATTGAAAAGCTCGATACCATTCCCCCCACCGATAGAGTGAAGCAAATAATAATCCAGATAATCGGTTTGCAAATCACGGAACGACTGCCGATACATCGCCAACGAGTTTTCTCTCGTATAGTTCTGGAAGTTTGACAGTTTAGTGGCCAAATAATAGGAGTTCCTAGGATGGCGTGCCAATGCGATACCGGTCGCTTTCTCGGACATACCTTGTACATAAACAGGAGAAGTATCAAAGTAATTCACCCCATGTTCTATCGCATAATCCACTAAACGATTCACGGCTTCTTGATCAATCTGGTCTTTACCGTCCGATCCTTGTTTCAAGGGCCAACGCATACAACCATATCCTAAAATAGAAACCTTATCGCCATTCGTAGGATGTTGGCGATAGGTCATTTTATCGGTAGGAACCTCACCTAACGCCACAGCCGCCCCCGGCTCATTCTTGGGAGCGCAACCGTAAAGCGCCGCCGAAGAGGCGACAGCCCCACCCCCAAATACCTTCAAGAATTTACGGCGATTCATCTCTTGAGGGTTCTCATTCTTTCCACATGAACTCATAACTCGATCGGTTTTTTTATCCTAATTAGTATATCCAACATTAGTCTATCATTAACATTCCTTCTATTAATTGCACAAAAATAATAAAACAGGAAATATATAGGAGAGCAATCCCCGACTAAAAAGAATATTCGGGACTTTATCACGAAAAAAACGGATTTTTGTTGTATTTTTGCGAATTGTTATCAAGAATGATTAGACGAACAGGCACATGGAAAAAGAAGAAAATCCGATATACGAGCGCAACACGCTAGAATTTGTTACGGTAGCACTGGAATATTGTACCTTTGTTGAGACCGCCGGAAATACCGGGCTTTTCGACTTCGTAGATAAGGCGACAAAACTCCTGCCTCTATTATACTTAAAGGCCAGCCTGTTGCCCGAAGTGGAATCTGAAGAGGAAACCGAACTCGAGCTTTCCGTTTCAGAAGACATGTACGAGTCGGTTCGTTCACGGATAGCCGGTTTGCTTGGCGAACGAGATTCCTATTTGGAAACATTTCATGCGGATATGCGGTATAGCGATACTCCTATCGCAGCGTTTATTTCCGAGAACTTGGCTGATGTCTATCAAGATACAGGAAATTTCGTATCTTTATTCCGTCAAGGAAACGAGGAAGTTATGCAAGAGGCTATCGCTTTGTGCCGCACGAACTTCCAAGAATACTGGGGACAGCAATTATTGAATGCCTTGAAAGCGTTGCACGCTGTGCGTTACAGTGGTGATGAGGATTTGGAAAAGAATGAAGAGGAAGAATGATACAACAATTTATACATACAATTGCTAAAGAGGAAATAGCGAAACTTACCGTAGAGGAATTCAAGGGACGTATCATTACGATCCTTAGTAAAGAGGAGGCAGACAAGGCCGTAGAGTACTTGCTGCGTTTTCCGATCGTCGGTTTTGACACGGAGACCCGTCCCAGCTTTAAGAAGGGACAGCGTTACAAGATCTCATTGATGCAGATATCAACGGATGATACTTGTTTCTTGTTCCGCTTGAATCATATCGGTATACCGGAATCTCTGGAGAAATTCCTGAAAAGCAGTTCGACCTTAAAGATCGGGTTATCTTTACGGGATGATTTCGGGGCGATACGGAAGCGTTCGGATATAGAACCCGCCAATTTCCTTGATTTACAGAATTACGTAGGCCAGTTCGGCATCGAGGATGCCAGCCTGCAAAAGATATATGCGATACTTTTCCAAAAAAAGATATCAAAAGGACAACGCCTCACGAATTGGGAGGCGGATGTATTGACAGACTCACAAAAGAAATATGCGGCCCTCGATGCTTGGGCTTGCCTAAGAATATATAATTTATTGAATCAAGCATAAATGGAGTATTGTAAAGTTTTTCTCAAGCCTAAGAAAGAAGAATCGCTATTGCGTTTCCATCCATGGGTATTTTCCGGAGCGATCCAATCTGTTGAAGGCGCCCCGGAAGAGGGTGACTTGGTAGAGGTATACGGAGCGAACCAGCGTTTTTTGGCGATCGGCCATTACCAAATCGGCAGTATCGCCGTACGTGTGTTATCTTTCAGCCCAATCGCCATCAACGATGCTTTTTGGGTTGAACGTATCCGTATCGCTTACGAACTCAGAAAGACCTTGCGGCTGGCTGGGGTAGAAAATAATAATACGTTCCGCCTGATTCACGGTGAAGGCGATAACTTACCGGGATTGGTGATCGATATGTATGCGCATACGGCGGTTATGCAAGCACATTCGGTAGGAATGCATTATGCCCGTCATCAGATCGCGGAGGCTTTGAAAGCGGTATTGGGCGATACTTTACAAAACATCTACTATAAATCGGAAGCGACTTTACCTTATAAAGCGAATTTAGGTAGCGAAGATGGTTACTTATTCGGAGGCGAAGTGGAAGATATCGCTATAGAAAACGGACTGAAATTCTGTGTAGACTGGCAGAAAGGCCAAAAGACAGGTTTCTTCGTGGATCAACGGGAGAATCGCTCTTTGTTAGAGCATTACGCAAAAGATCGCTCCGTATTGAATATGTTCTGTTATACGGGCGGTTTCTCTTTCTATGCGATGAGAGGAGGCGCTAAGGTGGTTCATTCCGTAGATAGTTCGGCGAAAGCGATTTCTTTGACGAAAAAGAATGTCGAGTTGAATTTCCCGGGAGATCCCCGTCATGAGGCATATGCGGAAGATGCGTTTAAGTATTTGGAAAAAATGGGAAGTAATTATGATTTAATCATATTGGACCCTCCTGCGTTCGCTAAACATAAGAATGTACTACGTAACGCCTTACAAGGGTATCGCAAATTAAACGCGATCGCTTTCGAGAAGATCAAGCCGGGAGGAATCTTGTTTACCTTCTCTTGCTCACAGGTTGTCAGCAAGGAAAACTTCCGTTTAGCTGTATTTAGCGCCGCCGCCCAATCCGGTCGTAGCGTTCGTATCTTGCATCAATTAACCCAACCCGCAGACCATCCGGTGAATATCTACCATCCGGAAGGTGAATATCTGAAAGGTTTGGTATTGTATGTAGAATAAGATATGCTCTTTGGGTGAAAACTAATTCTTTGTTTTCACCCAAAGTCCAAGTTAATACCCCGGATTCTGTATCAAATTAGGATTCAAGGAACGGACTTTATCGGGAATTGGGAAAACGGTGGTATAGCCATTCGATTCATCGGGTAATTGAGGGCGATCCGTATAAGGGCGGGTAAACTTTCCAAAACGTACCAAATCCTGCCTCCTCCAGCCTTCCCAAGCCAATTCCAGTTGACGCTCAGCCAAAATATTTTCTAATGTCGCCTCACGAGGTAACATTCCCACACGGAAACGAACGGCATTCAACTCTTCATCCCCATTCTCTCCATTACGCACTTTCGCTTCCGATCTCATTAACAAGACATCCGCATAACGGAATAATACGATATCATTATCCGATAGCTTTCCATCTTTCGTCCCCATCTTATCGATCTCGTATTTCTTCATGCGGGCACCCGCCGTTTTCTCGGCAGGCAACCTAGACAAATCCAACCTAACTTCTAGAGGTAAATACACCAAAGGAGTCCCATTATCTAACCGAATCGTATCACCATTGAGGTCAAACATCGTATCGGCGTAATAATTCTCATAAAACCGGGTATCGACCGAGTCCGTCCCATACGCAAATACCCGAAGGGCCTCTATCGTAGCGCAAGAGCCGTTCTCTCCCCCCAATCCATATGCTTTGGCATGATTATAGTGACGGGAGCGGAAAAGATATTGCATTTGGTTCGTATATAAGTTCTTATCCATCGGAATCGTGAAAATATTCTCTCCGGACGATTCATTAAATACAGAAAAATTATCCGCATAGTTCGGAGATAAGCTATAGTTTAAGTCCGTTATTGAATCACAGTACGCCACAACCGTTTGCCAAGCGTTCAACTTCCTCTCGCCTACCCTAAAATAGATTTCCCGTCCATTCGGACGCAGACCATCCGTCCAGTCGTTATCCGTAAACACTTCTGCGTTTAAGGCCAACTTCGCCAATAAAAAATAAACAACCGGTCTCGTAATCCTTCCATAATAATCGCCGGGCGAATTACTATGCGCCGTACTCAATAACAAAAGGGATTCTTGTAATTCTTTTACAACAAAATCAAAGACCTCTTTCCGGTCACTCTGCCGCACGTCTTTCACCGGAATGGAAGAAGAAACGATAAGAGGGACACGGCCAAACATATCGACTAAATAATAATAATACATCGCACGCAAGGCACGAACCTCCGCCTCATACCGATCTAAATCGTTATAATCCGTTTTTTGCCGCAACTCGCCTAATATCTCTAAAGATTGATTGCTTAATACGATTACTTTATACAGATATTCCCAAGTAGCTTGGATAGCGTCACTATTCGTTCCCCACTTATGCAAGAAGAGACCTTGCCAGAAACCACCGTCATACCAGTCGCCGCCACGAGTCGGGAGCATGGCCTCGTCAGTCGTAAAGGTATTCAAGTCGTAGACACCCCGGTACGTTCCCTGCAATCCTTGGCTATCGCTATAACCTCCGATATAATTATATAAGGAAGCAACCGTATTCAGATAGACATTCTGAGGGGTATCGTACGCATCCTCCGGATAAAGCTGATCACGAGGGTCCTCTTTCAGATAGCCATCGCACGACGATAACATCAAACCCGCAAATATATAGGATAAAATAGAAAGCTTTCTCATACGAACACCTTTTTAAAAATTAAAACTCAACCCCATCGTATAGGAACGAACCACCGGATAAGATCGCTTATCGTCTATACCTAACGTATTATTTACGATAGAGCTATTTATCATCGGAGTCAATCCCGAATAACCTGTAATTGTCGCCAGATTATTTACGGAAACCGAAAGTCGTACATTTCTTACATATTTCCTTAAATTACCCAGAGGCACGTTCCAACCCAACGTCAAATAATCAAAATTGATATAATCCCCTTTCTCCAACCAATAATCCGTAGCCGTCTGATCTTGGATATTCCGGGATGGGGCTTCTCGCAACACGTTATAATCCGGGAATATATCCATATTCATATAAGTTAGCGATGTTCCATTATAAATCTTATGCCCAAAGGCTCCGTTAATCTGTACTGATAGATCGAATTGTTTATACCGGAAACTGATATTAGAGCCTAAAAGTGTTTTCGGCATGGCTTGTCCCGCAATATAACGATCCTCACCATCCTCCAAACTCACCCCGTTCCCGTTCAAGTCCTCAATCTCATACTTATAGCCGCCATTCCCATCGGAAACCAAACCTGTACATTTCGGTAAATAAAAAACACCCAAAGGCTGTCCGACCATTTGATAAACGATATGATTATACCCTCCATGGAAACCAGCCCCATTTAAATCCGAGATGCTGGTATATTCCGGGGCGGACATATATTCCCCTTTATAGCAACCGCTCAAGGAGAGCAATTTATTCCGTTGGAAAGTTACGTTTACGTTTATATTCAATTCCATATCTTTCGTACGCAAGGGCGTGACGCCAATACCCAATTCCACGCCACTATTTCGCATCGACCCCAGATTCGCCAACATTTTATTATAAGCGAAAGGCGGAACGCTTACATCGTACAAATACAACATATCATCCGTCTTGGAATTATAATAATCTACGGCGAGAATAAAACGATTGTCGAAAAACCCGGCATCGATACCGGCATTGAACGTACGTTTTACCTCCCATTTCAAGTCCGGATTCGCATTACGGATCGTACCCAAGGTAACGGTGGGCGCACCATTTACGGAAACAACCCCATTAGGCTTCATCAATCGCAAAGAATTGTAAGAATCGATCGCATCTTGATTACCGGATAGGCCATATCCCGAACGAATCTTTAAATTCCTTACCCACGAGACACCTTCCATAAACTCCTCTTCGGTCAACACCCAAGCGACAGAAGCCGAAGGGAAAAAACCCCATTTATTATTGGCCCCCACTTTCGAAGAGGCATCCGCACGGGCATTCACGGTAGCGATATACTTTCCATCATAAATATAATTCACACGTCCAAGGAAAGAAGCCAGATGAGGAGCCTCATAGTAAGAACCGGTCCCCTCCCATAAACGTACCGCACCTGCCTGTAAATTATCATAACCAAAACGATCGGTACTGAAATTCGTCGCAGTCGTATAAAAACCTCTCGTTATCATTTTCTGAGCTTCCGCCAATCCCAATACATTTAGCTGATGCAAACCAAAGTCTTTTTTATAGGCCAACATGAAATCTCCCAATAAAGATTCTGTTTTCCGCTCCCCCCGATAAGCCTGCCCATGTGCCCAAACCGAAGTAGGGAGGTATTGGGCGTTATCTATTACATTATAGGTATACGAACCGAAAGCCGTAAACATTAAATGCTTACTCAAGTTAAAAACCAGTTTTAAGTGCGTATTTATATGAGCATTCGAATCATCATCCTTCACCTCCAACCAAGCCAAAGGATTCGTGATCTGGCTAGCGTTAGTTATTTGATCCCAGCTACCCGTCTCCATATTCTTATGATTCGGAAATGTCGGGTTGAAAGTAGCGGCGGAATAGAACATCTTCTGTACGTCATTTAAATAAGCATTTTTCAGCAAGGAACCAAATATGCCTAAATCAAAGACTAGAAGATCATTGAACGCATGCTGTGTAATATTCAACTTGGTCGTAAAATTACGTGAGTTCGTATTTCGGATAACCCCTTCCCTTTCCACAAATCCCAAGGAGGCACGATAACTGGAAGTCTCCGAACCACCCCCAAAAGCGATATGATGATTCTGCACCAACCCCAACCGGGTGACCTCATCCTGAAAGTCCGTATTATTCCCTAAATCTAAAATACCGATATTACGTTCCTCCGCCAGTTTCCGGAAACCATTCGCCGATAACATATCCAAACTTTTATAAGCCGCCTCCACACCGAAACTCCCATCATAACTGATACTAAAAGCTCCCTGCCGCCCTTTCTTTGTCGTTACCTCGATAACACCGGAAGCACCACGAGAACCATATTGAGCAGTCTCCGAGGCATCTTTCAAGATCGTGAAGTTCTCGATATCCGCCGGATAGATCGAGCTAAGCAAATTAAGATCGGCAAAAACCCCATCAATAATCACCAACGGATCATTACCTCCCGTTAAGGAAGTTGTACCCCGGACCCGGACGGCAGCCAAGGCAGCGGCGCTATTTCCTCCAACCGGGATACTAACGCCGGATACCCTTCCCCGAAGAGCGTCCAAGGGTGTAGAGATCAATCCCTCATTCATCCCCCCTTCATTCACCCGATTTACGGAACCGGATAAAGTACTACGATTGCCCGTAGCATATCCGACAGTGATCAACTCATCTATCAAATTGGAATCCGACAAGAGAGGCTTGATCGTATCCGGCAGAAGCGGCAGCTCCTGACCGTAGCCGTAAGAGAAAGACAAGGCCCCGCACAGAAACAAAAACAGGACTTTTCGGATATATATAAGAACTTTCATAAGTACGTTGGATTTAAGATTAATAACCCATGTAAATAAAACTTCCCTCGGTTAAGTTTTGTTCGCACCCAAGATACAACATTTCCTCAAGATCTTAAAAATAAAAGCGTACCAAGTTGTCAAGAAGCCTCGACAAGGCTTTAGCTATATTTAATAATGTCCCTCAAAAATATATACGGAAATATTTCTTTATTCCGTAATAGATTGTACCTTTGCCATCGTTAAAAAACATAGCGTATTATTAAGTAATAACATACTAAAACTTATTTATTATGTCAAAAGTAACAGTTGTTGGTGCCGGAAATGTAGGCGCTACTTGCGCAAATGTTCTTGCCTTCAATGAAGTGGCAGACGAAGTTGTAATGCTAGACGTAAAGGAAGGCGTATCCGAAGGTAAAGCGATGGATATGATGCAGACCGCTCAATTGCTAGGTTTCGATACTAAGGTTGTAGGTTGCACAAACGATTATGAGAAGACAGCTAACTCTGACGTTGTAGTTATCACTTCTGGTATTCCTCGTAAACCGGGTATGACTCGCGAAGAACTGATCGGTGTTAACGCTGGTATCGTTAAGAGCGTAGCTCAAAACATCTTGAAATACTCTCCGAACGCAATCTTGGTAGTTATCTCTAACCCGATGGATACAATGACTTATTTGTCATTGAAGTCTTTAGGCTTGCCGAAGAACCGTATCATCGGTATGGGTGGTGCTTTGGATAGCTCTCGTTTCAAATATTTCTTATCTCAGGCTCTAGGCTGTAACGCTAACGAGGTTGAGGGTATGGTAATCGGTGGTCACGGTGACACTACAATGATTCCGTTGGCTCGCTTGGCTACTTACAAAGGTATCCCTGTTAGCAAATTGTTAAGCGCAGAGAAATTGCAAGAGGTTGTTGCTTCCACAATGGTTGGTGGCGCTACATTAACTAAATTGTTAGGTACTTCTGCTTGGTATGCACCGGGTGCTGCTGGAGCATTTGTTGTTGAGTCTATCATTCACAACCAAGGTAAGATGGTTCCTTGCTCTGTTTACTTGGAAGGTGAGTACGGTGAATCTGATCTTTGCATCGGTGTTCCTGTTATCCTTGGCAAGAACGGTATCGAGAAGATCGTTGAGTTGGAATTGACAGCTGAGGAGAAAGAGTTGTTCGCTAAGAGCGCTGCCGCTGTTCATAAGACTAACGAGGCTTTGAAAGAAGTGGGTGCACTTTAATTTGAATTTCTATTAAAGCGATAAAAGAGGCTGGTCCTTCGGGGTTGGCCTCTTTCTTTTTATGTGGATACGGACAGTTACGACGGAACGAAGATAATATTCGTGTTTTTCAATCTCTGAAGATACATACGTATCTCCATTGATTTATTTCAAAAGATCACGGTAAAGCATTTATGACAAAAGTACAGTTTTTGTTTGAATATGAAAAGCCTTCACTAGTTCAATACGAGCTTCACTAAGTTTATTCGTTTCATCCCAAACCGGTAATTACTACTTCAACTTTCCAGCCTCATTCAATACTTTCAGGAAGTTGCTCCAAGCTTTCTCTATCTTTTGCATGTTTTCGTCCCTTTCCTCTTGGTTACTTACCTCATTTTGTAGAACATCTACAACAGGATATCCATCATATAAATAATATCTCTGATAATCCCCTAATAAGACTGGGGCATTATAGATAACGGAACTTATCGAAGAGATACTGCCTACCGTGAAGTGACCGTTTCCAGCTATCCGGAATTCAACCTTCTCATTGCCTAGCACGTCTTGCTTGATAGAAATATTCTTCTCGAAAACGATTTCTTTTGTAACTGAATTAAAAGATTTGATATCATCCGGGACTTTGATCACTTGTCCGGTAGTAGCCGTATCAAAATTTTCCTCATCATTATCGCAAGCGCAATAACCGATGAGAAATACAGACATGATAAGATATAATAAAAATGACTTTTTCATATTAAACCTCCTTTATTGGATTTCATTGCGTGTTGTCTTATTAGTAAGACACTTAAAAAGAGACAAATGCTGCACGTTTACCATTATTTAACAAACATTATTAACCAAACCGTCCTTCCATTATATAAAAAAAGCCGGAGGAAATGATTTCCTTCGGCTTTTACCTATCGTTTGTTATTGGTATTTATTTGACAATACCTAATTTAGACTCACCAACGAAATCTATAATATGTTGGATCTCCTTACTCATCGGAACCTGATCCTTGATCATTAACAAGGCATCCGTAAGGCTGCTGTTTCCTTGGAAGATGATCCGGTACGCATGACTGATGTGCTTGATAACCTTTTCACTGAATCCCTCATGAGACATGATGAAAGAGTTCACGCCATAATACGTGGTAGGCTCCTTTGCCGCTACGATAAAAGGAGGGATATCCTTACGGAAACGACAGCCGGTTTGAATCATCGCCCAAGCCCCAACCCGGGATCCTTGGCTCATCAACACATTGCCTCCGAAGATCACGTAATCTTCCAAGATGCAATTTCCGGAAATCTTACTACCATAGCCGAATACACTACGATTTCCGATCCGCGTATCATGAGAAACATGTACCCCCTCATGCAAGAAATTACCATTACCGATACTAGTACGTCCTTCCGCTGTCGAGGAACGGTTAATCACCACATTCTCACGAATCACGTTGTCATCTCCGATTACGGCGATCGTATCACCTCCCTTATAAAAGAAATCCTGAGGCTCAGCAGCGATAACAGCTCCGTTAAATACACGGTTGCGATTTCCCATGCGTGTACCGCTCATCAAGCTGGCATGAGGCATGATCTCGCAATCATCCCCGATCTCCACGTTCTTATCAATGTACGCAAAAGGATGAATCGTAACGTTCTTCCCGATCTTTGCGCTTGAATCTACATATGCTAATGGACTAATCATAACTTTACTACATTTAAAGGTTATTATTCTCTACCACCACCGATGGCACTGTATAAACTGACAACCGCTTGCATACGTTGCACATTGTCGGACACTTCCGTCAACTGAGCGCTCAAGAGGCTCTGCTGTGCGGAAAGGATTTCCAAATAAGTAGATTGAGCCGACTGGAACAAGGCGCTGGTATAAGCCACCGCTTTCTCTAGCTGCTCGATCTGCGCTCTATCTTGGACAAGCTTCTTGCTCGTGGCATCATACTGATGTAAAGCATCACTCACCTCCTTACCTGCTTCCAGAATTGTCTGCTGATAATTCATTTGAGCGATCTTCTCTTCTGCCTTCGATACCTTCAAGTTAGCGACCAACTTACCATTGTTGAAGATCGGTTGGGCCAACGAAGCCAAAGCTTGAAACATAAATTGGCCCGGATTGGCGACAGAGATGCCTGAACCATTCGTCCAGCCCGCTGTCGCCGTGATATTCAATCCCGGATAAAAAGCGGCACGGGCTTTGTTCGTCGTATAATAGGCACTAGCAAGTGTCATCTCCGCGATCTTCACGTCCGGACGATTCTCCAACAATTGCAAAGGCACACCCACCATGATATCCTCCGGCATTACTTGTTCCTCCAAAGTACCCCGATCAATCTGTTGAGGGGCCTTAGCCAATAACACGGACAATGAGTTTTCCACGCTACGCACCTGGCTCTCCAACTCGATCAACGAGCCGGAAACCTGATGGTAAGCGGCACGCATTTGCGTCACGGCAGCCTCGGTAGCCATACCCGCTATCTTCATAGCCTCCATGACACGAACATTCTCTTTATAGATATCAACCGTCTTAGCGGTAATTTCCACCTGCCGATCAAGCATCAACAAGGTATAATAAGTATTCGCTATACCACCGATCAATTGAGAGCGCACGGCCTGTCTTGAATACTGGCTCTGTAAGTAGGAGGCTTTTTGGCCACGGCTCGCGTTCAAGAGCTTTCCGAATAGGTCAACCTCCCAGCTAGCGGCCAAAGGCGTTGAGTAAGCCTTTACGTATTCGCTATTTCCAATCGATGTAATCGTCCCTTGGGGAGCGAAATTAATAGAAGGCAAGAAAGACAGACGGGCGGAAGTCAACAATACTTTCGCTTCCTCTACCCGAAGAACGGCTGCCTGCATATCTACATTATTGGCTAATCCCTCCTCAATTAACGCCTGTAACTTCGGATCACGAAAAACTTCCTTCCAAGGAAGGTTTCCCATATTGGTCGTATCCGCGGAGGCTAATGTATCAGTCTCGGAAACCGGATCACGATAAATTCCCGTCGCATCGATGGAATCCGGACGCTCGTATGCCTTATAGATATGGCAACTGCTTAACAAAGCAGTCGCACATACCATATATATAATTTGTTTCTTCATTGTCATCTCTTATTTTATTTTAGCGTACTGTTCTATTTCCGTACTCATATCGCTGTTATCCAAATCTTCCCATTCGATCGGCTTGAATTTCTCCTGTAAGTACTGGAATACCACGAACAAAACCGGAACAATAAAGATCTGAAAGATCATACCGATGAACATACCGCCGATAGCCGCTGTACCCAATGTACGGTTACCGTGCGCTCCTACTCCGAACGCGAACATCATAGGCAACAATCCGACCACCATCGCCAATGAGGTCATCAAGATCGGACGCAAACGGGCGGCGGCTCCTAATACGGCAGCCCATGTGATACTCATACCCATACGACGACGTTCCAAAGCGAACTCTACGATCAAGATAGCGTTCTTCGCCAACAAACCTACCAACATGATCAAGGCGATCTGCATATAGATATTGTTAGACATGGTTCCTACGATCATCTTCAACGCCGGGATATTTCCCAAAGCGGCCCAACCTTGGACGAACAAGAAGCTACCCATCAAACCGAACGGCACGGAGAGCAATACGGACAAAGGAAGGATGTAACTCTCATACTGCGCGCTCAACAGCAAGTAAACGAATACGAAACACAACAAGAAGATCAAAGCCGTCGTACTGCCACTCGTACTTGCCTCCTCACGTGCCATACCACCTAACTCATAGTCGAAACCTGCCGGAAGCGTTGTCTTAGCCACCTCGTCAATCGCTTTCAACGCCTGACCACTGGTATAACCATCCGCCGGGGCAACCATGACCTTGATGGCGGTATACATATTGAAACGGCTGATGATATCCGGGCCATATACCTTCTTCATCGTAATGAACTGGGAAATCGGAGCCATATCGTTACCGCTCTTTACCTTGATGTTCTTCATGGACTCCATATTCTTACGCAAATCGGGATCCGCTTGCACCATTACACGGTACATCTTACCGAAACGGTTGAAGTTAGAGGCATATAAACCACCATAATATCCCTGCAAGGTAGACAAGATGTCCTTCGGACTGATACCGGCTTTCTTACAAGCGGCAGCGTCGATATCGATCTCGTATTGCGGGAAGTTCGGGTTAAACGTAGTTTGAGCGGACTTGATCTCCGGACGTGCCGTCAAAGCGGCCATATATTCCTTGGAGATATCAAAGAAACGATCCAAATTACCTCCGGTCTTATCCTGCATATTCAACTCAATATCACTGGACGCTGAGTAACCCGGGATCATAGGCGGCGTAAAGAACAATACCTGAGCGTCTTTCACGATCTTTTGGGCACGCATGAACAAACTACCATATACGATATCCGAGTTCTGCATCATAGAACGCTCCTCCCAATCTTTCAGCTTGATGATGAATGAACCGTAAGAAGGCCCCTGACCACCGATGAAACTAAAACCGACAACCGCCGTACGAGACTCAACGGCCGGATCGGCAGCGATCAAGCTATCCACCTTATTCATTACCTCAAAGGTACGCTCCTGGGAAGTTCCCGGGGGTAACGTAACGGCACCCATAATCGTACCCGTGTCCTCGTTCGGCACCATACCCGTAGGAGTAACCTGCATCAAGAACACCAATAACGCAATACATGCGGCAACAATACCGAATGAAAGCCATTTCTTCTGGATGAAGAATACGATACTTTTCTTGTATTTAGTCAACAAAGAATCATAAGCCGCATTAAACGAAGTATGGAATCGGGAAACGAAGGTCGTTTTCTTATCCTTATGCTCCGTATCATGTGGTTTCAGGAATATCGCACACAAGGCGGGACTCAATGTCAAGGCGTTCAAAGCGGACAAACCAATAGCGATCGCCATCGTCAGACCAAACTGGCGATAGAACGTACCGGCCGTACCTCCCATGAAACTTACGGGAATAAACACGGACATCATGACCAACGTAATGGAGACGATAGCGCCACCCAACTCACTCATGGCATCGATAGAAGCGAGTTTCGCCGACTTGTACCCTTGGTCCAACTTGGCATGGACACCCTCGACGACGACGATCGCATCATCGACCACAATAGCGATGGCAAGCACCATAGCACAAAGAGTCAACAAGTTGATACTAAATCCGATCAAGGATAACATAAAGAAGGTACCGATCAAGGCAACCGGGATAGCGATAGCCGGAATCAACGTAGAACGCAAATCCTGCAAGAACACATATACCACGATAAACACCAATACGAACGCCTCCAACAAAGTCTTAATTACCTCATGGATAGAAGCGAACAAGAAGTCATTGGCATTCATGGAAACATTCACCTTCATTCCGGGAGGCATTGTCAACTGGGTTTCCTCCAGCAAGGTTTCAATGTTACTAATTGTTTCCGTAGCGTTGGTTCCCGGCATCTGGTAAACGATACAGGTAACGGCGTCGTGACCATTTACACGGTTGATAAAGTTGTAAGTCAAACGCCCCAACTCGATATCGGCGATATCTTTCAAACGCAAGACCTCACCATCCGGCAAAGCCTTTACAACAATCTGCTCAAACTCATTAGCCTCTTGCAAACGTCCTTTATAGCGGATCGTATATTGGAAAGACTGATTTCCTTGTTCGCCGAACGAACCCGGAGCGGCCTCAACGTTCTGTTCAGACAAGGCAACGGTTACGTCGCTCGGACTTAATTTATATTGGGCCATCACATCCGGCTTCAACCAAATACGCATGGAGTAGTCCGTACCCAACACGTTGGCATCACCGACACCCGGCACACGCTGGACTTCCGGGATCAAGTTAATCTTCGCGTAATTCTCAAGAAACTCTGAGTCATAACGATCATCTTCCGCGTATACGGAGAAAACCAACAACATAGAGTTCTGACGTTTCTGGGTCGTCACACCAATCTGCGTTACCTCGGCAGGCAACAAACCTTGTGCCATAGATACACGGTTCTGCACATTGACAGCCGCCATATCCGGATCCGTTCCTTGCTTAAAATAAATGGAGATATCCGCGGAACCATTATTAGAGGCATTGGAACTCATATACATCATGTTCTCAACACCATTGATCTGGTCTTCCAAAGGTGCGATCACGCTATTCAATACCGTTTGCGCATTGGCACCCGTATAAGTTGCCCTTACCGAAACGGTTGGAGGGGCGATATCCGGATATTGGGTAACCGGCAAGGAAATCAAGCCTAGGAAACCCAAGATGACAATCAAGATGGAAATCACCGTGGAGAGCACCGGGCGGTTTATAAATCTATCTAATTTCATATCTTTCGTTTTTACTCGACAAAAGCGAATATTTGTCTTATTCTATATACCTATTAATTAAAAGCAGTCTGCAAATTACCGTCATGCTGGTCTTTCAAGGCCTGCTCGAATTTTGCCTTTTGCTGCTCACGAGTAATCGGCTGGATTTCCTGGCCGTCTTTCAAGATCTGTACGCCTTCCACGACAATCTTATCACCGGACTTCAAGCCTCCCGTCACTAAATAATTTTTGCCATCATTCAAATTGGAAACCTTGATCTCGGTATTCTTCACGGTATTATCAGGCTGCAATACAAATACGAATTTCTTATCCTGGATCTCCACGGTAGCCGATTGAGGGATCGTAATGATATCGTTCATCGTATATGGGAAGATGATATTACCAGTACCACCGCTTCGTAAGACATTTCCCTCGTTAGAGAAAATAGCACGCATGCTTACAGAACCGGTAGATTGATCGATAACACCGCTCACGGCATCAATCTTACCCTCATGATGGTACGTAGAGCCATCCGCCAATTGCAGTCTTACGGCCGGCATCTTCTCTAATTGCTCTTTCAAGGTACCACCGGCTTTCGTCAATGCCAATAGCTCCTTTTCCGTCATAGAGAAATACACATACATATCACCGATCTCAGATACGGTAGTCAGCGGTTGAGCGATCGAAGCGCTTACCAAGCTACCTACACGATACGGGAATGTACCGACAACACCGTTCGAGGGACTTGTAACCGTACAGAAAGACAAGTTCTGGTTAGCGCTAACCAATTGAGCCTCCGCCTGCGCCAAGCTCGCTTTTGCCGACATCAGCTGATTCACGGCAGTCTGATACTCGAAATCACTGATGATTTTCTGATCAAACAAAGTTTTCTTATTCTTCTCGGTCAATGTTAAAGTGCTTACGTTTGCCTTCGCCATCTCTACCGCGGCCTTAGCCTGACCTACCGCGGCAGCGTACTGCGTAGGATCAATTTGGAACAACGCCTGTCCTTTACGAACCGTAGCTCCCTCATCCACACATAATTTCACGATAAATCCAGAAACTTGAGGACGGACTTCGATATCCTGCGTACCTTTGATGGTAGCCGGATAGGATGTTGTTTGGTCGCTAGTCGTTGAATTGACCGCCATCACAGCGAACTCAGCATCCCCTAATTTCATACCACTCTGACTGTTTCCACAGGCAGTTAATAAAGACATACCAACCGCAAACAATGCGATCTGCCTTAACTGAGTAATCGTAATTTTCAGCATTCGTTTATCCATATTTGTATATAATTATATATTCAAGGCTGTTTTTCAGTTACCTTCTCTTTCTAACCCAAGTGGAGATCTTTTACATCTATTCACACAATAGGGTCTTTACTCGCTGTTTCATCCTACAAATGTAGAAACTTTTTACACGATTTTCTGTTTCCTACTTATCTTTTTCACCTAAATTAATAGCACTTAGAAGGAAGCACCTGTTGAAATACATCTATTTTGGTTTCAAACGAAAATAAAATTGTTTTTTTCAACAATATATTTTACATTTGTGTCCACACACAATAAACAAATATTATATATTATGGAGCCTAAATTTATAATATCAGAAGTATTCAGTACCGCATGGAAGGGAACGAAGTCGCAGCTATGGATATTAGCCGGATTATTAATCGGATATTGTATCTTGTCTTTCACGCTGACAGCGTTCGCTATGCCCATGCAAAGTTCTATTATCGGTAAAATCATCGTAAACGTGATCAGCGCGTTATTCTCCATTATTTTCTCCTTAGGATATATGAAAAATATATTTCAGGCGTTGGATGGGGAAGAACCTCAGTTTTCCGCATATGGACAACAGACAAAGAATATCATCACCTACTTTCTAGCGAGTCTTATCACGGGATTTGTCGTATTGGCGGGTTTCTTATTTTTTATCATCCCCGGTATTTATCTGGCATTGCGCCTTCAGTTCTTCCAAGCCTTTATTATCGAGGAAAACGCCGGGATTATCGAGTCTTTGCATAAAAGCTGGGAGATAACGAAAGGACAAGCATTGCCTCTGTTCATTCTGGCGTTGGTAATGATCGGGATCCTGATATTAGGATGTATTTTGTTCGGTATCGGAATTTTCGTCGCCGTTCCTCTTATCTATATGATGTATGGCTACGTTTTCCGTAAATTGAACACACCTCTTCAAATACTCGAATAAACAGAGAGGACGAATACACACTACAATCTATACCATGAATAAAAATTACAGGATAAAAGATATCGCCGAATTATCCGGCGTATCGACCGGTACGGTAGACCGCATTTTACATGAGCGGGGAAAGGTATCGGAGGACGCACGGAAAAAGGTGGAGAAAATCTTAAAAGAAATTGACTATCAACCAAATCTGATAGCCCGTTCTTTAGCGTTGAAGAAAAAATATCATTTCATCGCCTTGATCCCTTCTTTCCATGAAGGGGAATATTGGGCGAAACTAAGCCAAGGGATCGAGAAAGCAAAACGGGAATTGTTTAGCTATAATATCGATGTCGAGCAAATCTATTTTGACCAATACGACAGCAACAGTTTCGACGAATTAATCCCGAAGATTGAGACCGCGGATTGCCAAGGGGTTATCATCGCTACATTATTTAAGCAAAGTGTCTTGACCTTGACCCAGCGGCTAGACCAGAAAGGTATTCCTTATATATTGATCGATTCTTTTATCGATCACACGAATTGTATCTCTTATTACGGAACGCATTCATATGATTCGGGTTATATAGCGGGACGCCTTTTATTCGAGCAAATCCGTCAAGGGGACGATCTAGTGATTTTCCGTTTCACCCGTAAAGGGGATTCATGTTCTACGCAAGTGCAGAAACGAGAGGAAGGATTCCGGGATTATCTCGCCAACACCCCATTCAAGGGAAAGATTCATTTGCTGCATGTGCACGCAGATGATAAGGAGGAGAATAAGAGGCTACTGAATACTTTCTTCGAGAAATATCCTCAAGTAAGAATCGGTATCATCTTTAATTCGAGGGCCCATTTCCTTGGAGATTATCTAAGTAGCGAACGGCCGGACTATCCTTTCAAGCTTCTTGGCTACGACGTGATAGAACCGAACGTCCGTTATCTGGAAAACGGCTTGATCACGCATTTGATCGCCCAACGACCGGAGGTACAAGGATATCATTGTATCAAGGCACTCTTCAGGCATCTGATCCTTAAGGAGAAAATTGAGCCTGTCAATTATATGCCGATCGATATCTTGGTAAAGGAAAATATACAATACTACAATAATTATATCTGATGAACTCCTTATTTAGCGTAAAAGAGAAAGTGATTTTGTTGACCGGAGGCTATGGTATATTAGGAGCCTGCATGGCCAAGCACTTGGCGAGAGAAGGCGCGTACGTCGTAATCCTCGGACGAAACGAGCAAAAAGGATCTGCCTTGGTCAATGAAATTAAAGCGGAAGGGGGCGAGGCCTTATTCTTGGTTTCAAACGTATTGGATAAAGCCTTGCTGGAGCAAAACAAACAAGAGATATTGAAAGCATATGGGAAGATTGATGTTTTAGTCAATTTGGCGGGTGGCAACCAAGCCGGAGCGACGATTCCTCCCGACAAGACGATCTTTGATCTGGATATCGATGCTTTCCGGACAGTCGTAGACCTGAACTTATTCGGGACCGTACTGCCGACAATGGTTTTCGCCGAGGTCATGGTGGGACAAGGGAAAGGAAGCATTATTAACATCTCGTCCGAATCATCCCTACGCCCATTGACTCGTGTGGTTGGCTATGGATGCGCAAAAGCCGCTATCAACAATTTCACGCAATACATGGCCGGGGAGCTGGCGATTAAATTCGGAGAGGGCCTGCGAGTGAACGCCATGGCACCGGGATTCTTCCTTACCGAGCAGAACCGGGCATTGATGAGCAATCCGGATGGATCACCTAGTGATCGTTGCAACACGATCGTCGCGCACACGCCGTTCCGCCGCTTAGGAAAACCGGAGGAGTTACTCGGTACTTTACAATGGCTGGCGAGCGACGCCTCCGCATTCGTAACCGGTACCGTGATCCCCATAGACGGAGGTTTCGACGCTTTCTCCATCTAAATAATGTGCCAACCAGCCATGCATCAAACCGCATTGGCATATTGGCACATTGATAAATTTAAAAATTATTCATTATGTATCTATGTGAGCAAACTTGGCGTTGGTACGGACCGAATGATCCTGTCAGCCTTTGGGACATCCGTCAGGCGGGTGCCACCGGTATCGTAAATGCGTTGCACCATATCCCGAACGGGGAAGTTTGGACTACGGAAGAGATTCAAAAGCGGAAAGCCTTGATCGAATCCGCCGGATTACGGTGGAGTGTGGTTGAGAGTGTGCCCGTACACGAGCATATCAAGACGCAAACCGGGGATTTTCAAACCTATATAGAGAACTACAAACAAAGCATCCGTAATCTGGGAGCTTGCGATATCCGGGTAGTTACTTACAACTTCATGCCGGTATTGGACTGGACTCGTACCGATTTGGCTTATACGATGCCGGATGGCTCCAAAGCCTTGCGCTTTGAACGCGCGGCTTTTATGGCGTTCGACTTATTTATATTGAAACGACCGGCGGCGGAAGCCGAATATACGGAGGCGGACAAGGCGAAAGCCAAGGCACGCTATGACGCTATGAGCGAGGAAGACCGCCAGCTGTTGGTTCGCAATATGATCGCCGGACTACCCGGCTCGGAAGAGACTTTTACGATCGAGCAGTTTAGGGAAGCGTTAGACCGTTATAAAGATATCGACGCGGAGAGACTTCGCTCGAACCTGATCTATTTCTTACGGGAAATAGCTCCCGTGGCGGACGAGGCCGGTGTCAAGCTCGTTATCCATCCGGATGATCCCCCCTATTCCATTCTCGGGCTTCCCCGTATCTTGAGCACGGAAGATGATTTCCGGAAGTTAATAGAGGCCGTGCCGAATCCTAGCAACGGGCTTTGCCTATGCACAGGTTCTTTCGGTGTCAGAAGTGATAACGACTTGGCCGGGATCATGGAACGTTACGGGGATCGGATCGATTTCGTTCATTTCCGCAGCACGCAACGAGACTCGGAGGGTAATTTTTTCGAGGCGAACCATCTGGAGGGCGATGTGGACATGTATGGTGTCATGAAAGCCTTCCTTGAATTGCAGCAACGCCGCCAATGCTCCATCGCCATGCGACCGGATCATGGACATCAAATGATAGACGACCTAAAGAAGAAAACCAACCCGGGCTACTCCTGCATCGGACGTTTACGGGGTCTGGCCGAGCTACGGGGATTGGAGATGGGTATCGCCTTATCCCTGTTCAAAGGACATTAAAAAGACAGCGTCTTACAGTTAGCACAGTACTGTGTACGAAGTACCGCAGTACTGTGGCTGAAGTACTACAGTACTCTGCACGAAGTATTGCGGTACTCAGCACGTAAGTACTGGAATACTTCGTACAGAGTACTGCCCTATTTATAGCACAAGGCTACCTCGACCCTATGGGGGAACATCACAAACCGAACAACCGGGGAATCAATAAGCTTAAATCCGGCAAGAACGCCACCAAGAACAAGACGATAACCATCGCCGCGAACATCGGCAGCAACGGACGGATCACTTGATCAATCTTTGTCCCCGCCACGCTACATCCGATAAACAATACCGAACCCACCGGTGGCGTACACAATCCCACACAAAGGTTCAACACCATCATGATCCCGAAATGTACCGGGTCCATCCCCAATTGCCCCGTCGCTATCGGCAGGAAGATCGGGGTAAAGATCAAGACAGCGGGCGTCATGTCCATAAAGATCCCGACAATCAATAGGATCACGTTTATAAGTATCAAGATGACCACCGGATTGTCGCTTATGCTCAGCAGAGCGGCACTTACCGTTTGAGGAATATTCTCATAGCTCATGATCCAAGACAAGCCCGTACAAGTCGCCACCAAAAGAAGGACGATAGCCGTAGTCTTGGCCGATCGCAATAACACTTGCGGCAATTTAGCCCAAGTAAGTTCTTTATAGATAAAAGAGAGGATTAACGCATACAATACAGCGATCGCCGAAGCCTCGGTCGCCGTAAACAGTCCCGCCAAGATTCCTCCGATCACGATCACCAATAGCATCAAACTAGGGATCGCCCTGAAAAATACCCTTGTCGCCTCCGAGAACGGAACACGTACGCCAACCGGATACCCCTTTCGTGCGGCAAACATAGCGGCTACGATCATGATCGCCACTCCCGTAAGAATTCCCGGTAGATAACCAGCCATAAACAAGGCGGATACAGAGACTCCACCACTCGCCAAGGAGTAAACGATCAAGACATTACTCGGAGGTATCGTCATGCCGGTAGTGGCGGAAGAGATATTTACGGCGGCACTGAAATTCGGATCGTAACCGGCCTTTTTCATCTCCGGTGTCATAATACTCCCGATAGCAGAGGCAGCGGCGGCGGCAGAGCCACTGATCGCCCCGAATAACATATTCGCCACGACATTGACTACCGCCAGTCCTCCGGGCAACCGTCCGACCAGCACTTTAGCGAAATCGATCAAGCGCAAGGCGATACCTCCGCTATTCATGATATTCCCCGCCAATATAAAAAACGGGATCGCCAACAGAGCGAAACTGTCCAGACCCGAAGCCATACGCATCGCGTAAGTCGTGAGGGCGGGAAGCGAGTCTATATTCACGAGCATCGTCAATACACCCGCCACACCGATGCTATACGCTACCGGAACCCCGGCCACCAGCAGGAAAAAGAAACTTATCACTAATACGAGTATACCTATAATATCCATATCATCAGTCTTTTAAGAATTAGAGGAACGAAATAAGGCGATTGTGTTATCTATCGCATAATAAGCGGTAAGCAATCCTCCTAGCGGCAATGCCAAATACACATATCCTAAATTAATCTCTAAGGAAGCCGAAGTAACTCCCAAATGAAAACGAGTGTATACCAGCCAAGTCCCACCTACGATCAATACAAATACAGCGAATAAAAATACGATCAAGAAGATAAACAATCGCAAGAGCTTCCTGCGGGAAGGACGTATATGTTGAAGTAATAAATCGATCGCTAGATGCTCATTTTTACCGGATACATAAGCGGCCCCCAGCAATCCCACCCAGATCAATAAATATCCGGCCAATTCATCCGTCACGGAACTCGGGGAAACCAGAATATACCGGCTTAATACCTGCCATAACACATCCACGACCAAGAAAGCCATCAAGAAAATCAACGATAGCTCCAATCCTTTATCAATTATCTTTCTCATGGGTATTCTGTATTTGATCGATTAAATCATGAAAAACCGGATCATTCTTAAACCGCTCGATCATCGGGGCGGCGGCATCCATAAACGGCTGCTTATCCGGGTAAATAATCTCTACGCCATGCGCTTCCATCTCCTCAAGCGATTGCTTCTCTTGCTCCGCCCAAAGTTTCCGTTGATAAATAGCTGCGGCATCAGCGGCTTGTCGCAACCAATTACGTTCTTGTTCCGTCAGCTTCTGCCAAGTAGCCAAGCTAATAATGATCACATCCGGACACATCGTATGCTCATTGACCGAATAGAACTTTACGACCTCATGATGGAACGCCGTCGTCACGGAAGGCGTATTATTCTCGGCCCCATCCACGACATTACTTTGTAAGGCCGTATACAATTCACCCCAATCCACGGGAGTAGCCGAACCACCGAATGTCTTCATCATCTCCACGGCTATCGGGCTCTTTTGCACACGGATCTTCAGTCCTTTCAGATCCTCGGGAGTACGAATCTGCTTGTTTACCGTATAAAAGCTACGGGCCCCCGAGTCAAAATAAGCGAGTCCCCTAAACCAATAAGGTTCCGTTGATCCCAATATCTGTTTACCTACCGAACCATCCAACACCTCGAAAAACTGCTCACGGGAACGGAATAGATAAGGTATGCCAAATACCTTAAACGGATCGGCAAATCCTTCCAATGCGGCGGAGGAAACTTTCGTGATATCGAGACTTCCTATTTGAAGCAACTCTATACATTGATTTTCAGACCCCAATTGAGCGGAAGAATAAATGTCCATGCTCATCTTTCCTCCGGACAACTCTTTCAGACGCTCGTTCATATAGAGCAATCCCAAATGGACGGAATGGCTGGGGGGCAATCCGTGCGCCAGTTTCAGCACCCTTACTTCCTTTACCCCTTCCTTACAGGAGAAGGAGAAAGATACGCACATCAGGAATAGCAGGGCGGTCTTTAGAACTTTCATATTAGAAATGTTAACAATTCGTTGTTTATCGACAAATATAAAGGAAATAATCGAATTGTGCACGTACACAGAAGAAAAAAGTGGCCGCTTTCTTCCTGCCTATATTCACATACGGAACAAGAAGAGCACGGCCTTGATTTAACCTATTTCTCTAATGTTATGATGAAACATCGAGACGGTCAAATGTAGAAACAATCAAAGTGACCGGTCTTATATCGACCGTGATCTTATTTCACGAAAGCGTGAAACTTATTCACGCCTTTTCTCTAACAGCCATTTACGGATCTCCTCTATATCTTCCTTGTCCGCTTCTATAGTGATTGAATATCGCCGGGGTTCGTCCGCTAAATACACCTCCCGCAAGAAATCATAGGCTAAGACTTCCGATATACGCAGTAACAAATCCACATCAATACTGCTTCGCTTAAATATCTTATAAATATTGGTACGTTCATAATGCAACGCATGGGCAAAATCGGAAACCGAAAGTCCCCGCTCTTCCATTTTCTCTTTTATTAACGAACCGATATGTATCTCCTTTTGTTCTTTCATATACAAAAGCCGTTTTTAAGGTAATCTTATCTCATAAATAAACCCACATCTGAGAAAAGGTGTGTTACACTTTACCTTAAACCCGTCAAACTGCGGCACGACCAAATGCCTTGTACACAACAGAAATAAGGCAAAGGAACACACCTAATACAGGTGTATTCGCATTGTCTATTTCTCTGTGTACTTTAAATTGGTCGTTTTCAGTTTAGAGAAATACCAGCAAATACAATATCGTCATCCTCCCTGACCAAAGAGACAAACTAGTCCCCTCAATCATCGTATAATATCTCCATTTTACCTTTACAAAGGTAGGCAAATTCAACTATCAGAAAAAACACAAAGAATAAAAAGAAGTATAAACATATCGGAAATATAGGTCATTGAAAGAGGCTTTTTTATACTTTTGTGGTAAAACAATATCTAATGGCATCTAAAATACACAATGGAATACTCATTCTTACGCTAATTTTATTTGCGTCTTGCCGTACGCAAAAGCCTGCTCCACGCCCGGCCCCTCCCAAGACTATGGATTTCCCTACGGCGAATATTCCTCTTCCTGTCATGGATTTCAATTTCATGTTGCCGGAAGCTCCGGAGCTAGCGGTTTGCCATTCTCCTAGAAAAGATATCACGGAAGCCTTTACGCCCCGTGATAAAAGCCAGATAGCGATCAAGGACCCCAAGCTATTCGATGAGAATAACACGGAAATTATTGATTTATCCTTAATCCCCGCCGGGGAATACGCATTTCCCCTTCCTAATGGAAACGTGATCTCTCCTTACGGGGGAAGGAGAAGACATCATTCCGGAGTAGATATCAAAACTTGTGCCAACGATACGATCGTGTCTGCTTTCGATGGTATTGTCAGGATGGCGAAACCATTCGCCGCCTATGGCAACGTTATCGTTGTCCGCCATTATAATGGACTGGAAACGATCTATAGCCACAACTCCAAGAACTTGGTTAAACCCGGAGATCGTGTTCTCGCCGGACAACCGATCGCCTTAACCGGACGTACCGGCAGGGCTACTACCGAGCATTTACATTTTGAGACTCGTATAAACGGAGTTCATTTCAATCCGAATATCGTCTTCAACATGGCTAAAAGGAAATTACGTTCAAAATGTCTGGTTTGTACCCAGAAAGGTAATAACGTAATCGTCAAATCGGTTGATATATTACCCCATCAAAAGGCTGGTCCATACGTACCGCCACCTCCTTATAAATGGGTTTACAATGAATGAAAAAAGGCCTTACGGGCAATCCGTAAGACCTTTTTTCATTCCGTGGAGATGGAGAGATTCGAACTCTCGTCCAAACGAGGAATTAATTTGCTTTCTACATGTTTATCTTCGCCTTCATTGTCGGGGAAGAGCAAGACCGAAGCCACCCACTCATCCCTTATCCTCTAAAGTTTCGCCTGAGACCCGAGGCTTATCTCAAACTATCTCCGATATTGCTGCACCACCTGATCGGAACGCTTCGGAGCCACAGCATCCGGGTGATGTCACGTCCCCGCAACTTTTGCAGGGATTAAGCTTGAATCTACTATACTTCGATTAAGCAGCGAGAGCGTAATTATTTTCGCCAGTTAATTGTTCGTTGTCTGAGATTTAAGTGCAAGCCAACCACGCACTACATGCTTACAAACCACTTCTACCCGCTGTCAAAACCGGTCATCCCCATGGTTTTATAACTGATTAAAAATCAAAAGAAAGCGAACACATTTTCCGTTATAGGTAACAAACTGGTAACAAAATCAAAGAACTTCATTCTTCAAATGATCGCTTTCTTTGGTACAAAGATAGGAATTATTCTCAATAATACAAAAGACACACATAAATCAACATATAATGCTAAGCGATTACGTAACTATAGCCTATACAATCAAACACCAAAAGAAAAACAAAGGGGGGTAAAGGACTCTCGCCGCCGTCCACAGGTACAAGGCCTCCCCCTAACAATCGAACCCCAGTTATCTACCACGCTCCATATTCTATGCATGCCGTACCCTTCTGGGGATCTATACGCATTGTGAAGAAGGTTCCATCTTCCGAAATCTCATTAAAGTAAAAACTACCATCCTCCGACATGCTCCAATGAGCCGGGGGATTCGTCTTCATCCACCAATAGAATCTCTCCGTTTCACGACCCGGTTCAAACTTAATATCTATCCGATCAATATAGTCCAAAGTGAACGACTTTTTTCCATAGGTGCGATCTATAACCTCGTACGCTGGCAATCCTACACCTACCTTGTATGAGATCTCCATACGGCTCCCATACGGCTTATTGACGATATCTGATACAAACGAGCAAACATATATTAAGCTAATAAGAGAGATAGGGGATAACAGCGCATAAGAACACCTTCTCCAACTCGCCCGCCGCCATTTCCGCTCAATCCACACGTACAAAGGCGGACAACATCCCCATGAGACCCAAGTAGCCAACCAAAGGCAAAAAGACTTAAATGTCCATCGCTCCGGCCTTGCCCAAAATAGAAGGATTATGAAAGCCAGTAACCCACCACCCCAAACTATCACACTAACTAATAAAAAAAACATCATAACGCCTCAAATTAAGAACTACTATTTTACCTTATTCATACTCCTTCTTTATAATTATCATAATCTCGTATCCAATCCAATTCTTTTGCACTCGAAGGTTCTGTATAAAATAGATCTATAACACTTACATTTCTATTTAGGGCAGCTATCCCTTATAATTAAATCACATGGTCATATAAAGTTCCATTTCTTTCCTATGGAGTTGTTGTTCGCATTGCCAACATGATACATTCCCCAACAAGTGCTATTTCCGCTAGTAAATAATGTCGAGTATTGTTCCACATCACACTATGTCCTGCAATTTCCGCCGTACGTAAGAAATTATTACGTACTCTCACGTCATTGAAATATGTTGCTGCCCCCACAGCGAATGCTGTTCCGGATGGACTGAGGTTGAACAGTACCGGGCCTGCATCAATGTCAAATCCCAACCAACACGAATAATCATGATATTCCCGTATACCAGACAATAAACCTGATTGCAAAAAATGGGATTTGAGCCTATGATATTGCTCTCTTGCAAATACTGAATCTATCTGCGTGAGGTATAGACAGTTTAATGCGGAGTACGAGCCTTTCACCGGGGCGGCTTTAAACGGTATGCCATCCTCACTCAAAAATGAGACAAGTAGGCCTGTTTCTTTGTCAAGCCATTCAGATTTAGCCTTTCGTACCCATTTACGTACCGTAGAAATATATTTTCCCTTGTTTAATTTCGAGTAATTATTCAGTGCGACAATCGCAACAAGCATATCAGGGACATATATACATTCGCTTGGATATGTTGGTAAGTTTAGACTTTTACTTCGAAGAAGCCGACGATTCATAGTTCCGCAAAGATCATCAAACAAGTTATTATATTTATCATTTCCTCCGGCCATCTTATACTCGCTTATCATCCACGCAAGATGACTGATATATGAAATATGACTCCTGTCACCATCCAATGTTTCCAGAGGATCCTCGCCCCAACGCTCAGCATCATATTTTCTCAACTCAAAGGAAAGTACCATCTCAATAAGATTATCTATGTTCTCTAGATTCTCTGTTTTTGTTTCGGGATAAAGTTTCGACATATTGAATAAGGCTGCCGCCAGCATTGAACAAGAATACAACGCCCACTCACCTTGAAATTGTGTTCCAATTCCTTCTGGCATTTCACACAACAACGCACGTGGTGAAGTTACTACACGATCGATCAGGAAATCCCGACGTTGAATGAGTTCCCCCTTCTCATCCTCCCATGTACCATTATCAGTACACGACCAGTAAACCCATAATATTTTGACCAATATAAATGCAACCATCACCACTGCGATTTTAATTGATTTGTGTATCAAATCAATATTGTCTCGTATAATATCTACATATTTCTCAGACTCAACCGTTTCACGCTTGGGTTGCAAGCACGAACAGGGTAAACTAATCTTATTTTGCCATTCATTGTCAAGATAATCCTCAAAACGGATGACGACCTTCAACAGATCATCGGATAAACGTTTCTGGCACTCTTTAATAATGTATTCAGGAATTGGATAAACACAAGCCGCTATTGCGCCAGCTATAGCACCTTGCGTATCAGCGTCACCACCGAGTGACACGGCATTTCTTATCGCATCTTCATAACTATCGGCTTCTAAAAATGCGATGATAGCCTCAGGCACGCTACCTTGGCAAGATACATCAAATTCATATCGGGGCCGAATCTCATTCAATGTACGGTTCATGTTATATTCGAACTGATTGGTAACAAAATCTCTTATGTGTACTTTTAATTCGTCTATTTCCCCAGTCCAATGTAGCGCAATGAATATACTTGCAGCTACAGCCTGCGCTCCCTTTATAGCTTCCGGATGATTGTGTGATACTGCGGCTGTTTGTTTCGCTAAGCGCAAGCATTCATCCAAAGTCTTAGCAACAAGACCTACCGCACTAACACGCATAGCGGAACCATTCCCCCATGAGTTATAGGGGGTTGGATCATTACATAACCAATTACAGAAAAGGCCACCGTAGCCAACAGCCGGATAACGGTTGCCAAATTCACACATAGTGTCTACAAGCGTGTATTCTGAGCGGGTGACATCCTCCATTAGCCATCGTGCGATAGCTAATGTCATCACCGTATCGTCTGTAAAACAGGCACCATACGGAAACAACTCGAAGTCTTTGCTCTTGACAGAACGAAACTCATACATCGAACCTATAATATCACCAGCAATCGCTCCATAGATAGTTCTGTAAGTATTTTTCATCATGGCTAACTTCTCTCTATACATAAATTCTTTAACACAAAGATTGCAAAAAAACTCGATTTATCATCGGTAACTTGTTTCATTTTCGACCTACCACCAAGGATCTTGTATGGCGAAAATCATTCCGACTCCAATTATCGAAGTCCCTCCATATCACATATATGCCTTATTCTCTCTAGGATCTATATCCATAAAGAAGTAAATTCCATCATCTAATTCTCATCGAATGGGAAATCACCATCTTCCGATATACTCCAATGAGCCGGGGGATTCGTCTTCATCCTTTGTTGGAACTCTCCGTTTCACAACCCGAATCAAACCTAATGTCAACCTCATCCGTATCCCCATTTCGGCCATGAGAATTTACAATCTTGTATGCTGCCCCTATCCCTACCTTGCTTGAAAGATCTCTTCGGTTATAGAAAGGCTTATTGACGCACTTACATACCAATGAACAGATATATACTAAATAAATAAGAGAGATTAGAGATAACAGCGTATCAATCCCTGTCCAGTCTCTATTAATAGCATTGAGATCTATTATCAGGCTATTAAGGCTATGGATGAAGCGATGCGGATCGAACGTACAGGCATCCACCAAGAAAAGAAAAGAGACTGGGGATAACAGCACAAATAGCATCCTTCTTAGACTAGCCTGCCGCCACTTCCGCTCAATCCACACGTACAATGGTGGAAAACAACACCACGAGACCAAAGAAACCAACCAAAGACAAAAAGACTTAAATGTCCATCGCTCCGGCCTTGTCTTGAATGCAAGGATCATAAAAAACGATAATTCAAAGATAATCAAACTTATACAAGCTAACACCAAAAACACCATAACGCCTCAAATTAGGAACAACTTATTTAATACCATAGTACACACTATCGAATAGAAGATCAAAAACCTCGTTTTTACCATATTCACGACCTTACTCCTTTCTTTTAATTAGTGTTATCTCGTATTCAGACCGTTTCTTTTGCCCTCTAAGGCACGATATAGGACAGATCTATAATACCCTTTATCAGTTGTCACCCCTTATTCACAAGGAATAGGCTTATGTTTCATATCCTCATCGCCAAGCACCACAATAGAAAACGGGGCTGGTGTCCCCGCCGCCGTCTTCCGCACCCACTCGCAGCCTCCTCCTTTGGTGCCGCCCCGATCCACGCCAAATAAAGCCATTCGTACCCCAAATACCCCCTAAAGATCATCCTTGAATATAGTAGGATTCAATTCAACCGGGGATCTCCACTCTATTACTTAATTCCGCCAACGGGTTAAATATATTAGCATTTACACACCGGAACTCTTGCTCAATGTGTAAGCAGTAGGCATTTCTTTATTCTACTATATCTCAAATCCAAGTTTTATATTTATACCCGATGTTGAGCTTTCTTCCATAGGTACATATCCTTGTATGTTTCGTTGGTCTTTTGTCCCTTGCATTGTATATCCTGCAGATAAACTTATACCACGAGACCTTTTTGTTAAAAACCTAAAACCAACAGATGTGTCACTATAGAACCCCGAGATATTATAATCTCTTCCTAGAACAAAAGCATAACCAACCTTTTGAGCTATAAACGGAGAAAAACGTTTTTTCAAAAAGTAACTTCTCATATCCACAAAAAGCGGTAAAGAAATCAAATCATCCGGATTTTCCGCATACGAAGGATACCATACCCAATCTTTCTTTTTAGGTTCCCAATCTTTCTGATAAACCATACCAACACCAACACCTAAAAGAAAATAGTCTTCTTTTACCTGCCCATCTAATATCAAATTACAAGCCGGTCCAGAAATACCACTTACCGAATACGCAAAATCAATATAAAAAATCCTTTTCTTGGTCCTTTTAGGGCGACTTTGAGAGCGATTTCTAGGACGGTAATAATAACGTCTAGCATTACTGGACTCATTCTGGGCTTGGGCCATAGCTATAGCCATAAGCAAATCCAAGTCTGGTGCATTATATTTAGGATAGGTACGAAGAATCTGATTCCCCGCAGCACTAGGATTTTTAGAGGATCCTGCACTATTATAAGATTTATAGCCAGCAATATATCCACGATCATATCCATTTCTCCAACTATTAATGGATTCATGAATTGAAGGTAATGGAGGTATAGGTGGTATTGGCTTGATTGCATTCAAATCATTGTTTTCGAATGCCGCATACATGTATCCATCAACATATCCTTCTCGAAAGCCTTTATCAAAAGGAGTTTGTGAAAAAACATTGACACAAATTAAAAGGAAAGTTGTTAGCATTAACAATCGATAGTTGTTTATCATAATACTACATAAATAATTCCTCCCTGTCCCCTTCGTTCGGTGGTTTCTAAATAAAAGAAGCGTGAGGACTATTGATATTATTATCTCTGAGGCTCTGGACTGCCCATCACACGATAATATACAATAGCCCCACGCTTTATGAGGTATATAGTTCTCCTTTACAGGGTAGTATATAACAACATAAGCGCAGGAGCATCTTGGCTATTATCCCGTGTGATGAAAATGTCCAGTTTCCAGAGATAGGATAATATCTTAACGCTTCTACGTTATTTTCAATACATCGCAAATGTATTACATATAAAACAAAGGGCAAAGAAAATCGTAGAGAATCTTATTTAAAGCTACTCACAAAACATTTCAAGAAAACACATGAGAAATATAGGGGCGGGGTTATATAGCCTAAAACGGGCTTAAAAACGCCTTATACGCCAACATGCACTATCGCATAGCAGAGTTTGCCGAAAAGTACGAGATTGGTAACTTGGTTGATAGTGATCGTATTAAAAATGAGAGAGGCGAAAGATACCACCTCCTCGGAAATATCCCCCACCTCTCTAAATTTATTTGATATCCCCCCCAATAAAGGGTTATTGTCTAAAACAATACATTGAGTTATTTACAGAGCAACCGTTCTATCTTATCCTTAAGCGGAAATAGATCTGTTTGAATGGTTCCCCACACAATCTCATCCCGAATCTGATAATATCCATGCACTAACACATGGCGCATGCCTATGACCTCATTCCATGCGATCTCTTGATGTTCCTCCCGGAATTCCTTTGTAATCAAATAAGCCGCCTCCCCTACAATCTCCAAATTCTTGATGACCGCAAAACGCAATATCTTGTTCCTGGAATACTCCTCAAAAGTCACATCTGTCGTGAACTCAATGACATTATTTATCGCCTCCAGCATATGCCGTAGACGTGTATCGTCTTTAGGCTTCTCTCTCATATACCAATATTTTATCCCGATCTACAGAAGAAACGGCGAAATCCTTCAATTGTCCTTCCTCCACCAAATCAACCTTACGATGCAACAATTGGCTTAGAGCTTCCACCATACCCGCATACTTGAATAATGTAATACGAGCGTGGGAGTCAAAACGAACCAGAATATCAATATCACTATCCTTCGTCTCCTCTCCACGTGAACAGGAACCAAACACCCACGCTTTCTCTATTGGCTGCAAAGAGAAAAAGCCTCTTAGCTTATTAATTATCTGTTGTTTCATCTTTTAGTGATTACCTCACGCAAATATAACGAACATTTTCTAAATTCCGTTTTATCGTGATTCTTTTTTGGGAAATCGTTTACAGAACAATATCCTCTAAAACCAAAAGAAGTGAGAGATACCACCTCCCCGGAAATATCCCCCACCTCTCTAAATTTATTTGACAGATCCCCGACAAGGGTATTATTTCCTACATTTTATTAGGAAAAAATTAAGACTAGATACGTTGCAAGTCTCAAATATGGGCAAAACAATGATATTTAATCAAATCTCTTTAACTTCAAAAATGACCTGAATTTCACATCAAATTCTTCTATCTCTGGCCCAACGTCTTTTCCTTGAGAAGAGAAACAACACTTCTTGATCTTTTCTATAATAGACTTGCAGGCTCTTTGCGCCAATTCTCCATCACGTACACGAGCCTTAAATCCAGACCTCAACGGATCAAATCCATTACGATTAACATAATCACATAAGGCACAATCTTTCAAAATCTTTATCCCATTTATCTTATCAAGCGGTAAAGACTCTTTACTCACCTTGACTTTGGAATAACAAGATAAGAACCGATCCAGCAAATCATTCCAAAAGCTAGGATCATATAACATTGACGCAGTAACCGATCTCCCAAAGCACCTCCTAACTTTCTTTATCCGAAACTCGCATCGAGCTATATTCTTATTATTACTCCCCTGTTCCTTTCCTTTATCGTAAAACGAAAGTTCTTTCTCTGCTGTTTGAAACGTAATTCCTGTAGGATATGAAAGACGCCTAAAATAAGGTAAATCTAACATCCGATTGAAATATTCTATTGGAGACCGCTGTAACTCCAAATCCATTGCTGAATCCATTCTAGTCACAGTGACCTTATCCATAGGGATGTTTAAATCCTCTCCTATCCTCCCAATGGCTTTCCGTACGTCCTCTAAAGGGAAATCGTGCATGTTGGTACCGTAGTAATATTTACATAAGCTACAAGCATTGATTTTTAGAGTATGAGTATTTACATACACATTATACCCCTTATATTTCCCACGTACATAAGGGAGGCCATCATTACCAATACAATCACTTCTATTCATCAAATATGGCGACACTTCCGCTAACAAATCTATTTCTGGAACATCTTTCTGATTAAGAACAAAGTCAACCGTATCATATAACATATGACCATGTACCATATCATGCAACATACTACTATATTCAGTACATGAATCATGTCCTTTCTCACCCCTTGATAGATTGACATAGATTTTAGAAGCTATCTCATCTTTCATACTCTCCCCCTTCCTTTTTTATTCATTACAACATGATTAATGGCGGCTTGCTCTATCTCTTCTACCGAATCAACACGATTTCGTTTAAGCCACTCCTCAATCTCCGAGCGATCAAAATAGACTTGCTTTCCAGATGGTTTGTAATGAGGTATCTGATGACTATATGTAAGCTTGTATATATGACTCTTACTTAAGCCAGTAAGAGTTGCTACATCATCAACAGTTAGTACTGTCTTTGTCGCAAGTAGAGTATTACACTCTATTCTTTTTAAGATATTTTTAATCGAATCCATTTTTTTTGTTTTTAATTATCATATCTTAATGCTGAATGTAGGTAGATTCAGCATATTCACATATTGTCAATATGTACCTACTCAGTATTGACACAACAAAGATCATATTAAAAAACAACTAAAAAGGGTGATAATAAAAAGTATCACCCAAAATCACCTACTATCACCTAAAGAGTGTCACTTCTCTTTTAACCAACATGCAAATTTTTTTTCTATATTTTCAATATCATCTTCCTTACTGACAGCAGTAGTTAAGCTTCTATAGTTCAAAAATTTATCACCATATAAAAATATTTCACTTGCCTTTTTCCACCTATTTCGCTCTGACTTCCAAAACACATCTATAAGAACATGCAATTCCTTCAATGAAACTAACCATTCAATATAAAAGTGCTCAGGCACATTATCGATATTCCCAAATAAATAAAGAAACGTATCTAAACTTGTATTACTATTAATATAATTTTCCTCTTTCAAATGAAGCCAGATAGCTTTTAATTTATCATCGTCATATTTTTTCGTAAACCGACTTTTGCAATTTTCCAAATATCTATCAATCTTCCCCGAAATTAAATCATTAAAATACCGCATGCTTTCTACTATATCTAAATCTAATTTTTTATCGGTTGAATCATCCCATCTGGCAGCCCCCGTTGTAGCATATCCTTCTTCTCTTTCTTTTATATAACCAGTATCAAATGCTATTTTTAATCGTGTGCTTGTTACTTCCATCACTTCCACGATTGCTTTCTTCAATAATAGAGCTCTTTTATATAACAAAGTATTAGCATTCATTCCTCTAACCTTTCTACAAGAGATATCATATTGATATAACAAATCATCAAGAATAAGAGAAATGTATATCCATCTATCTTTTGGTGTCATACCAGATAACAAGATAATAGTTTCCAATTTTCGACCTTCACTATAAATACTTCTCTCTAATTTATTTAGTGTTATTAACTCATTAATAGGATCACCTGATAATGAGTTATTCATGCTTATAATATTTTCAAATGGTCTTTCTTGTATACCCATATCGTATGATTAGTTTAAGATACTTATTATTCTATTTACTAAGGATCAATCAAATACGCCGTCTTGCTTATGAACAGCAGCCTTTTTATTTGCGTCAATAACTTTTGCATAAATTTGAGTTGTACTAATCTTAGTATGTCCTAATAGCTTACTAACTGTTTCTATCGGTACACCTAAACTAAGATTCAATGTTGCTGCTGTATGCCGAGCCACATGGAAAGTGACATTCTTTGTTATACCAGCCAAGGTACACCAATGTTTTAGTTTCCGGTTTGAATTATCATTTTTAGGCAATTTAAAAATTTTCTCATCACCAGAGCCAATTCTTTCCGGTAGCCATTTCAAAGCTTCTTTACTTATAGGAAAGTCCTCACAACGTTTCGTCTTAGTCACACGAATCCGAAGGATAATGGCACCTTCATTATCTTCATACAAATCATTCCAGACCAACTTCTTCACATCACTGTAACGAAGCCCAACTAAACAGCAAAAGATAAAAGCGCATTTCAACATATCATCTTCACATGGTGTATTCATCAACCTCTTTATTTCCTCAATCGTTAAAAATTCCCTTTGCCCATCCTCCGGCTTAGGTTTATCCGTGTTATCTATCTTATCAAGAGGATTAATCGCCATTATATCAGCTTGCATCGCTTTACGAATTACCCAAGCAAATTTTTTGTATAGATTATGTTGAGTATTCTGTGAAAGAACTTCATATTTTGATTTCTTTTCACTATTCTCATAGTTAAAATTCATTGCAGTACGAAGATAAGCAATGAACCCTTTAACAAACTCTGTATTTACCTTTGTAAAGGTGATTTTATCACCAGCATAAGCCTCTAAATGCTTAGCAAGTGAATGAAGCGTATAATAATAACTTCGCTTGTTACCCGATTTTGCTAGTTGTTCATCTGCCAAGTGTAAGACAAATTGAATAAGATTCATCTTTGATCTGGTAGTATTTGTTTTAAAGCCATGTTCGTTATTTTGCAACTCTACGATCCGTTTAGCCTTGATCGCATTAGCTAACTCTAACGTTTTACGGTTCGCTTCCTTATCTGCTTTTGATTTTTCCGGAATAAGATAGAGTTTGAGAAACTCGTACACACGATCACCGTCTTTGTATAGATCCAGGTAGATCGATTCATTCCCGTTAGCCAGTTTCTTTGTACGAATACGTACCGGCTCTTTAACTTTGACTTGCTTTGCCATATCGTTACTTTATTTGTTACCCACCGTAAAGATAAGTAACATTTCCGTTCACGGGTAACAAACGAGTAACAAAAGTAACAAAAAAAAGAGCTAAACAAAGGAAAACACGTTGTTCCTGTTTAGCTCTTATATTACTTATAAAACACTAATATTTAGTATTTTATTTAGCTTTTGCTTTACTCTTATTTTCTTTGATTTTTCGGATAGGTCTTTCAAAACCGGTCATCCCCATGGTTTTGTAATATTTCTTTTGGCAAAGATACATATAATTTCGAATTTAGCAAAGACCCATAACTGATTCCTTCCGATTAGGATTATTTTAATGTAAACGAAGCTGTTTTCACCTCTTTACTATTTCCACCGATCATTACCTGAAACTCACCCGGCTCAGCGACATAATCTAAGGTTGAATCGTAGAATTTCAACATATCCACATCAATATCAAAGGTTACTTTCTTGCTTTCTCCCGCTTTTAACGCAACTCGCTTGAATCCTTTCAATTCTTGGACCGGAGGGGTTATGCTGCGTACGATATCACGTAAATAAAGCTGTACGATTTCCTCTCCATCCTGAGCCCCGGTATTGGTAACAATCACGGATGCTTGAATTTTTCCATTTGCATCCATAGAATTCGTATTCAAAGATACATCGCCATACGTATAAGTCGTATAACTCAAACCGTAACCAAATGGATAAAGAGGCTCATTTAACACATCTATATAATTGGAGACATAACGAGTGTACCAAGCATCAGGAGACATAGGACGTCCTGTCATCTTATGATTGTAATAGATCGGACATTGGCCTGTTACACGAGGAAAAGACATGGTTAACTTCCCCGTCGGAGAAACCTTTCCGGTCAAGACATCGGCAATAGCCGCTCCTGCTTCCGTACCACCGAACCATACGTTCAAGATCGCATTCACCTGCTTTTCCTCGGATTGTAATGCCAAAGGTCTTCCGGTAAAAAGTACCATTACGATCGGCTTTCCTGTCTTTTGGATAGCATCCAGTAATTTTTTCTGCGTTTGCGGCATTTCAAGGATGGCTCTACTAGCGCCTTCTCCACTCATATCTATCGATTCACCCAAAGCAGCGATAATCACATCAGCGCCTTCCGCCACTTTTAGGGCCTCGGCGATTAATTGTTCATCGCTTCTATCATCCCGGGTTGAACGATTTTGATCCGTAAAGTTTGCTTCATAGACGGAATCATCGACTAGATTGCTGCCTTTTGCAAAAACAACCTCTACTCCATTTCCCAAAGATTCCTGTAAATCCTCTACCAATCCATGATAAGATTTAGTCTGCTCATCATATTTCCACGATCCAGCCATATTCGCCTTGCTATCCGCTAAAGGACCGACTACAGCGACCTTACGACATCCTTTAAGTGGAAGCAGATTATTGTCATTTTTAAGTAACACGAAAGACTCCGCCGCAATACGACGGGCCGCGGATACGTTATTTACCGACAAGAACTCTTTGGCGGCTCTTTTCGGATTACAATATTTATATGGATCATGGAACAATCCCAATTGGTATTTTGCGATTAGTATTCTCCGGCAAGCAGAGTCAATCTCAGCCTCTGTTATTTTCCCTTCTTCCAATGATTTCTTTAATACGGCATGATAACAGTCCGCTATCATATCCATATCGACACCCGCCTTTAGCGCCTTGACTCCGACTTCCTGACTATTACCTATTCCATGGTTTACCATCTCCGCTATTGCCGTAAAATCAGACACGACAAAGCCGTTAAATCCCCATTGTTTACGCAACACGTCATTAAGAAGCCAAGTATTTCCGGTCGCGGGGATACTTTCAAATTCGTTGAATGAAGTCATGATACTTCCTACTCCTGCTTCTACAGCAGCCTGATAAGGACGCATGTAATAATTCATGGCAGTCACACGGCTCATATCTACCGTATTATAATCCCGACCAGCCTCGGCCGCTCCATAAAGCGCATAATGCTTTACACATGCCATAAGAGTCGTATCAGCCGATAAATCATTGCCTTGATAACCACGCACCCATGCTTGAGCCATTATACCTCCAAGAAACGGATCCTCGCCCGCTCCTTCCTTTACTCGTCCCCACCGGGCATCATGAGATATATCGACCATCGGGCTATATGTCCAACAGATACCATCAGCACCAACTTCCTTTGCGGAAATTCGAGCGACCTCTTCTATATTCTCCGGTTTCCAACTACACGAAAGACCTAGAGGAATGGGAAAAACAGTTTTATAACCATTACAAATATCAGCACCAACAATTATAGGAATCCCCAACCGACTTTCTTTAACCGCGACTTCTTGTAACTGCCGGATCGCATCGACACCGAATATATTAAATATACCACCAACCTCTCCTCGTACAATACGACTGGCTATCTCACTCTTTTTAGGATTTGGCATTACGTTTCCATAACTAGGAAGATTCAATTGGCCAATTTTCTCATCAACGGTCATTCGACTCATCAGACCATTTATAAATTCATCCGCACTTTTCTGTTCAATCTCAGCTCTTGTGATTCTCTCACTTTTTTCTCTCGCTATCGAACAAACAGGCACTATACATGCCATTGAAATAAATAAAACTGAACTTTTAAGGAATTTCATAACTTAGCTTTTTTACTTCAAAAAAAGCCCGAATAACAGAAAACAGCAATAAACTCACTACTTCAAAGATACGATATGCTATAGAACACGCTTTCCTAGACTACGCTTTTACTACGTTTACCATCAATAATAAACTAGTAATAAATAAATTGCACAATCGATTTTAGAATCTACTCCGCAAGTCTCCAGAAAAGATATCTGGAGTTCTATTCGATTAGACCGATCTCACGAAACCAATCTTCAGCCCGATCCGGCCATTCATTTACAGACGCTCCCGTATCTCGTAACCCGTATCCATGGCCACCTTGACTATATAAATGCATCCATGCCGGAACACCAGCTTCCTTTAAGGCATAATAATAGAAAATACTACTGTTAATATAAGATTTATCATCTTCCGCTTGAATTAACATGGTTGGAGGTGTGGCAGATGAAACCTTTAACTCTGGTGCCAATTGGAAGTTCTCTCCATCTAAATAAGCAGGATAAACCAATAAACAATAATCCGGACGACAACTTACTTTATCCGTAGCATCAATAGCCGGATAAGTACGTTTCAAAAAATTATTGCTAACCATGGCAGCCAAATGGCCACCAGCCGAGAATCCCATCACACCGATCCGCTTTGGATCTATATTCAAGTTCTCAGCGTTCGCTCGAACATAACCAATCGCACGCTGTACATCTTGCAAAGGAGCTTCGTGTTTTTCCAGTCCTTCTCGTCTTGGAACCCGGTATTTAAGTAAGACCGCAGTTATTCCAAGATTATTAAGCCATTCACAGACTTCATCACCTTCCAAATCATAAGCTAAAATATTGTAACCACCACCGGGACAGACAATCATAGCGGCACCCGAGGCCACTTCATCCGGAGCATGATATATAGTAATCGTTGGCTCACTTACATTCGTAATACGCAAAACACTCTCACCACCGGTTTTTCCACCGTCCGTATCAGCTTTCTCTATTAATTTAATAGTTTCTCCCGGCGCCCCTTTTGGGAATAATAAAATCGGATTTTCTTGTGCCATAGACGTATTGATTAAACAAACCCCAATCAATAAAGGGAATATCCACTTCTTAACCATACAACACATTATTAAGTTATAGGGAGCGAATATATACATCTTATTTTATTTATCCAATCAGAATCGAATAAATAAAAACAGAAAAAGGAGTCACCCCTTACGGACTGACTCCTCT
>NZ_FR885328.1:170787-260312 GCF_000436315.1 Parabacteroides sp. CAG:2 | reverse complement strand
AAACGATCGTCTAAATCAACCGTTTTTTTTAATATTGAATATGCTTCATTATGAAGAGCTAACTACATGAAAAGAAAGAAGATAAATGAAAGCTTTGAATATTGTAGGTCAGAGAAAAAGTTAGCTCTTCATAATGAAGCATATTCAATATTAAAAAAAACGGTTGATTTAGACGATCGTTTAAACTAGTCGTTTTTGTAAGAAATATTCTCTGTAACTATCTGTAAATGTTATGATAAGGATAGAGTTTCAAATTCTGAGAAATGAAAGTAACAAAGGAAATAATCTCTCGGCTGCAGGAAGGAAATATGCTGGCGTTTCAGTCTGTATATGAATCGTATAGCGCTCATATCTATAATTTTATCTATTCCTTATTGTATAACAGGTTAGAGGCGGAGGACTTGACGCAGGAAGTCTTCGTTAGGATCTGGGAAAAGAGAGATTCACTGGATATAGATAAGAATTTTGATTCCTATATTTTCACGATTGCCCGTAATTTAGTGTATGACGAGTGGGATTCCCTTTTCCATGCGGAGCTATATATGAAATCCTTAGAAGCAGATTGGGATGAACGGGACACTTCAAAAGTCGAAGAAGATATTACGGTAAATTCGATAGGACAATATATTGATTCTCTTATCGATAAATTACCGGTATCCCGTCGGGAAATCTTTTTGCTTAGTCGTAAAGAACACTTATCGACGAAGGAAATCGCACAACGTCTGTCTATCTCCGAAAGAACCGTTGAAGCCCAGATTTACCGCTCTCTTCAGTTTTTAAGGAAGTATTTGGCGGAAGAAGGGATCTTGCTTTGGCTCTTATCTTTTGTTGTTAATGAATATTAAATGCGAAAAAAAACGCTTTGCTTGTAAGTAGTCGCTTCGGGCAAAGAGTATATAATCATGTAAAGCGTATGGAAAAGAGTGAATATATCATATTGTTAGAACGTTTCTTGAAAGGAGAGACTACTCATGACGAGGAACGGATTCTGGTGGATTGGTTCAAGAGCGATGTCTCCCGGGATGAATTAAGGAACTATATCCAGCGGAAATGGGAAATTGCGTCTAACAGTTCTATTCCTACGGATTTGAAGGAGCGAATGTTCCGGAAAATACAAAGTCGTATTGAGAGCGTAGCGGTCGAGAAGAAGGAAGTTGGGCGTTTTTCTCTTCGGAATATCATGCGTTATGCGGCTATTGGTTTGTTGGTGATCTGCGCCGGTTTGGGAGGACATCTGCTGACAAGGTATTCACGGTCGGTTGGTGCGGAAAAAGACTATCTGGTCTTTGCTGCTAAAGGACAGAAAGCGAGCGTTGTCTTACCGGATGGTTCCAAGGTTTGGCTGAACTCAGACTCAGAAATCAAGTACACAAACCTATATGGAGATGGAGAACGCATCATATCCTTGGATGGAGAGGCTTATTTTGAGGTAGCGAAAGATAGTCTCAATCGTTTTGTCGTACAAGCGGGCGATTTAGCGGTAGAGGCGTTGGGCACTTCTTTTAATGTAAAGGCTTACGAAGAAGATAATCAAGCCGTGGTCACCTTGTTTCAAGGAAAAGTAAAAACGAGTGTCGGACGAGACGAGGCGTTCTTATTACCGGATCAAGCGGTTACTTACTTGAAAAACAAGGGGCAACTGAAAAAATCCACACTGAATGACGCATATAGGGCCTGTCTATGGCGGAATAATGAGTTGGCTTTTAATGATGAGGCTTTAAGCGAGATCGCCGTATTGTTAAACCGGATGTATAATATCCAAGTAGTATTTAAGAGTGAGAAGGTTAAAGCATTACGATTCACGGGAGTGATAACCAATAATAGCTTGGATAATATTATCGAACTAATCAGTTTGACATCGCCTATTATATATACATCAAAAGGAGATACTATTATTATTGATGAAAAAAAGTAATGCCTATGACGAAGGACTTGAGATAACAAATGTCGGGCTTATATGGCTAAATCAATCGTTAACTTTTGATATGTTTTTGTGAATAGTCCACTCTGCGAAAAAGAGTGGAAGCGTATCATATTGTGTAAATTATACTATTAAAAACACGTGGAAAATGCGTAAAATTAAACAAACGGTACGAACAATCTTATTGTGTGGCTTCCTATTTGCTTATACGGACGCCACTTTTGCGCAGATAACTTTATCTGTGAAACAACAACCTGTTCGTGAAGTTATTAAAGAGATCGAAAGGATCAGTGATTATCGTTTCTTTTATAATGAAAACTCGATTCCGATGGAGAAACGGGTTACGGTAAACGTAAAAGATAGCGATATCGAGAATGTACTTAATTTGATCGCCGATCAGATGGGTATATCGTATGTTATTAAAAACAACCAAATCGCCCTATCCGCTGAAAAGCGAGTGAATGTAGCCCAGCAAACAAGGAAAGTGCAGGGGACGGTGGTAGATGATCTAGGGGTGCCAGTTATCGGAGCGAACGTATCCGTAAAGGGTACCACCAACGGTACGATTACGGATATGGATGGTAATTTCTTGTTGGAAGTGCCTAACAATGCCATTCTGGAAATTACTTATATTGGCTATCGCCCTCAAGAGATCGCTATAAAAGGGCAGACTCGAGTCGATATTAAATTAGCGGAAGATACTCAAAAATTGGATGAGGTCGTAGTGGTCGGTTATGGTACGCAAAAGAAAGCGACCTTAACCGGAGCTGTCGCCTCCTTGAAGGGCGAGGAACTGGCAAAGGTTAGCCAACCGAATATGAAGGCAAACTTGATCGGTAAGATCCCGGGTGTACGCTATCAAGAGTCTACGGGTGAGCCAGGTGTCGATAGCTCGGATCGATTTAATATCCGTGGTTTTGGAGAGCCGTTAGTTATTGTGGATGGAGTGGAACGTCCGTTTACCCAGATCGATCCGAATGAGATCGCTTCTATGAACGTCTTGAAAGATGCCTCCGCCGCTGTGTACGGTTTCAAAGGTGTGAATGGTGTCATCATTATTGAGACGAAAAAAGGTGAGATGAGCCGCCCTAAAATTAACTATAGCTATTCTATCGGTTTGCAATCTCCGGTAAAGAACCTTGAGATGATGAATGCGTATGAATATGCCTATTACCGTAATCAAGCGTTGATGAACGCCGGACAATCCAAGCGTTTTACGGATGAAGAGGTCGAGAAATACCGTACAGGTTCGGACCCAATCAATTATCCGTCCACCGACTGGTATGCGGAAACGGTCCGCAAGGTTGCCCCGAAACAACAGCATAACTTGAATATCAATGGAGGTTCTGAGAAGATCCGCTATTTCTTCTCGTTAGGATATTTGGATCAAGAGAGTATCTTAAAATCTACCCAAGAGTTTAAGCGCTATAATTTCCGCTCAAATATTACGGCTGAGATCACCAGTAAATTGAACGCTGAAGTGGGCCTAGGCGGTCATATCGATGATTATAAATATCCGTATTGGACGGGCGATGAAGGTATCGAGTTATTTACAGCGATTAAGTCGAACGCTCCGAATGTCCCTGTCTATGCCAATAATAAAAAAACTACTACTATAATTCGGACAATAATGAATTGAACCCGGTAGCCATGCTCGATCGTGACGCTACAGGCTTCAAGGATAAGCGCAATGTCGAGTTTAACGGTCAATTAGCCTTGAATTATGAGATCTTTAAAGGACTAAAAGCCCGTGCTTTCTTCGCCTATGATTATACCAACTTGGCTCAGAAAGAGATGAAGACGGCCTGTACGTTCTATACCTACGATTCGGTTCAAGATACGTATAACCCGATAACGAAGGTCGCGAAGGGAGAGTTGATGGAGAAAACTCAACCTTATTATAAGACTACCCAGCAATACTCATTGAACTACAAGAATACATTCAATGATTTGCACGATGTGGAAGCTCTGGCTTTATGGGAGTGGAAAGAGACGAATACGAACTGGTTCATGGCTAGACGTTATTATTCGACAACATCGGCTATACCTGAGCTAGATAGAGGTGACGTGGATAATATGTATAATGAAGGAAACTCTGCGGTCTATAAATATGGCGGTTTAGTAGGCCGCTTGAATTATGTCTATGCGGGTAAATATATGGCTGAGTTCAGTTTTCGTTATGATGGCTCTTATAAGACGGCTCCGGATAAACGTTGGGGATTTTTCCCTGCCGTATCTGCTGGCTGGCGTATTTCTGAAGAGCAATTTATGAAAGACTTGGTACCTCAGATGGATAATTTGAAACTACGTGCCTCATGGGGAAGCATTGGTAATGATAGCCAACTAAACGCTAGTCAGTTCGTCAGTGGATGGCAATTTGAGGATCGATTTATATTGGGAGGCGCAGGAAACTCTTCGGCTTCGATTACGAATGGTATGAAAGAAGCGAATTTGGCGAATCCGAATATTACTTGGTATAAGGTAATGACTACGAATGTTGGTTTGGATGGCTCTTTCTGGGGCGGTAAGCTTAGTTTTGAGTTCGATTACTTTTATCGCAAGACGACAGGATATCCGGCGACACGTAACACTTCTTTACCAACTACCTCTGGTATCCCTTTGCCGCAAGAGAATTTGAATAGTAGTGATAACCGTGGTTTTGAATTGTCTTTAGGTACTGTCCAACGGATCGGGAACGTGAATTTACAGATCAAAGGAAATGTGGCTTATGCTCGTGAAAAGGATTTGTATAAGGAGCAGGCATTACCACTGAATCAATATAAGAATTGGAGAGACAATGGCGCATATCGTTGGAAAAATGTTACTTGGGGGTATGAACATATCGGTCAGTTCCAGTCTTATGATGAGATCTATAATTCACCGATCCAAGATGGTAAAGGTAATTCATCGTTACGTCCAGGTGATATTAAATATAAGGATCTGAATGGAGATGGCTTGATTGATGCGAATGATGAGAAAGTGATAGGTAAAGGAACTTTCCCTGACTTAAATTTCGGGTTGACATTAGCTGCGGATTGGAAAGGCTTTGATGTGAATATCTTATTTCAAGGAGCCTCGAACTATACGCAGGTATTGAATGCCTTGACCAGTCCTTTCCGTGGACCGGGCGAGGGAAATGGTTTCCGTGTATGGATGGATAGTTGGCATAAGGCGGATTATAATGATCCGGATAGTGAGTGGGTACCGGGCAAATTCCCCTCTTTACGTATTGAGGGTAATGATAATAACTCGAAAAAATCCACCTATTGGACGACTGATGCGTACTATGTTCGCTTGAAATCTATTGAGATTGGGTATACCATACCCAAGAATCTTTTAAGCAAGGTGGGTATTGAGCATTTGCGTGTATACGCTAATGCGTATAACCCCTTGACGATTACGAATGTCAAATATACAGATCCAGAGGCAATAGAAGGTTGGCAAAGTTTCTATTATCCACAATTGAAAGTATATTCATTCGGTGTTAACGTTAGTTTCTAATAGGATTTAAAAGAAAAATGAAGATGAGAAGAACTATAATTTATTCCTTGTGTTGCGCTTCCTTATTACTTTCTTCCTGTGATTTGGATGTTCCTGTGACCGACCGTTTGCCGGATGAGGAAGTTTGGAAGGATGATAATCTGATAACAGGAGTGTTCTCTAGATTGTATAACCAGATGCAGATGGAACATAACTCCACTTATTTTGAGGGATGGGATGTTTGGAATGTCAGCTTAGTGACCGCTTCGGATGAGGGTACAGGAGCTTACCAAGCTGGGGATCTTGGTACGGGTGACGTTGCCCGTGCGAATTTCAATGATGAGTGGTTTGGTCTGTGGGAGGACGGTTTTAAGGCTGTTCGAGCGACGAATCTGGTATTACAAGAGCTGAATGTGGCCGAGATGCCGGAAAGCAAACGGCAGCAATTGATCGCCGAGGCTCGTTTTATTCGTGCGTTCCATTATTTTAATCTGGTAAAACGCTACGGAGGCGTTCCTATCGTGACAGAAGTGCAGCAATATACCGGTCCGGAAGACTTGTATGGCTTACAAGTTTCCCGTGACAAGGAACAAGAAGTCTGGGATTTTATTCTAACTGAATTAGACGAGTCCGCTTTGGAATTACCGGAGACCCGTGAATCTGTGGAAAGAACCCGTGCCACTCGATATGCGGCTTATGCGTTGCAATCTCGTGCGGCATTGTATGCGGCATCGATCGCTAAATACGGCAAAGTGCAATTGAACGGTATCGTTGGCGTGAATAGCGATGACGCTAACGCATATTGGGCGAAATCGATCGAGGCGGCGGATAAAGTGATTAACTCGGGTAAATATACGCTTTACAACCAGTATGCGGACCGGGTGGAGAACTTCCGGAATATGTTTCTGGAGAAAAGAGGATGTTCGGAGTTTATCTTCTGGAAAGAGTTTCTGGCTACCGATCTAGGCCATTCTTGGGATTTATTGAATGTGCCGTTTAGCTTCGTGCAGAATGGCTATGGTTGCGGGCAGAATCCCACACTCGATTTAATAGAGGCTTTTGAATATAAAGATGGTTCAGACGGTACCTTGAAATTGAAGGATACTTCTGGCAATTATATCAAATATGACTCTCCATTGGATCTATTTAAGGACAAGGACCCACGTCTTCGGGCGACTTTCTATTTACCGATGGATGAATGTAGGGGAGGGATCGTCGAGATTCGTCGGGGTATTTACGATGCCTCTAAATCTGGGGATGCCCGTTTTATCACCAGCAATAACGTGAACGAGTATTATGGTGAGGAAGGTAATCAGATGAAGATCTTAGGTAAGGATGGCGTATGGGATACCGGGGATGTTGGAAAGACCGGCTTCTATACGAAGAAGTTCTCAGACGAGGGAGTGATGGATATCTCCGGGAATAAATCAGATGCTCCATGGCCGGTGTTCCGTCTGGCCGAGATGTATTTGAACAAGGCGGAAGCCGCTATGGAATTAGGCAAGACGGGCGATGCCGCTACCGCATTGAATATGGTTCGTGAGAGAGCGGGCATCCGTACGCTTTCTGCCGGGGAGGTTTCATTGGATCGTATCCGTAATGAGCGCCGTGTAGAGTTGGCGTATGAGAATCATCGTCATTGGGATTTAAAGCGTTGGCATATCGCGCATATCAAAATGGCTGATTTCCCGACCATGGCGCTTTATCCATGGTATATCTGGGGGGAAGGTAAATATATCTTTACGACTGGTAAGGCTCCGAAACCTAATAAGGTATTCTTGGAACGTAACTATTACATAAAGATCAAGGATAGCGATATGGGTAGTAACCCGATGTTGGCTCCTAATAATCCCGGTTTCTAATTAATGAAAGGAAAAAGAATCATGAAAAAGATCATATATAATATAGCGATTGTCTTGGCGGCTTCTTGCCTCTTTGCCTCCTGTGAGGATGATAATTATGATGAGCCTAATTCCGGTATCAAAGGCCGCTTTATCGATGCGGAAACCTCCGAGGTTGTCCCGATGCCGGTACAGGGTACCAGCAGTATCCAGATACGTATGTATGAGCGTGACCGTTATTATTCTACGGGTGATGATTACTCGCAGCTTCCGGTTATCACGTATCCCAAGATCGATGGGACTTACGAGAACTCGTGGATGTTCAGTAAGCAATATATCTTGACGCTGGAGCAGACTAATTTCTATCCGGTGGATACGATGGTGGTTGATCTGAACGCTGGTGGACTGACGGATCAAGATATCAAGGTGATTCCCTACGCCCGAATCAAGGTAAACAACGCTGTATTCGAGAACAAGAAGTTGAAGGTATCTTATACGATCACTCGTAGCAAGGATGACTATAAGATAGAGAATGCTTTTTTGGCTTGGCATATCAGCCCTTATATCGATAAGATGTCCGGTAACTCGGAGGAATTGGTGACTGTTGATTATACGAACGTGTCCGATAAGGATATCCTGAATACGATATTAACCCAAGAGATCGGCTTAAGTGAAAGTGCGAGTTTCAACAATAAGGATAAGCAGGCCATCATGAAAGGAAACGGAAATAAGATGTATATCCGTGTTGGTGTAACGACAAACGGTAAGGTTAATTATAGTGAGGTCGTCCCTGTAGACGTCTCTTTCTAAAAGTACTTTATTCCGGTAGAAAGGGATTATCTCCGACTTATGTGGGATAATCCCTTCCTCTTTTAAGTTGGATAACATTAATCTATAAAGATTCCCCGTAGCTACTATTATTTATCCGGAGTATAAAGCCAACAAGGGCTACGCCGACTTCTACGTGATGACCGACTTGATTCACGAGCCCGAGATGGACTTGGCTTGATCTTGTTTTTATGCTATTTTTGATGGTAGATAATAATACGTTTAATCATCAAAAAAGGAGATATGAGCAAGAGAAAGAATAACCGCTTGGGCAAGGCGGGCATCACATTTTATACCTATGCCACCGAACGCATCCGGGAGAAACGTTTAGCGGGGAAACATAACACTGCCGATTTATATAGGACGACCCGTAATTGGATCTGCGCCTTTCTGGGTAGGAGAAACCTTCTTTTCCCGGAGATAACCCCGGGCTTAATAAGCCGTTTTGTCGCTTATCTGCAATCCGCCGGCTTGCGAGTGAATACCGTGAATACATACCTCAGCAACTTTCGCTCGATTTATAACCAAGCTTGTCGGGATGGTCTGTTGCCGGCTTGCGTCGTATCGCCTTTCGCGTACTTGAACTTGAAGCGGGAAAGAGCCGGATCTAGGGCGTTGGGAAACGAGTCGCTCCGGGAGATCGTGACCTTGAAGTCTGAGGAGCCGGATTTGGCGTGCGTGATCGACTATTGTACGTTCGCCTATTTATCTTGCGGCATGCCTTTCGCGGATATGGCTCGCTTGACTACGGCGAACCTGTATGGCGAGGAGATCGTATATCGGCGTAAGAAGACGGGGACCTTAATCCGTGTCGGGATAACAGCGGGGATGCGGCGGTTGATTAATAAGTATGCGGACGCTTCTTCCCCGTACCTTTTCCCTATTTTATCTCCGGGTAGAGAGGTAGGGCATGAGGAATACAAGGCGATACTGCGTTCGTATAATAACTCGTTGAAGAAGATCGGTCGTGCGCTATCTCGCCCCATTCATCTGACCTCGTATGTTTTCCGCCATACATGGGCAACGAACGCCTTGCGGAAACAAGTCCCTTTATCGATCATTAGCCAAGCGTTGGGGCATACCTCGGAAAAAACAACACGTTTTTATCTGGCCTCTTTGGAACAGTCGGAATTGAATCGTGCGAACGCTAGGGTGACGGAAGAGGTGGATTTGCTTTTGGCGGCTGGGTGATGCCCTTATTCGCGAAATAAGGGGAGGAGCCTATTCAGCATAAAAATTACCTATAATAGGCTATTTTCAACGGAAGGCTTGGCAAATGTAAAAAATATTATTGATAAACAATCACTTTTATCTATTTATTAAGAAATAGGAATTGAAGGGGATACAGATATCGTATCCTCTAATTAATCCAAATTTATGCTTATTGCGCATATATCGTGGATATGCGGTTAAAAATAGTGGTTATGCGTGTTTTTTTTAGTTTATGTTGGACGTGCGATATCTCTTCCCCTTATTTCGCGAATAAGGGTGATAAACATTATTAAAAGGTAACGCCCCACTACCACGGGGCATTAAAGACAAAAAACATCATGGCAGAAGAAAAGACCATCTTGACCGTAGATCTGTACGATAACGTGTTAACCGAGAAAACCGGCGATTTCACCGGAAAGATCCGCATTACCGGAACCACGCGAACCTCAGACATCTCGAACCGCATCGTGAAGAAACGCACCGAGTACCGCCCGGAGACGATCACCAACATCCTCGACCTCTCCTACGACGAGATGATCGAGGCCCTCGCCCAAGGCCGTTGCGTGGTGAACAAGTTCGGGCAATGGCTGCTCACTATCAACGGCTCGTTCGACGGAAAGAAATCAGACTTCCGCTCTACGGAGAATAAGATCACCGTAATGTTCACCCCCAGCGCCACCCTCCTGAAGGCGCTAGAAAACATCTACGTGAACGCCGACGTAGCTACCGTGGGCCCGATGATCGAGAGCCTCACGGATTCCACCACGAACGAGAAGAACCTCCATATCACTCCGAACGCCCCGGCTATCATCTTCGGCAGCACGCTGCTTATCAAGGGGGATGATCCATCTGTAGGCGTCTACTTCACCAAGGACGAGGAGGGCGCCACGCCAACGAAAGTCTCCCTTATCGTACGTAACACCAAGAGCGAGATAATTATCCAGATCCCGCAACTCGCCGAGGGGCAGTACTGGCTGAGCGTCACTACGCAGGCAGGTGCGGGCTATTCTCTCGTAAAAGATCCACGCACCTACAAATTTCCCATACCCCTTACTAACGAATGTTAAATCATTTATTCATTATAAATTTATAATTCATGAGAAAACAACTTTTACTAATGCTGATCCTTTGCCTGTCGGCCGCTATGGTCTGGGCGGAAAGGATAGACGTGTCCACGGCCCGCAAGGTGGCGGAGAACGTGGCTAATGCGGGTTCGGGCTTGCGCTCGGCTGGAGACTTATCGTTGGTTTATGCGGCGGCACCGGGAAAATCAAGTTCTGCGTTACGAAGCGGGACGGTTGATGGTGCTGTGGACTATTTCGTGTTTAATGTACCGGGAAACAAGGGATTCGTGATCGTCTCCGGTGATGATCGCACTTATCCGGTTCTGGGACAATCGGACGAGGGTAATTTTGATCCGAATAATTTGCCGGACAACTTGCGTGCGATGTTAGCTTTCTATCAAAGCCAGATCACTTATGCCGAACGTAAAGACTTGGAAGCCTCGGTGAATATCCAAGCCGAGTGGGGGCGATACCTAGCTGGTAATTTGAGGGCGGATTCTACCGAGGTATTGCTTACAACCGCAAGGTGGGATCAAGGAGATCCGTACAATCGGCAGACACCCATCATTGATGGATACCATGCTGTAACCGGATGTGTAGCTACGGCACTTGCCATTGTCATGAGATATCATGAGTATCCGGTAGAGACTGTTACTAGCAGTAATAGAGTAAATGAATATTGGAGTGGACTTCCTGTTTCCTACGGGCCGTATGAGTGGGACAAGATGCCTCTTATTTATAAAGATGGAGAATTTACGGAGGAAGAGGCAAATACTGTAGCGTCCTTGATGTGGCAGATTGGGGCCAATGTTGATATGGGGTATTCTGTTGATGGAAGTGGAGCTAATACAAAGAATGCGATAGAGAGGCTTAACTCTGTATACGGTTATAGTGATGGCTTGCGATACGTTAATAAATCGGATTATCGTTGGACAGAATGGAAAAAGTTGGTAAGAGATGAATTGGAAAGTAATCGACCTGTTATTTACAGTGGGAATAATAGCGAAGGTGGCCATGCTTTCATTTGTGATGGCTATAAGGAAGATGAGGCTTTTCATATTAACTGGGGGTGGGGAGGTATCAGCAATGGATATTTTTTACTTTCCGCATTGGATTCCGACGGCGGGGATGATCCTTACGTTTTATATGGGATGGGAATAGGTATACGTCCTCCAATGGCTGGTGATACGAAAATATATATGTTGAAGTATTTGTCTCTTGAGCTTTCAGGTCAACTAGCGGTAAATACAGATTTTACGATTAACGTAGGTGCGAAAAATATAGGGAATGCAGAGTTCTACGGTTCAGTGGATATGGCCGTGATCGGAGCGGATGGAAAAATCAAGAAGCGTATCAGTACGCCATCACCAGAGGTTTCAATTTGGATGCAAAAGTCTACATATTGGGATTTCAAATGCCAGCTGACCGAGGCTCTAGCAGAGGGAGAGAAAATTCTTCCGGTTTATTCAAGGGATGGAGAGAATTGGGTAGTCATGACAGGTACGGCTGAGGCTCCTTTATATATTGATATGAATGGAGTGCGAAATTCAAATGATGATCCGGACGATCCGAATGTAAGACCTATAAATGTGAGCATTCGTTGGAATGGTTTTGATGACAAGTATTTGGCAATAACGGGTTTGGATAACTCTGAATATAACGATTACAATACAGATAGGATTTCTTACGGTCTCGCCAATGTGGCGGAAAATGTCATTTTGCGTTATACCTTGAAAGATTATGCCGCATGGAAAGGACAATTGAATGTTTATTATGGTGATCGCGATATTTATAAAGCAAATCAAGGGACAAAGGCCGAGATCGGTACAGATGGCTCTTTCGACGTGCCGGTGAGCCTGGAGCAAATCACTAATGGGTCATACATAAATTATCTCAAGGTGCTGTCTGCCAAGGCTGGCGAGTTGGTTTACGATATTCAAATATATATCGAATCCGATATGGTTAATTCTAAGGGTGGGGTAAAAGATAAATCGATGGTATTTTTGAATCGCATCGAAGGAAAGATTACTCCAGACCCTGTCATTGGAACCGTGAATACGGAAATACCTTTCACTTATACTTTTGATAAGGCAGATCCTTGTCTTGTGGGAAAAGAGGTTAAACTATCTACATCTTTAGTTGCAGAGTCAATAGACCAAATTAAGTTATATTATGTAGATGGCGAACAGAAGACAGAACTTAAACTAGAGACGATTGATAAGAATTATCATTATACAAAAGAGCCATTAGCTGTCGGTAATCTTGCGGAGGGGGCTAGTTATCGGTTCTTGCTAAGTTCGGGGCGGCCAATTACAGAAGATGAATACGCAGTGACGAATCTAGACGATCGTTTTAATCATTCATTTTCATTGTATGATAACAAAATAAGAGGCTTCCCTCACCACTATGAGACAGCCTCTTACCTCTAGGAGAAATAAATATATTATCTCCGATCTCCCTACCTTACTTTTTTAATCCTGTTGCTTCCAACCAGACATTTGCCATTAACTGACGGCCCGGTAAATCGGGGTGTACACCATCCGCTCCCCAATAACGAGCTGGAGCTAATTTTAACGCAGCGTCGAATGCCGCTTGGTAGGGAACAAATATCGCATTAAACTCATCGGCTAGTTTTTTCAACGATGCCCTGTAACCATCAAACTCCGGGAACCATTTGGCATCATCAATGGCGGATCCGCCACGTAAAGCGAAAGGCTCTCCTAGCACTAGTTGGACATTGGGAAGTTTTTCCTTCGTATAATGTAGCAGATCTTGTAAATCCCTTTCATAAATCCCTAATGATCCTTTATAATTTCCCATCAATATATGCCAGAAGTCATTTACTCCAATCAAGATACTTAGCACATCCGGCTGAATAGCCAAGGTATCCAGTTCCCAACGATCTCGTAACTGATATACCTTATTGCCCCCTACACCACGGTTATATATCTTCAATTGCTTATCTGGATAATCACTCAATAAGGTTGAGGCGGCAAATAAGGCATATCCCATACCCATTTGCTCGGGTGTATTACATTGGTTACAGTCATATTTTCGAAACATATCCGTTATCGAATCACCTTGAAAAAGAATCACACTATCCTTTTCCAATTTAATCTTCGGAGATACATTTCCATTTTGTTTACTCACTACTGCCTTCGCCAATTCCGACATGGTTAACATTCCTAAGCCCGCAAAAGCCCCCTTTCTCAAAAAATCCCTTCTTGTGTTCATCATTCTAAATATTAAGATTCATTCTTCTTAATATATACGACTCATTCATTTAAATCACTTACAGAGACAGTCTTTTTAACATAAAAAGAAGATACATCAATATGACATACCCTCTTTTTTAGCGTAACTCTCTATTCTCAAACAGTATCTTACAATATTAATTAATCATTTAATATCTAATCTAACTGTCTTAAACTGCCAAGGAGATAAATTTAAATCTTTTACATTCGGTCGTAAAAGATTTCCATCTAGATCAATTTCATTCAAAACCGTATTTTGAGTATTAAATTTAACAGATGAAGACTTTGTCAATTCTCCATATTTAAAATAACGGGCCCAAATTCCACCTTTATTGGGATATAAAGCCGTTAAAATAACATCATTCTCTAATGAAGCATTCAAAGGTTGCAATTCACAATCCATCGTGTTAGACGTTTTTATAGTCTGTACACTTGGTGTTTGAAACGCATATTCCAATGATCGTTTTGTAAGATCAGCTTGTTTCCAGTCTCCTTGAAAAGGATATAAAGCAAACTCATAACTGTATTTACCATAAAGAGGCCGTATTCCCCACACATAATAATGAGAAAAAGCCAGTGGAATAGACAAGCATTGCTCATCCTCTTTTATACTCCCCATATTACCTTTATTAAAAATCGCTATCCCATTATCTCCGTCCGTCAAAGCCGTCCAATAGTTTCCTTCGATATACTTATCAGAAGTTTCTGATATCGCAAAAGGAAGATCTCTTATGCCTACCGAAGTCTTCTCTAGTTGATGAAAAAGTTTAAACCGAAGTTTTTCTTCATGAATAAATCCAGAATGCCAATCCCGCTTATCTTCTGTCGGATGACCGATCATCTGGCCATTGAAATCAAACGAGACCTTACAATCAATGACAGGTTTATCTTCATAAAGCATAACTTCATAAGTATATGGAATATCATCTATATACCCATGCTCCACTAACTTTATCCATGGCATATATCCTTTCGATTTGTAAATACTCCATCTTCCCTCCGAAACTTGGACATTTCCATCGATAGTTCCTTCAAAAAAAGCGCATTTTGCTTGGTTATTATTGAAAATCACTTGTCCCTTTGAGGATTTAAGATAGTCAAACCCACCTTTCTCATTTAATTTAAGATTATAAAATGGGGTTCTGATTATTAAATTCTCCTCATCATACTGTATGTTATCGACTGGATTATTCATCTCCGGTTCAGCCGCCATAATTGAAAAAGAGGTTAAACTAAGAGGTTTCAAATCAGGCTTAAATATAACAAAAGCATCCAACAAACTACCATCAGAATATTCATTTGAATTTACAACATAAGCAGGATAACTTTTATTTCCACTTCTCACGATAAAATTCTTAGCCTCACCTTTATGAAGAGAAATGTAAGCCATAACCCAAGGAGAATGCTCCCATGAAAGAGGATTAAAGACTGTAACTTGTTTAAGTCCTTCTCCTTTCATCTGATTGGCAAAGAAATTCATAGATTTTTCGATAACCAGATTAGATGTCTCATAAGATCGAGGCAGAAGTTTTCTCGCTTCAGGTATTAGCCCCACAATCTGTATGTCATGATGTTGAGCTAATAACAAATCTTTCCAAGCTTTGTCCAAATCATTCTCAAACGCTTCTCCACCATACATCTTACTAAAGGCAGCCAACCGTTCAGCGATCAAGATCTCCACTTCCGCTTTCCTAGACTCATTCCATATCTCATTTCCGCAATACCCCCATGGCATACGAACCGTAAAGTCATTGGGACGAGTCCTCATAATATCTGTCGCTTGAGGATATTTTCTTAATAACTCATCCAACAATATGAATTGGAATTTCGGTTTTTTGTCATACTCAGCAACAAGCTCCTCTCTACGTAACCCGGAATCGTCCGCTCTAGAGGCCAACAAAGGATTTATATGTTTGAATTGTTTCCTATAATCATCAAGAGACTGAGGAGCATCCTTACTCGGATATCGGGTAAGTATCCACGTATCTACCGTTGTTTTCCCAAAAGCGGCACCTTCCCCTTCATAAGTCGGAATGGTTGAGATCCTGCTACCATCAATCCCCTCCCATAATCCAATGGGATAGTTGAATGTAGGATTATAGCCATACATCATGAAATGAGTTCTCATAATCGCTCCGTCAAAACCAAATCCGTTTATGATCTGAGGAATCTGACTATGCATGGCATGTTCGCTCATCAAATACACCGGAGGACGATAATTGAATATTTTTCGTTCGGTATCAAGCGCATAAGCGATTTGCCGTATGTTTGACTCGTCACTAATAAATTGGGACAAAGGCTGCCCGTACGTACAGGAACCGATACCGATTCTTCCATCATACGCAGAAAGGATATCTTTCATCTCTTTTAGCAAATGCGGCTCATCCTCGGCAAAATGATCATAAATCTGAGCCTCATTATCCAGCCCGATCTTGAAAGAAGGATATTTATCCAACCACTCCGTAGCGTTTTTCAAACGCTCAATAAAATGTTCCCCACCCCATAATATTAATCCTCCATGATCATAGGTAAGAATATACGTAGTGTCATTTAAGCCTTTTTGCCCTAATAAAGTAATGGGAAAACATAACAAAAATAAGTACGAGATAAATCTTTTCTTATTCATAAAATTGATTATTTTACTTTGATGAAATCGGTGTTAAAGATACAGGTAAATTTTCTATATCCGTTGCCCATTTTTTATTGGGACGTGGCCCCATATTCAATAATAAAGTACCTCCTTGCATTAGTTCCTCATGGGTAAACCAAGCTCTATTGAGCTCCTTGCCATTCATAGAAGCAGACTGAATATATTTATTCTGCGTTGAAATATTCCTACATTCGATTGTGAATTTTTTCCCATCCCCTATATCAATCGTAGATTTCTCAAAAAGAGGACTTCCAATATCGTAAACAGGTCTTCCGGGGACAACAGTGTAAAATCCCATAGCACTAAGGATATACCAAGAAGACATTTCCCCATAATCCTCATCTCCACAAAAACCCAATGGGCCATCCCCATACCAAAGGTCCAAAATCTGCCTAATCCGGCGTTGGGTCATCCATGGTTTTCCCGCATAATTATATAGATAGGGAATATGCCAAGTTATTTCGTTCCCATGAGAATACATTCCAATCCATCCTGTCATATCTGGATATTGTTTAAGAAAATCATATTTCTTATATAGTGGAACATTCGTCTCAAACATCTGCTGGAGTTTGGCTACAAAAGGCTCCTGTCCTCCCATTAAGTTTATTAAGCCTTGAGGATCATGTAAAACATACCATGTATAATTCCATCCATTATTTTCCGTATAAAAATCTCGTCCACCCTGTCCTCCAGACCAAATAGGGTCAAATGGCTCAATCCATTTCCCATCTGCCGTCTTAGGTCGCATAAATCCAGATTTCGAATCAAAAACATTCCGATAATTATAGGCTCTATTCAAGTAATATTGATAATCATCTTCTTTTCCAAGCTCTTTTGCCAGAATAGACATGCACCAATCATCATAACAATTCTCTAATGTCAAGGCTACAGATTGGCGTCCAAAACCAACCTCTTTGACCCACTCCGGCTGATCACTAGGTTTAGCCGGATAAAATCCCTTTTCTAAATAGACCTTATCCAATTCGTTCAATCTCCAATCTTTACCAATATGCCGTGAAAGCATCGTGGCCTCCTTCGAATTACGTTTCATCGCCTCATAAGCTTTTTCGATATCAAAATCCCTAAAGCCTTTCATATAAGTATCTGTAATTGTAGCTACCTCATGACGTCCGATCATATTTCGATATCCACCACTATTGACCAGCCAATCTCCCTCATCCTGCATACGAATATAGGAGCGCATGATATCATTCTGGATCTCAGGCTCAAGCAATAATACCAATGGAAATAAAGAATGATGAGATCCCCAATTAGAACCAACTTGATAGAATGCATGTCCTTCGGTATCGTGAACTTGTTTATCCAATCGGCTGTAATATCGTCCATATTCACTTCGATCAAGAGTTTGGCTGCCCAGCATTACACGATAAAGCGCACTATAAAAAATAGTCTTTTGTTTATCTGTCCCTCCTTCGATTTTTATTTTTCCCAATGCATTATTCCAAATTTCTCGACCATCATTTTTTACCTTATCAAAATCCCATGCAGGAATCTCCATTTCAAGATTCCGCTTAGCTTGTTCCATATCAATAAAAGAAACCCCTATTTTTACCATGATTTCCTCATCTTGTGAGGTGTCAAAAGTAACCAAAGCTCCAATATCCAATCCTTCTTGTTTTACATCTTGGCTTATCAAGGAGTCTTTCCATGTGACATAAGACCTAAAGGGCTTACTAAAAATCGCATAATAATAAGCAGTTTGAGTACTATCAACAGCCTCTACCGATTCAATGCAATTATTTCCCACAACTCGGACACATTGATTATTATTCATCAAAATGTTAGATTCTGAAGACTTTGGATATTTGAATTTATAGAAAGAAGAATGCTGTGTAACAGTCATTGCCGCCTCAATATCATAATCTTCAAGTAATATCCATGAGTAATAAGGAGTCACTTGCTCAAAATCATGATCAAAACCTGATGCATAATCATTCGGATTAATTCGTGGAGCTCCAGTTGTGGCCATAATCCAAGAAAATGGCTTAGTCGTATATTTAGGTAATGCCCGGACTGAAAATCCGGATATACGGTCTGCAAGATACCTATCAGCTAGCGGGGGATAAGGATTTTGTCCGATTTGTACCATTCCATGAGGAAGTTGTACCATAGAAGCCGTAGCGACAAGTAAATGCCCAATAGTACCAATATTAGGATTCACATAGTCTACAGGCTCTTTCGGGGGACTATATACACAAGATGATGCCAAAGCGATAAATGATACTATAAAAATTGCGAAAGTAGTTCTCATGTGTTAATGATATTATATTAATGGAAAGGCAAGCTTTCATCTCAAAGCAGCGAAAGCTTGCCTATTATAAATTATTTAACTCCATCCCTCATTCTGAGGATTTAAATTTGGATTTGTATTAATCTCAATAGAAGGTATAGGCCAATTCAAATATTGTTTTTTGAATGTCACCCCACTTTCATTTTGGAACGTAAACGCATCTACAAAACGATTATTTTTTAGATCATAGGCCTTCCATGTCCGTAAAATATCAAAATAAGCTTTATTTTCAAAAGCAAGCTCATGATATCGCTCTTTCCAGATAAATTCTCTAAAAGAATCTTTAGTAAATGTGCCTGCATCTGGAGTAGATAAACCTGCTCGATCCCTAATTTTCTTAATCTGCTCTACCGCAGCTTGAGAGGGACCGGAAACTTCATTAGAAGCTTCCGCATAGATTAATAAAACTTCCGGATAGCGTAATAAGGTATAATTCTCATCACTTTTTTGATCACCATTATTACCGGCAGCCTCTTCCAACCAATATTTATATAAACCTATCGGGCTGAAAGAAATAGGAGTTCCATCTTTTTCATATGTATTAAAAAAGAATGTATTTGTTTCACCTAATGTCAAATTCGCACGCCGATCTCCTTTTTCATAAGACTGTACAAATTCGTCGCGTACAGTTAACGCCCCATACTCATCCGGGAACTTAGAAATACCGCATTTCTCAGGAATAATAAGTTGAGCGATACCACTAGTGCCTTGATCATTCGTTCCGATTTCCACCTGAACCTGTAAAATCAGCTCTTGCTGTATCTTATGCTCCCTATCATGCAAATAAGCATAATTATCAAACAAAGTATAAGGATATTGGTTGGGTACCCCACTAATTACCTCAAAAGCTTTATCTCTAGCCAACTCATAATTAGCCGACCTATTTAAAGGATGCCCCGCAGTAGTTAAATATACGCTGGCTAATAATGATTTCACCATGCCTTTACAGACACGACCAGAAGCATCATAATCCGGAAGAGAGGTTTTTTCAGCTTCCAACAGATCCGGAATAATTATTTTGTCATAGATATCAGCTACAGATGAACGTTTTGGATAGAAATCCGGGCTATTCGTACTTATCACTTCGGTAATACAAGGGATATCCCCATATAGCCTCACTAAGTAATAATAGTAAAACGCACGTAGAAACAAAACCTCACCTAGCAATTTACTTTTTTCCGCCGAATCCATATCCACTGTTGGTAAATTCGTGATACACATATTCGCATTGGCAATTGCTTTGTAAAATCCTGACCAAACCGTGAAAAACACGCCCTCAATGGAAGCGCTTCTCTGTTGAATCATGTTATTATTATTCGCATTTTGCCCAAGTGTTTTCGCATGACCAACAGGTAACTCTATAGAAATAAATGGAGATTCCCCGTAATTTACCCGAGTAAGGAGTACGTTTAATCCTGAATAAACACCATTTACCGCTGTTTGCGCTTGATTCGCATTTTGGAAATAGTTTTCTTGGGTAATCGCAGATCGATTATCTTCATTCAAATAATCGCTACAAGCTATTGTTCCCAAAAAGAATATACCCAATAAAAAGCATTTTGATAATATTGATTTTATCTTGTTCATAATCTGTATTTTTTTGAGAAAGTTAGAAAGTGATATTAGCACCAAATGAGAATGTCCGAGGTTTCGGGTAACCGAAAGTCTCTATATTTTGAGCAAAGGCCTCGTTCTGAGTAGTTGTATTATAAACCGTTGTCTCCGGATCAAATCCAGGATATTGGCTGATTACAAATATATTTTGAGCAGACAAGGTGACACGTAACGCTTTTAAATGTAATTTTTTACAAATATCAGAAGGTAAATTATATCCTAATGAGATATTTTTACCTCTAATAAATGAACCATTATATAGGCGTGCGTCATCTTTCAAGCTATTGTAATAAGCATTACTTGGCCTGATTTGCTCCAATGTAGCACCTTGATTCTCGGGAGTCCAAGTATCTAGAACCATAGATAAACTATTAGCAATACCTTGGCGCATAGCACAAGTACCTAATCCATCCCAATAAATCTTACTTCCACAGCTATATTGTAATTCTATCACAAGATCAAAATCTTTATATTTAAATGTATTAGTGAAAGTTCCATAGAAATCGGGAATTCCTTTACCTAGTATAACACGATCTGATTCATTGATTTGTTTATCGTTATTTACATCTCTTAACTTCGCATCACCCGGTAATTTTCCATATATCGCAGCTTGCTCAGCTTCATTCTCACCCCAAACTCCATCGCGTATATATCCAAAAAATGATCCAACAGACTCTCCGACTCTCAAAATCGTTAAATTATTAGGAGCCATTATAATATCAGCATCCCCTTGGCTCAAAGCCGTAATCTTATTTTTCAAAGAAGAAAAATTTAGCATACTGGACCATGAGAAATTCTTAGTCTGTATATTTTGTGTATTAAGAGTGAATTCAAAGCCCGAGTTTCGCATATTGCCAATATTTGTAGAAATAGAGCGAAAACCACTTGTCGTTGGAACAGGAGCATTTAGTAACATATCGGTAGTATGCTTAATATAATAATCAGCAGATAACGATATACGCTCATTTAAAAATCCGAGGTCAAGACCGACATTAAATTGCCCAGTTTTTTCCCAACGAAGCAACGGATTAGCCAAAGAGCCCACTCCAATACCATTTTCCCTAGTTCCTCCAAAAGGATAAGCCATACCACTAGTCGATAGATTCGCCATAGAGCCATAAGTAGGAATTCCCGAATTTCCAGTGAAGCCATAGCTAACTCTTGGTTTTAAATTTGAGATAACTTTATTGCCTTTCAAGAAATCTTCTTCAGAGGCCCTCCACCCTAATGCGGCAGAAGGAAAGAAAGCAAATCTATTATCCTCTCCAAATTTAGAGGAGCCATCAAAACGTCCTGTCACAGTAACCAAATAACGATCCTTAAATGAATAATTAATACGAGCGAAATAAGATAACATCTTATCTCCGGTATAATTAGAAGATGGCGCCTTTAATGTTGAGCCCGCTCCCATATTATACCATTGATAGTAATCATCTGATATTCCATCAATTGTAGCAACATTCTGAAAATATTCATAACTTTGGGCTTCTTGTCCCAACATAACATTCAAAGAATGCATTTTATTGAATATCGCATTATAGTTCAAAATATTCGACCATAAAATTTGTAAAGAACGATTGTTTGTTATGGATGCTTGATTTCCCCCTACACCATTTACAATATCAGACTGCGTACTATTATAATATGGATTCATATTAATCGTCCGATTTACGCCAATAGTTGACGTAAAATCTAACCCCTTCATAAAAGTAATTTTAGCATAGGCATTTCCCATAAATATATTTGAGTTATAGGGAGTAATATTCTCATTAATCTGTGCTAATGGATTATCAGCAGATTCCATGCCCCCATAATCCTCTCTACGACCATAAGTACCATCATCATATTTATAAGGAACGATAGGGATCATTTCAATCATCATGCGAGGAACATTGTTGTAGCCTACTCTTGTGTCAATGCGTCTTTCTTTCACCTCTGAATAACTAAGGGTTGTACCAAGCTTTAACCAATTCGATACGGTTTGGTCTACGGTAACACGTCCTGAGAAACGCTCTAATTTACTCTCCTTGACGATACCTTGATCATTTGTATAGCCTAGAAACACTCCATAATTTGTTTTACCTGTTGAACCCGTAAAAGATAAATTATGAATCTGACTAAAAGAATTCCGTTCCAACATGTCTTGCCAGTCTATATCATACAAAGGGACAAGTTTTCCTCCTTCCATTTTAAATAACTCACGCTTTCCTTTCGTATTACCAACTAAATAATCTTGTCTTTTTACAGATGGATCAATATATTTTCCTGAAGCGAAACCATTCGGATCAAACTTTTTAGCATTCGCATATATCATATCTTCAACAGCTAAAAACTGTTCGGCATTCAGCACATCCAGCTTTTTCGCTACCGTATTAAGACTGAGATAAGTATTATAGTTGACAGTAATCTCATTCTTACCTCTTTTTGTTGTCACGACGATAACTCCATTAGATCCTCTGGTTCCGTATATTGCGGTAGAAGAGGCATCTTTCAACACTTCTACACTTTCAATATCATTTGGATTCAATATATTAATATCACCGGGAACACCGTCTATAATATACAAAGGTTCATTAGTCGCATTAATAGAAGAATATCCACGGATACGAATCGTTTGATTACCCCCGGGACGTCCTGAGTTAGAAGATATATTAACACCAGCTATACGCCCGGAAATACTTTGTGAAATAGATGTTGAAGGACGTTGCATCATATCCTCACTTTTCACACTACCTACCGCCCCCGTCAAATCCTTTTTTCGTACGGTTCCATAACCGATTACGACAACCTCGTCTAGATTCTGAGTATCATCAGACATAGATATTTGATAGGAAGATTTATCAGTTATATCTATTTCTTTAGAAGAATAGCCAATGAAAGATACTAAAATCGTCTGTCCTTCGATTGCCTCTAAAGAGAAATGACCATCTATATCCGTGATAGTGCCCGTAGTTGTTCCTTTTACAGAGACATTCGCTCCAATAATTGGCTCCCCATTAGAATCCGTAACAATTCCTGTTACTTTTTTAGTTGGAGCTGTTTGCCGGTTTTGTGGGCTCCTCATTTGAATAGCGATCGTATTGCCGGTTCGGGTGAATTCCATACCTTTCTTGGACAAGACTAGGTTTAAAATCTCTTCTACAGTCTTATTCGTGACAGCTAGAGATATATCTTTGTTTGTATCCGATAGTTGATTTAAATAAGTAAAGCGTATATCGGATTTTTTCTCAATCTCGACCAATAATGTTTTTAGGTCGACATTCTCCACAGATAAACTAATTTCACCTTGTGCAAAAGACACATATGGAAAAATTATTAAAATCGCAATTAAACAGAAGAACTTTCTGCACAATTGCTTATCTTTACGCAATCTTTGATTTACTGGATTCATTTGAAAGAAATAAAAAGGTTAATTTTTTGCTGCCTAGGCAGCGGATAATTTACTCAATAGGGTAATACCCTATATTCAGCTGGAGAATCTCGCACATTCTTCAGCTGTTTTTTCTCTTTTAACTAGTGTTGTCCATAGGCGTGATTTTTTGATTATACAAAGGTTAACTACTCTCTATTCACTTTTTGAATTTTATTTTAATATGATTTCCTGTTTTTGTATAGGTGAAATGATAATGTACCTGTAAGTTCCGTAATACGTTATTTACATCCTCATGCAAGAAACTTCCAGTGAATCGTTCTTCGGGAACCTTTGTGGTCTCTTGGTCGATTTCAATTCCATAATAATGTGATATTCGCTCAATAATCTCAGGCCATGATGCCGACCGGAATATAATTTCACCCCGCTTCCAAGCTGTTGCCAATCGTTGCTCTATCGTATTTCGCTCAAATTGATGGGTAATCGTATTAAATCGAGCTGTTTGATCCGGGAATAATGTTATCCGGTTATCCGGATTGTCTATCTCATAAAATTCAACTTTACCATTTACAAGAGCAGTCTCTATCCAATCATCATCAGGAAAAGTATGTATATTAAAAGTTGTACCTAATACTTTCACATACGTTTGCTTGGCTTGGACAATAAATGGTAACTCTTCATCGTGTGCGACCTCAAAGTAGGCTTCACCTTCCAAATGCACATTTCTATCAGTCTTTCCGAAAGAGGCCGGATAGGTAAAAGAACTCTCACTATTTAAAGAGACTTTTGTGCCATCGGGTAAAACTAAAGTGGCCCGTTCACCCTTTCCTGTCTCCATCCGATATTGTGTAGAAGCATAGATTTTATACTGATATTGCTTTGTCACATAATAAATCCCTGTCGCTAATAATAATGGAATAAGCAAGATTGCCGCAATTTTGATAACATGATTGATCAAAGAATGCTGATCTGTTTTCTTTATTCGATGGCTATTGAAAATTGATCTCAATTGCCCGGTTACGGCATAATAGGCTTGCCAATTACGGGGTTCAGATACCGTATGTTTTTCCCATTCTTGAAGAAGGGCCTGTTCTATTTCCGGCTCAGAAGCAGTGTCAATCCATCGCTTGATCGATCGGGCATCATCTTTAGAAGGCTGTTTATATAAATATTTATGTAGTAATTCATTCAGCATAGCATGATTTCTTATAAGTATTTCTATAAGGTAATACAATGAGATTATAAATTACTACTCTAATAAAAGATATGTTCTACAACACATCGTCAAATTAATAAGGACTTAGTTCTAAGCTTGCAGAACCGTAGCCTATCGTAAAATAGGAATAAATCGAGGTAAGTGCGAATTACATTCTTAACAAAAGAAAATACAGCAACATAGATCCATAAACCCGCAATTCATCCCGAAGGATAGCGAGTGCTTTAGATAGATGATTGTAAACAGATTGTTCATTAATCTGTAATTGTTCCGCTATTTCTTTAGCAGATAACCCCTGTTCGTTATAAAGCTCAAAAACGAGGCGTTGTCTAAAGGTGAGTTTTCGCTTTGCCATTGCCAAGTCGGCCTTGAATTGATTGAAATCATAGGAGTCATCTGGCTCTACACTCATAGACTCAGTCTCACAATAAGACAAGAAATCAACAAATAGCGGATCATTCCACTGTTTTTTCATGGCATTGATCACTTCATTTTTTCCAATCTTGAATAACCATGCTTTAAAGGATTCTTCGGGTACAATTCGAGTATGACTATTCCAAACTTTTGAAAATGCGATTTGTACAACCTCCGTTGTAAGTCCATGAGACCGGGTGAGACGAAAAATAAAACCATAAAACAAATCGAAATAAGATTCATACAGACGTTGGAAAGCTTGATGTGAACCTTCTTTTAGTTGGCGCAACAAAATTTTCTCATCTGCTATCATATTATTTCCTTCTCCTTTTAAGTAATCAGATATGGCAAAAATAGCAAAAACTATGACTGTTGGATACTTTACCTAAGAATTTATTTTGTGAGGAGGAAAATGCGCTATAAGACAATAAGGTGCAAATTAACTTAGAGGAACTATCTATCAATATGTATAGAGATCACAAAGACAGACTTCATACTAAAAGAGGATGCTTCATACATCCTCTTTTTATAGACTATCCATTACAAAACAACATCAGAAGGTATTTGCTCTAAATCATAATAGTCATGAACCACCTTATCCGGATATACCTTAATAATTCGAATGCCGATTCGATCTTTACCCAAAGGAGTACAAATAGAATTCGTTATTGTTATATTGAAATCCTCATAAGAACTCATTGCATTATAATGTAAATGTCCCGCAAACATATTACTTACTCGATATTTACTCATAAGATCTAAATATGTTTTTCGTTTTTCTAAGGGAATATTCTCATATCGGTTTGCCTCATTGGATTCTTTCACAAAGAAAGGATAATGTCCGAAAAGAATACGGTGATTACATTTCTGAGAATTCTCTAGAATCTTTTCCAACCAAATCAGTTGAGATTTTTCCTTTTCTTCTCGATTTGCAAAAATAACAGGTGTATTCAATCCTATAAAACAACTATTATTCACTTGAAAAGAAAAACAATCATAACCATATTCATCCATATAATTACTAATAGACTCGTCTGTACACTGTTGACTTAAATCATGGTTTCCTGGTAACACATAAACAGGAATACTTTTTTTTATCAATTTACAAACCCGCTTAAATTCATCAATTTGCTTTTGATCCTTACCATCATTTACCATATCGCCAGTGATAACCACAAATGCAGGATTTAAATTATTGATCGCAGCAATAACCTTTTCCATAATCATTGTCTCTTGAGAGAAACTCTTATTTTTTTCTAACATTCCAAACTGAGGGTCTGATAATTGAATAAAATAAAAAGATTCAGACTGAGCCAAAGTTTTTGTAATGCAAAAAATCGCAACAACTAAATACACAAATAATCTACTCATAATACAATATTTTAATTAATAACCTTCATTCTGAACTAATGCGGTATTCGCATTCATCTCACGTTGAGGCAAAGGAAATAATAAGAACTGGTTAGTATATCGTTTACCATATACGGTTGTATACTCTGTAAAATTCTCATATTTTCCATTAAAGTCATTACGGATTTTACGAGTTCGAACCATATCAAACCAAATTTTTCCTTCAAAACAAAGTTCAAAATAGCGCTCATCCCATACAGCTTCTTTAAATACCTCTTTATTTGAATTCATAAAATCAGGCAACTTTGCCCGTCTACGAACCAAATTCAAAGCTTCTAAAGCAGTACTATTAGCGTGTCCATCAGCCTCAACCTGAGCTTCCGCATACATTAACAAGACATCAGCATAACGATAAAGTGTCCAATTTAAATCTGATTTCGCAGTATTAACAATTGCATTCTCATCAAAAAACTTATAAATATAAAATCCGCCAAAATCAACTTTCTCTAGATTAGGAGAATCCGCCGGAAGTTTTTTAGGATTGCCTGGATACGACGAAAAAAAGAACTCCCGCTCCTGTGCTCTCTTATCATTTTCTCTAAAACTCTCATAAAATTCCTTAGTTGGGACAAGTGATCCATATTCACTTGAATAAGCTGATATATCAGACTTAGGAGGTAAGACTTTTGGAATCATATCATTATGAGACTTATCCATAGAAAATTGAACTTGAAAAATAAATTCTTTCTTATTATTGTTTGAAGGTTGTCTCAAATCAGAGTATTCAGGATATAAACTATATACCCCAGAAGATATCACTTCTAAACTCTTTTTTGCAGACTCCGCATAATATTTTTTTCCACCTTGAACTGGAAAACCAGCATAAGTCAAATAAACATCTGCTAATAAAGATTTCACAGCCCCCATAGATACTCTACCTGTTTCATCTTTAATTGGCAGGGAAGATTGCTCCGCATTCAATAAATCCGGAATAATAATTTCATCATAGATCTCTTTTATTGGAGAACGGGGTATATATAACTCTACCAATTCTGATTGTACTTCTGTTATTTTAGGCAAATCTCCAAATATTCTAACTAAATAAAAATAATACAAAGCTCTCATAAAATAGGCTTCCCCCAAAAGTCTTGAACGTATATTCTTATCTACGCCTGAAAACTCTGGTATCTTTTTTATCGCCAGATTTGCTTTAGCAATTCCCGCATAGCAATCAGCCCACCACTTTTCGATATATCGGCTTCTTGAGTTTAACGTTAGATTTCTAAAATCCAGAAATTCAGTTTGGGAAGCTTCAGAATTCACTTTTCCTGTCATGAATTCCAAAAGCCAAATCGTATTTCCTCCCCATGTGCCTTCATTAGCATCAAATACATTCGTATTAACATAGGTACTATTCGCTAATGCCGTACAAGATTCTACACTTGATAAATTAGAATCAATAGACATCGTTCCTGTTGATTCTTCATCTAAGAAATTTGTACAAGACAACAAGAATAAGGAACTTAGTATAATTAAATATGTGCTTTTCATATATTTACTAATTAAAAAGATAAATTGACACCAAAAGTAAATGTTCGAGGTTTAGGATATGTAAAGAAATCAACCCCTTGCGCAAAAGTATTTTCATAAGTTGTACTTTCCGGATCATATCCACTATATTTAGTAATACAGAATACATTTTGCCCACTAGCGTATATTCTCAAATTTTGCAATCGCAACTTAGAAACTACAGACTTAGGGAATGTATATCCAAGCATTATGTTTTGTCCTCTTACAAATGAGCCATCTTCAACTAGATAATCATCATGCATATAGTCGAAATAGGCCGTTGTCGGACGTCGCTCCGCAATCATAGATGATTGATTTTGTGGACTCCAACAGTTTAACACCGACGCTAAACTATTAGCAATTCCAGAACGGTTCTCCAAAGTCATTTTTGTCCTATTAAATACTTTATTCCCAAAAACCACTCTCAGATCTACCGTAAGATCAAGGTTCTTATAAACAAACGTATTCGAAAAATTCATAACCCATTTAGGAGAACTATAACCAATTATTGTCTCATCCTCATTATTGATCTTACCATCATTATTCAAGTCTTTATACTTTAAATCACCAGGTAACCTCTCATACTTCTTAGCCTCTTCTATTTCAGACTCGCCCCATGTTCCCATACGAACTTTGCCCCAAAAAGCTCCAATAGGCTTACCAACTCTTAATACTGTTATCTCACCTCCTTGGTAAGGTCCCGGAAAAATGTCTTCATCGTTAACACCCAATTTCAAAACTTTATTCCGATTCATAGACCAGCTAAGATTTGTATACCAATTAAAATTTTTATTTTTAACATTATGCGTATTTAAAGTCAGCTCAAGACCTTGATTTCTAATCGACCCAATATTCTTCGTGACAGTTTCTAGTCCAGAGCTATACGGAATAGGAGCATCCAGTAATAGATCTTTCGTAGTTTTATGATAATAATCCGCAATAACTTCTATGCGATTATTAAATAAGGACAAATCAAATCCCGCATCTGCCTGTATAGTTTTTTCCCACTTCAAATCAGGATTTCCAAAAGAGTTACGATATAAACCTGTTTCATAATTATTATCAAGAATAATATTAGATGTACCCATATTTTGCGCAAAAGCATAATCTCCAATTTCCTGATTTCCTGTCACACCAACACTTGCTCTTATTTTTAAATTACTAATAACATCGTTACTCTTTAAAAATGATTCTTCTGAAACTCTCCAAGCCAAAGCTGCAGATGGGAAAAAAGCATACTTATTATTCTTTCCAAATTTAGAAGATCCATCATATCGGCCCGTTACAGTTAAGAGATATTTTTCTTTATAGTTATAATTTACTCTCGCAAAATATGAATTTAGACCCCATCTATAATCATTGGAAGAAGATGGCTTTACTACCGTACCGACACCTAAGTTATGCCACTGATAAAAATCATCCATGAAATTTTCATGACGGGCCTGCACTCTCTCACTATACTTTTGTTGCCAGCTCAGTCCTAACATTGCATTTAGCCGATGATACTTTCCAAATGTCTTATTATAATTAAAATAATTCTCATTCTGCCAATAATACTGTCTTTGAGCCTCAATAGATGCTATACCCTGCTGGCTGGTAGCAATTCTTAAGCCTTTTCCGGTATAGCTATTATTCTTCATATTGATTAATTCTATACCTATATTAGAACGTAATGACAAATCTTTAATAATCTTGAAATCTAAATAAATATTACCAACTGATTGAGTAGTATAATACAATCTTGAACGTTCTTTTAAAAGCCGAACAGGATTGTCGTCCTCCGTACCCGGCCAATCCCTATTACTTCCCCATGTCCCATCCGGATACTTAACAGGGATTATAGGCAAAGTCTCTAAGACACTACGAGACGCAGCTCCAGTATCAGTCAATGTGAATACTCTATTTTCATTAACTTGATTAACTGATAACATACCACCAACAGTTAGCCAATCCTTGACTTTTGTATCCAATGTTATCTTTCCACTATACCGCTTTAGTCCAGACTCTAACATAATTCCATTTTCATCCTTATAAGACACAAACAAGCCATAAGTAGTATTATCCGTTCCTCCTCTCATACTTATTTGGTGATTATGGGAAATAGCGGTTCGATATGCCTCATCTTGCCAATCTGTATCATATAAAGGTTTCCCATTTGCATCAAACAAGTTCGGATAATTTGAAGGGAGATTACGATTTGCATATTTACCTTCTTCATATCCTTTAGGATCATATTTCTTAGCATTTTCGTATAAGCTATTATAAACTTGCATGAATTCTTCAGAATTTAAGACATCTATTTTCTTTGCAGGAGTACCAATAGCCATATACCCTTCATAAGAAACTATAGGTTTACCTTTCAGACCTCGCTTAGTAGTAACTAATACAACTCCATTAGCACCTCTAGCCCCGTAAATAGCTGTAGCTGAAGCATCCTTTAAAACTTCTATTGACTCTACATCGTTAGGATTCAGCAGTTCACTCGTAACCCCAATGATTCCATCAACTACATACAAAGGTTCATTTGATGATTTAATAGAATTATCACCCCTTATTCTCATTCTTACATGTCCACCTGGTGCTCCTGAATTCTGGAATACTTCAACACCCGCAACTTTTCCTTGCAAAGATTGAGTAATATTAGTGACTGGCCTATTTAGCAATTTATCCGATTTAACATTTGAGATTGATCCTGTTAAATCACTTTTTTTCATAGTGCCATAACCAACAACTACCACCTCGTCCAAAGCTTGCATATCCTCAGATAATATAACTTTTATAACAGATTCATCCCCTACTGCTATTTCTTTATCTACATATCCGATATAAGAAACTATCAATACGGCATTCGCTGGAACATTTTGTATAGAGAAATTTCCATCAAAATCAGAGATCGTACCATTTGTTGTACCTTTTATAACCACATTAGCTCCTATAATAGGTACTCCCTTAGAATCCAAAACAGTACCGATTACTTCAATTGCTTTTTTAGAAGTCTCCTTTATACTTGAAGTTTTCTTACGTATAATGACATTCTTGTCTCTTATCTCATAGGTCAACTCCTGACCACGCAGAATCTGTTCGATTACCGCATCGACTGATTGATTCTCAGCAGACACAGATACTTTCTTTCCTGTATCCACGTCCGCCGACGAAAATACAAATGAGTAGCCGCTCCTACTCTTCAGTTCATCCATTGCTTGCTTCACTGTTATATTACTCACTTTCAATGTTATATCCTGAGCACTAACAGTTAGATTTAAGCAAAACAAAGCTACAGCCACATAAATGGCCTTTTTTACAACTTTCATAAATAGCTTAATTTTTAGTAATTTAACTTGTGATTGATGATGACCTTTCAGAGTATTGATTACATTTGTATTCCTCATCCAGATCATTTGCATAATGTAATTTGAGGATTTATGAGTCGGAGGATCTAGCCCATTCTCCGATTCCTTTTATTATCCTGTTACTCCTTTTTAATCTCCTTCCATATTCTCCATATTAAAACAATTTTAAGGTTAAACAATTATTTATCACTTCGCATAAAGCAGAATACTATCACCTTCCACTTTATATCTTACTTGATTTGTCGCAGTTATAATATCTAACACATTATAGATAGTCTGTTCTTTTCTATTGAATAACGCATAAAAGCGATTATGGGTTAACTGTTCATCCGCAATATGAATCTTCACATTATAGCTACGATTCAGTTCTTTCACAATGTCAGATAGAGGCATCTCATCGAAGAAAAGTCCGCCATTCGTCCATTCCTTAGCATTTTTCACTTCCGCCCGACTTATAATCATTTCCCCAGTAAGTTTATTTAAGGTAACTTTCTCTGAAGGTGACAAGTAATTTACTCCCATCTTCTTTACATAATTCTCTAGCTGAACTTTTCCTTCCAATAGATTCACGGTTACCTCTTCGTCCTCGTCATAATTCCGGAAGTTGAATTTAGTACCCAATACTTTTACATTCAATTCTTTCGTCATTACATCAAAAGGTAACTTCTCATTTTTCCTCACCTCAAAATAAGCCTCTCCATTCAGTCGAAGATGGCGGTCTTTCACCCCAAAACCTTGCGAATATACGATCTTTGAGCCAGCGTTTAACCAGACCAATGTGCTATCCGGTAAAATCAGCTTGGTCTTGGCCCCTAAAGGAGCTTCCACCAAGATATCCGCAAACTGGTTCTGTAATTGCCGCTCACCCCACCAATAGGAAATCGTAGAAGCGATCAATAATAGGATAACCGCTGCCGCACCATAAACGATTTTAGGAATATTGAAAACCGTACGGCGTTTTTGCTGGGTACGAGAAACAAAACGATCGAACGCCTTATCGACATTATAGGCACAGGAATCATCGGCAACCAAAGCAGAGAACCAAAGTTCTTGTTCTTCATGATCAGGTAATGATCGCTCGTTTTTCGTATGTGATTTCTTTTCTTCCATATAGATTAAATATCCAGCTTTTATATATAAGACAGTTATTTCTCCTCAAGGGGTAGTGAGAAACATCAATTTTTTCATCCTCACAAGGAGAAAAATGATATCAACAAGATCAGATACTTCCTCAGATCTTGATGTAGGCGGGTTAAAGCCATCTTTATGTGGTATTTAACCGTATTGACAGAAATTCCTAGCTCTGTAGCGATTTCCTCATTTTTCTTATGCTCAAAACGGCTTTTCCTAAAAACTCGTTTACATTCATCGCCTAAACTATCGATTGATTTTATGATCTCCTTCTCTAACTCCCGTTCAAGTAATATACCTAGCGGCTGTTCATCCGATTGTATCATAGCGTCCCACCCCAAGGTCTCAGACTCAATCTTCGAGAAACGGACTTCCTTCTTTTCCTTTTCTGATGAGATATGGTTATAACAGCGGTTCCGCACAGCCCGCATTAGATAAGCACGAAGAGAGCTATTTATATCCAATGTCTCACGGATTTCCCACAGATGAAATATCACATCACCAACTATAGTCTCCGCTAGAAATGGATCGCCAACCAACTCATTCGCAAATTGACATAGTACCACATAATGACGATCATATAAATATCGATAAGCATCTTGCTCGCCATTTCGTAATTTTTGCACTATTAACCGCTCCTTAACATCCATCTCATCGCAAAGATGAGATTTTAAAATGAAAATTAAAAATATTATTTCTAATTATACGATCTTCCATCCACGGCTTTTTCATTTACCGCTTCGTTTAAGTGAAGCTTCTTGTAGATTTTTATATGCGCTTTGGTTTTCAGTGGAAGGATTCGGGACAAACACGTACGACTTTCATCCAAAACACGTACATGTTTTTTCAAAAAGTCGTACGTGTTTTGGATGAAAGATCATCGTGCTTTTCTGACCCTGATTTTTAGCCTCTTATACACGAGGCTCATTAATGGTCTTATTGTTCGGAATTTGTCTTGAGAACAATGCTTTCCAGCTTAACCCAAACGGATGGGTTGCCATTTCATATACGTGCCGGTCCGCCATAACCACTCCATCGGGCCGTAGCGCAAGCCGGACAGCCAATATTGGCTAAAGGCAATCTGTATGGCCGTAAATCCAAGGCAGACCAATACACTCAAGAAAACACCCAAATGGCTCCAATCCAAGCCAAAACCGGAGAAAATAAAGACACCGGTCACGGATTGTACGATATAGTTTGTCAATCCCATACGCCCATAGCTAACCAATGGTTTCATGGCATTTTGAACTTTTACCGAGCGGTAAGCCTCTAAGACCAACACCACCCACAGATAAGCCGTCATCAGATTAATCAAGTTAGTTGTCGTAGCACCCATCCACGCATTGATAGAGACCTCACGCCAAGATGCGGCAGGTATATAAGGTTTTAGCAGATACAACAAGCCGATTAAAACCAACGCGACCAACGCCCCGTAATTTAAACGGCTACGGAACTCATCCATGCGTTGGAACAAGCGGATTCGGCCTACGATAAATCCGAGGATAAACAATCCCAAGGTCAGATAGATACGACCGCTGGCAAACTGGAAATTCATTTTTCCTACCAATCCGTCCCAAGCGTTGTTCTCAATGGTCTCGGCTAATGTCGGGACTCGCCGGGGAGCCTCAGCACGAGCGATAGGTGCGGCAGCCGGTCTCTCCACCACTTGCTCGACGGCAGGAGCCGTTACAGCCTTATACGCTACGGGAATTAGCGAGGCACCGCCCAAGAAAAGGAAAAGGGTGATTCCCACCAATAATTTAGTAGGCCATTTATACATCAATACCAATACAAAACCAAGCAACGCATACACCAACAAAATATCTACACGGACTAATAAACCATGAACAAAACCAATCACCAGCAATAGTACCAATCGCCATAAAAAACGAGGACGGAAATCAACACCTTTTTGAGCTGCCCGATCCATCTGGATAAAGAAGCTCAAACCAAACAGGCAAGAAAATATAATGAAGAACTTGCCGAACACCAAGTAATTAATAAACCACCGAAAAATCTCATCCAGCGTCCCTTCCCAAGGGAACATGGCTTGGGGAGCCATCGTCCCCATAGCGCCAAAATGCTGCATCCCATGAATCAAGCAAATACCAATCAAGGAGAAGCCGCGCAGAGCGTCGATTACCGTAATACGTCCACCGGACGAAGCAAGTGTCTTATTCATTTCCATATCCGTAATAATTTTTATTCTTATTCGTTTTTTCAAGTTTGATAACGCGAAAGTAAATGGTGGCACTAAACACCGCAATACCTCCAAACTCCAAAACGAAAACAATATACCTTATCACGAATATCCCTATGTTAATGATTCATATAGTATTGGATTACACGCAATTGTTGTTCCAAGGCACGCCCAATATTCCGGCAGGTGAAATCCTTGTCCATCGCCTGCTCCAAGGAAACCGGATAAGGAAGAAGTGGCAAGACTGCCAGAAACCCAGATTTATTAAGCGCCTCTACCTCCTCTACGGAACCACCCATTACGATAACCGGGATATCCTGTCTCACACCTGCCTGCAACACTCCGAATGGGGTCTTTCCCATGCAAGTCTGTTTATCCAGTTTACCTTCTCCCGTAATAATTAGATCCGCCCCCCGTATACATTCATCAAAACGCAAGGCATCCAGAACCATCCGGATACCGGGTTTAAGTTCAGCCTTTAGGAAAGCGACAAATCCTCCACCTAAACCACCTGCGGCTCCCGCACCCGGAATGTCGTCTATCTTTATTCGTCCCGTTCTTTTTATGACTTCCGCAAAATTTCGCAAGCCCTCATCCAGCAAACGGACCATAGCGTCATCCGCTCCCTTTTGGCGGGCAAAGACATACGCCGCCCCTTTCTCACCATAAAAAGGGTTATTCACATCGCAGGCTATGGTAAATGAAGTTTCCCGCAATTGCGATAATGCCCTTGAACAATCGATCTCATAAATCCGATTAAGGATCTGCCCACCCAATTCCAGCTCATTCCCGTCTCTATCAAGAAAACGAAAACCCAAGGCCTGCAACATACCGGTTCCTCCGTCATTCGTCGCGCTTCCCCCTATTCCTATTAAGAAATTCCGGCAGCCACGCTCCATAGCGTCTTTTATTAACTCTCCGGTTCCATATGTCGTTGTTCTCAAGGGATTACGCTCCGACACAGGCACTAACGTAAGGCCACTCGCTGTCGCCATCTCGATAACCGCCGTACGATTATCCCCCAGTATCCCATAAGTAGCCTCGACCGGCCTCATCAACGGATCATGTACGACACAAGATACGGCTTCTCCACCCATCGCCGTAATCAAAGTCTCCACGGTACCTTCTCCCCCATCCCCAACCGGGATTTTCACGACCTCGCAATCCGGAAAAACCTTATGGATCGCCAACTCGGCACATTCAGCCACTTCAATCGAAGATACTGAGCCTTTAAATGAATCGGAAGCAACAACAATTTTTCTCATTTAATCTCCTTTTTACACATATAATAAAATAAATCAATTCCTTCAAGATGCCCCAATATATAGATTTTAAATCAAATGAAGTACTACTTACTTGGGTAGAGAAGATATACTTCATTGGCAAAGTAAGTTATCTCCTGTGACAAAATAAGTATATCTCCTGCGACAAAAAAACTAAAAGTGACATTTTAATGCGGTTACCCTTCATAGTCTTTCAAGAATTTGTCTAATAGTATTCAAATTTTTATTTTTGCATTTATTATAATACAATTATACATTATGAAACAAAAATTGAACATTACTACATTCTTACTGTTTTGGTGCATCACCGCTTTATGGTCTATCCCACGTCCCGAATATCCCCGTCCACAATTTGAACGCATGGATTGGGTAAATTTGAACGGAGAATGGACTTGCTCATTCGATTTCGGAGGTACCGGAATGGAACGGGAGTTCTATAAATCGAACGGTTTTGACCAAAAGATCACAGTGCCTTTCTGCCCGGAAAGTAAGTTATCCGGCGTAAAATACACGGATTTCATTCAACATTTCTGGTATCAGCGTCCTATCACGATCCCACAAGAATGGAATGGAAAGAATATAAGACTTAACTTTGGAGCTGTTTATTATAAATCGGAAATATACATTGATGGAGTCTTAGCCAATCGCCATTTTGGCGGAACCTCTTCTTTCGCAGTAGATATCACCTCCTTGGTAACACCAGGAAAGACACATAGCCTAGTCGTATATGTAGAAAGTGACCTACGAAGCGCAAAACAACCGGCAGGAAAACAAAACCTACAATTTGAATCCTACGCCTGTAATTATACCCGGACCACAGGTATTTGGCAAACGGTTTGGATGGAGGCTGTCCATCCGGAAGGATTGCAATCCGTGCAGTTGCTGACAGATATAGACCAACAACAATTGGTTGTGCGTCCTCGTTTCTATAAGGAACTAGGAGGTAAATTGCAAGTAACCGTAAAAGACAACGGTAAAATAGTAGCCAGCCAAACCATTACGGCAAGCTCCTTATCTTCTGCTATTCTACCCATCAAGAAAATGAAAACATGGAGTCCGGAAAACCCTTTTCTGTACGACTTGGAATACAAAGTAATAGATAAGAACGGGAAGGTAGTAGATGAGGTAAGAAGCTATACAGGTATGCGTAAGGTACATATCGAAGGCAATAAGATTTATCTGAACAACAAACCTTATTACCAACGCTTGGTACTTGATCAAGGATTCTATCCCGATGGAATTTGGACGGCTCCTAGCGACGAGGCGTTAAAGCATGACATCGAACTCTCCATGGCGGCCGGCTTTAATGGTGCCCGCCTCCATCAGAAAGTATTCGAGGAACGTTTCTATTATTGGGCGGATAAGATGGGCTATCTTACATGGGGGGAAGCTTCCAGTTGGGGAATGGATTGCAATGATACGGAAACCGCCCGGAATTTCATAACTGAATGGACCGAAATCGTAGAACGTGACCGTAACCATCCTTCCCTTCTTATCTGGACACCTACAAACGAGGAGTTCTGGCCTGATCGCATACAATATCCGCGCCTGATGCACGACCTGTATAACCTAACGAAAATGATAGACCCGACGCGTCCTTTCCACGGTACCAGCGGTGGTGTACACATCGCTACCGATATCTGGACAATCCACAATTACGAGCAAAATCCGGAAGAATTGAAAAAGCAACTGTATAATGACGGTAAACTATTTGTCACCCCAAAATGGGAAATACAATTGATGCCGAAAAATATCGGTTTCAACGGCCTGAAATATACAGACCAATACCAATTCCCGGAATATAAAAAAGATATGCCTTATTTAGTTGATGAGTTTGGCGGTATAAAATGGAACCCGTCACAACAGATGGAAAGTGCCCAAAATACATCTTGGGGATATGGAGAGCCCCCCCCATTCTTTAGAAGAGTTTTACAAACGTTTGGAGGGGCAAGTTAACGCTGTCCTATCTCTTTCGAAGGATATCTGGGGATATTGCTATACACAGTTGACTGATGTGGAACAAGAGCAAAACGGTATCTATTATTATGACCGTACGCCAAAATTCGACATGAAGCGTATTCATGATATCTTCAGCCAAACCCCGAAGGTAGAATAACAATGTAACAACCAAATTTTATCAGGGACGTATCCACATGGATACGTCCCTTAATTTTTACAGATTACATATTTATCTTTATCTCAAAAATTTAATAAATAAAATAAATAACCTTGATAAGTATCTACTTTCGTTTGGTTAATTTTGAATAGCACAACATTATTTATCAACAGATTCTCCTCGAACTCCACCACCTTCTCAGTAATGACCTGCGGTTCCGTACAATCTATGCTCTAAGTTTGTTCATATTCATTTGCAATTATCACCAGCTCAAATATTTTAAGACAAAAGGGAAAAATATTAGCTCTTTACTTACAAAATAAAAAAATACGGAACTCACCAATGAATCCCGTATTCTTTAATTATCAACATTTTAGAGGATATGCTACTTTTTTCTTGTACATCTTATAACTTCCTGATTGATGTACTTAACTTTCTCCAGATCTATCTTTTCCACCTTTCGGTCATAAGTGACCAAGCCGTTTATCTCATGTTCCACATCTGTAGTCTGCGTATAGATGGCCGTGCTTAGTCCGAAATAGTTTATCATCTGCTCTAGCTCGGTAAGCATTAATACATAGGTATCGGTCAAAATTTCTCTATTCAACATCATCTCATAAGCGTCATTGCGTACAGGCCACATATGCCCACGCACAAATAGACCTTTTCCTCCGAATTCGCCAAGGGACGCAGCACGTTTATCATCGGGACGGGGGATCGCCTTAGGCTCGATCTTGCCATAATGATGCATATCCACGAAATCTCCATTTCCGGGATCTCCATAAGCTTTCCGATAGCCCGGAGCGTAATTATATCCCGACATACCGTTTACCCAACGATTCGGATCGTACTTTTTCACCCAAGCTGTGATGTCTGTCGCTTCAAAAGCTCCCCAATTCTCATTAAACGGGACCCACATCACGATAGCAGGCGAGCTGACGTGTTGGTCGATCATCACTTTCAATTCGTCACGGAACTGTTTACGAACCGCCACGGAATCCTCACCATCAGGCTCCCAAAGATTCGGCATATCTTGCCAAACCATTAGGCCAAGCCTGTCACAATGATAATACCAACGTTGAGGCTCTACTTTGATATGCTTGCGTATTACATTAAAACCCGCACGTTTCGCCAGCTCGATATCATACAACAAGGCCTCGTCGGTAGGGGCGGTAAATGCGCCATCGGGCCAATAACCTTGATCTAAAAGACCGATATGGAAAACAAACTCCCCGTTCAATAAAGGCCGAAGCACACCATCTACCTTTCCCATACTAACAGAACGCATACCAAAATAAGAAGATACCTCATCTATTATCTCACCCTTTCGATCTTTCAACTGTAATTTCAAACCATACAAGAAAGGATCATCCGGACTCCATAGACGGGGTTTCCGGATAGGCAAGTAAAAACTCATATTGGAATTTCCTTCGGTTCTTGCCACCTCTGAAGTACCATTATCCGCGATAGCCGTTACCTTTAACTCCTTATCCTCCGTATAAGCAATTACTTCCAACCGATTATTTTTTAAATCGGGCACTAGCTTAATCTGAGAAATATATTGTTTCTCTACCGGTTCAAGCCAAACGGTTTGCCAGATACCGGAGGTAAAAATATAATCTCCACGTGAGCCGTTCTTGCCCGAAGCGGCCCGGCCGTCGTTAGGATCATAAGCACCTACCACAAGGACATTTTCACCGGATTTCAAATAATCAGTAATATTTAAACTAAAAGCATCGTACCCTCCCGTATGGGTACCCACCTTCTTACCGTTGACAAACACAGACGAGATCCGATCTACAGCCCCAAAATTCAACAATACATTCCTACCCTTCCATGCTTGAGGAACAGAGAAGCTACGCTTATACCACAGGCAAGTATCACCCCCACGAGCTATACCGGATAATTCCGATTCCGGAGGATACGGCACACGTATCTTTTCTACTTTCGCGGGAAAGGCTGGAGGAGTGGTCGCCGTAACAGGATCAAGCAGGTCTTTTCCTCCCATATAATCCCATATACCATTCAGATTCAACCATTCCGAACGCACCATCTGTGGACGCGGATATTCCGGTAAAGGAATCTCAGCCTTCAATGCCTCCTCTGTCCATGGGGTAGGCAATGTGAACTTCTCTAGGATTTGCGCCTTTACGGGTAAGAGATCTCCCCCAAAAAGAAAGGAGCAAAGAGCTAAACAAACAACGGTAATCTTTTTCATAAACCAACTATTTAAATAATTCCGGATAATATTTCCGGATCAAATCTTGATCTTCTTTCTCCAACTTATCGATCAAGACCGGCTTATCTTGCGGACGGAGGGCTTTTTGATTGATTTTGTTGATCAAGCTCCAATCCTTAGCCGGTTTCTCCGGGCTGGGATCGGCAGGTTCATGGGCTTGCAAATCATAACGGGTAAAGTCGATGACGTAAGCCGGGGAATTTTTCGTATGCCAATCACGTAATAAGGCCAAGCGGAATTCCTTATTCATAAACCATTTTATCTCCAAATTATTATAAGAGTCTCCCAAACCAGAGCCTCGTTCTACGAAGCGATAGTTCCAGTCGTCGTTCGATTTATATTGTTTTCTCCAAAGTTCGCCAAATTCTCCGAACGTAACGAAATGAGTATCCGGCCAGCGTTCCTTGGTACCCGTTACCCACATCTTCATGGCATCACAGATGAGATCCTTCCCGAACTCATGTACCATCTGCGCCTCCCAGATATTGGCGACCCAGCCAAAGCCATTCAACTCAAGACCTTTATCAAAGTGAATCGCTTCCGTGTGCATCACCTCACGATGCCCTAAGTCGAGCCCCCAACCTTTGTACGTCTCGATCGGACCGACACCTCTACGGCTGTTGTATCCATCGATACCATGTCCGGTCTGTCCACTACGGCGGGCACAGATAAAGTCCATCGTCCAGCCATCCAGATTCACGCAATCGATGAAATCGCTTTTTCCCTGCGCCGGCTTGCAGAAGTGTTCCGTCGAGGGATAGAAAGGATAAGAAGGAGAGCCGTCAGCACCACCACCGTCTATATTATGCTGGCTCCAGATCACGGCGTGCGCCACATGGATGTTCTCTTTCTCCGCCAAATATCTCAAATTATCGGCCGATAAGAAACCTCCCATAATCGATTGGGGACGATAACCGTTTCCCACCATTTTAGAAATGATCTCTATCGCCTCCGACATCTCACGGTTTACCCGCTCACGGGGTAGATACATCGCCGGAAAATAACCGGGAAAATAAGTAACCTCATCCCCATATTTCTTTTGGCACTCCACTACATAATCACGGATCTCCCGGTAATTCTTCCGTCCGTCCTCCAAGGCATTCATCGTGAATCCCCATGTAAGACGACCGTTCGGGTTATTCGTGGCGAAAGCCTCCCGCAAGGCACGTACTCCCTCAAGCGTATGCCAATCCACCTCATCCCGGGGATGCAACTTGACATCCCTAGAGACCTCCCAAGGCGTCGTACGTATCATGATACATAAGGTGACAAAACGATTTCCTTCTATCGTCAGCGGTTCCGTATTCGCCGGGACGACCACAGGATCCGCCGCCCTTAATTGAAAACCACTGAGCACAGAGACCATCCATACGATCGCCCATTTTCTCCAAACTGATATATTCATATTACTTTCTCGCATTTGTACAATCTATTACTATTTCCTGATCCGACGGAAACATCCTAAAGACATAATCCGAACCAGATTCAGGTTTCCTTATATGGCCTTTTTCGCAAGTGATCACGTAGTTAAAACCATCGAAGCTAGCGTTGACCGCCTTATCCTCTATAACGGTGAAAGGTAGCTCCTTCCCTGCCGCAGCCTTTAGCTCTAAAGCCCATGAGAAATCCGCCTCCTTTGACAGAGCGGCTACCTCGAAGCGGGTCTCATAGAAGGTGATCTTGAAAGCATGGCCTTTTGAGTCTTCGGCGGAAACTACCAAGGTATCCTTGCCTATCTCCGTCACTACCGGATGGTCCAAGGTAAGTTCCTCCTTATCTCCATCCTTGTCTAATCGGACGATCCGAAGCCCGGCACGATCGAGTCCCTCGCTCCACATGAATCCGTCCACGACGGGCAACGTATAGAATAGGAACTGGTTCCCGTCTCCGGGCTTTTCCAGATAAGCCGACTTATAGCTCTCGTCGAAAAGATGGATATCCCTAAAGCGGAACGTTCCCTTCTCCCACAATAAGTTCGCCCGATAATAACGGCTGTTAAACCAGACCGTCTTATTGCCTTCTCCACGGACATCCGTCAACGTAGTGACAGCCGTCGCCGGCGTAACCTTGAAGCATTCCTTGAACCACGCACCGGATTCGCCCAGCGTCTCCACCCGGATCTTATTTTCCTTCCTCAAGGAGTCCAAGATAGGGATCTGCATCTCCAGTCCCTTGCTCATATTACTCCACGTGAAAGAGTTCTCCTGTCCCGCTTGCGCGTAATTGAAGGCCAGACAAGGCTGGTTCACGATCGATTCCAAGAAATAATCCACCCAGCGGCGATCCATGCCCGCCTTCTCATACACGGGTTCCAAGGAGATCACCCCTTGACGCTCTTGTCCCAGACCATCATCATACTGATAAATAGGATCGCTGCCCAGCATACGGAAAATAGGAACGGGGATTTGCCCCTCCTCAGTCTGCGCCGGCATATAGGCGTTTACCCGGCTCGGGTAATAGGCTTGGTTCCAGTAACCACCCCATAGGGTATAACCATCCGTCCCCACTTGGTCCTTGCAGTTGCACGACGCCACGATCTTATATTTATCGTACATATACCCCAAGGTATGCGCATCGATAAACCAAGAGCCGATCGATTTCGGGTACGTGCCGAATATCTCCTTGAACTTCGCCATATAGACATCCACCAGTCGCTCCCGTTCTTCTTTCGTATATCCGGTGCTGAAAGCGATATTCGCGTGCGAGACCCAAGAATGCTCGCCACGCCACTTGATCCCGGCGGCCTCGATCTGCGGTTGCGTAAGTTCCCACCAAGCGCCGATCTCGGAATGATCATTGAGTTTACTTTTCAACAGATCTTGGTACAATGGGTTGATCAACGCATCGTACTGCAATAAGAAGGTTGCCGGTAAATCATATTTATTCACCAATTTCACTTGCTCACAAACCGTCTCGTACAATAAACTATCAGCGTTCTCCACCCGGTAATCTGTCTGGCGGATGAAATTGATGATGTTGATAATACGGGGAGCAGCCGCACTCTCAGCCGGTTTCTCTCCCGCGCTACGGCATCCCGCACAGCAGAAGACGATAAAGCATACAAGACCTATCTTCTTTATGAATGACATTCGATTCAATTTTAAATTCATTTACTCTCATAAAATATTCTAGAAATGGCATTTCACCGGTGTAAAATCATTTTTAGAGATCTAAAAAGCATTTCGCAAGGGTGCAAAGCCATTTCTTAAACCTAAAAATGGCATTTCACAAGCGCAAAGTCGTTTTTAGAAATCTAAAAGGTACTTCGCGAGGGTGAAAAGCCATTTCTTAGATCTAAAAAGGCATTTTACACCAGTGCAAGGCCATTTTTACCAGAATATAAGGCATTACCCTACCACCCCGGGTTGTTCGGAGCCAAGTTCGGGTTCAGATACAACTCATCCAACGGAAGGGAATAATAGTAATGCTTCGGGGTCACAAAGTTACGATTCTCCGCCGGTTCCACAATCAAGAAACCATTTTCGTCTGTCAAACCGGGATTTCCCTCGTTCAAGACATCCAAGTTCTCGTATTCCGAACCTTTCAGCTTAATACCTTTTATGGCACCTATCAATTCCGTCTCAGCCGTCTTCCAACGTCTCAAATCATCCCTGCGGAAGCCTTCGAACGCTAACTCGATCGTACGTTCCCGACGGATCTCCGTCCGCATATCCAACCCATTGCTCTTCACGAAAGCGTTGGTCAAAGGAGGCATCTCCACGCCTTTCCGGGAACGGATCACATTGATCGTCTTGTTCAAGATGTCATCGCTGATCGCCCCGTCTTTCTCGTAAGTGGCCTCAGCCAATATCAGCAATACCTCCGGATAACGGATGATGTGATAATCATATACATCCTTGTCAGAAGGAACGGAAGTCTCCGCCATATATTTCCACAACTTATAACCCGTACGTGTCTCGGGACGTATGGTAAATTGCGGCGGGCAAGTCAAGGCGCCGTCTTGCGGACTGATATAGTCGGTTCCGGGCATCAAGAAGGTCTGTTTCATACGAGGATCACGATTCTCGTATTCGCTCTTGATCGTGGCATATCCCTCAAATCCGGAATTAGCGTTCTCAATTGGCAATCCCGTACTCTTACACAAATACATATCTGCCAGCTTACGGGTAGGCGTCCCTCGCCATCCCCAATATACAGGGCATGCGTCGCTATGGTGGCGGATATCCGTCTCGTACCGACTGTCGAAGATACCTTCTTTTGAATTATCGCCCGCATTGATAAACAAGTAGCGGTAGCTCTCCTCACCAGAGCCTTCATATAAAGCATACTCACCACTATCGATCACTTTTGTAGCGGCATCGATCGCTTGTTGCAACAACTGCTGATAGTCCGAACGGTGCTGGTGATACTTCGCCCACGTCCCGGCAAACAAGGCAACCCTCGCTTTCAACGCCAAGGCAGCGCCTTGGGTTACACGTCCCGCCTCATCCGAGCTTAACTCACTTTGCAAGGGTAGTTTAGAATACACCTCGTTGAGTTCCGACAAGATGAAGTCTTCCACCTCCTGTTGCTTATTCCTAGAACCATACAACTCCGGGGAATCTACGGTAAGCACCTTCGTCAAGATAGGGATATCGTTGTATTTCGCCATCAACCGAAAATGCGAGTAAGCACGGAAGAAACGGGCCTCAGCCACATACCGCTCGATCTCCGAGGGATCGCCCTCGTACGTCTGGCTCTTCTCGATAATCATATTGCTCTGACGCAGGTCTATGAAAGTAGAGTCCCATAGGGCATCCGTATTCGGGGCGATCAACGTACCGTTGCTCGTCGTGTTCTCGTTCAACTCATAGGCGATATCGCTATCCGTATCCTTCGTGCCGAACGTCTCGGTACGTGTGTAGAGCCAATTGACCTCTTTCTCGAAATCATCCGGGGTTTTCCAGAATAGCTCGTCCGGCATATTATCTTTTGGCAACAGGTCTATATCTTGGCAACTTGACAAGAACAAAGCGGAAACAATAAAGCTTCCCAATATTATCCGATAGTTTTTCATGACTTTTCGCTTTAATTTTTAAAATACGACATTTATACCAAATGAATAATTACGGGTAAACGGATAGGAGGTAATGCTACCGCTGTTCTCCTCCGGGTCCCAACCATTTGGCGTGTTATGTACCTCAAATAAATCCTCGCCGGAAAAATACACCCGCACCTTCTGCAAACCGGCCTTCGAGGTCAAAGTCTGCGGGATCGTATAACCGAACTGCAAGTTTTTCAAACGAGCATACGCAACGTTAAACTTCGTGTTCGTAGATACATAATAATTGTAGTTTCGTTTATCCTTCAACGTGATCGCCGGATACTGGGCGTCCGTTCTTTCCGGGGTCCAAGTCTTTCCATACCAATACTCGGCGGATTGATACCATGCCTCTGGCATCGGGCACCGGCTCTCCCCTTCCAAGAACATCGTCCTACGGCCGACTCCTTGTATAAAGGCGCTCAGATCGAATCCCTTCCAAGCCATACTCAGGTTAAAGCCGAAATTATAACGAGGGTTCTTGTCACCCAAGTATTTCACGTCACCGGAGCCTTCTTTACCATCACCTAATACGGATAGCTTCCCGTCTCCATCCAAGTCCTTGTACATAGCGTCACCTACGCTCAAGTCACCCGGGATACCTCCTTCTGAGAAACGAGATTTATACGCCTCCAATTCTTGTTCATTCTGGATGATTCCATCAAATTCATATCCGAAATAGGAATTCAACGGATATCCGGTCGGAGTCTCGTTATTACCTAATTTGATCAGGTTACTTCCAACCCGATCCACGACTTTGTTTTTCGCGTCACTGATATTAAAGCGAACCGAGTAGCTGAAATCCTTGATCTGATCCCTCCAGCCTAGAGAGATTTCCCATCCATGAATACTTAAATGGCCGCTGTTCGTGCTCGGAGCGTCCGCACCTAACATAGAAGGATAGGTCTTCGGGATAAGCATGTTCTTATTCTCTTTCCAGAAGTAGTCGAACGATCCATATAAACGGTTATTGAGCGTCGAGAAATCAAATCCCACATTGGTTGTCTGGATCGTCTCCCATGTACGAGAGGTAGAAATAATATTTCCAGACGTAGCCATTTGTCCTTTCACGCCAGTCCCGAAAGGATAATAATCGTTCGATAAAGAGATTAATTGAATATAATCATACAATCCGATACCGGACTGATTACCCATCTCTCCGTAAGAAGCTCTTACCTTCAAGTCCTCGAACCAACCTAACCGTTTCATGAAACCCTCTTCTCCGACACGCCAAGCCGCGTTTACACCCGGGAACCATCCCCAACGGTGATCCGGATCAAAGCGGGAACTACCATCCGCACGGATCGTTCCTTCGATGACATATTTATTGGCAAACGTATAATTCACTCTGGAAAAGAAAGAATTAATCGTCCACTGATTTCCCTCGCTCCAAGCGTTTTGATCTTGAGCGCTACCCAATTGCAAAGACATATTTTCTTGTTGGTCGAAGTTAATACGCTTCGCCGTGAACCGATCATAGTTCTCAGACTCATGGGAAGTACCGACCATCACGCTTAAATCATGCCGGTCATTGAAGTTCTTTTTATAATCGGCATAGAGCGTGAAGTTCTTGGATAAAGTTTTCTGGTAACGACGCTCCGCACTATTCGGCGTACGTTTCTCCCGAACCTCGTTATTATCCCAATCGTAATTGATGATTTTCTTGTTCGTCACGTTCTCATCCTGATCATACTTACGGATCACGGCTTGCCCCACCAATTGTAATCCGTCGATCACTTTCCAGCGTAATTGGTTGTTGACCGTTATATTACCTGTAGTCTTATTCACCATACCTCCCTCTTCCAATACTTGGGCCGGATTATCAAATCCCTCGAATGTATAGAAAGTTCCTGACGGATTGTACATCGGAGTCCAAGAGCGAGTCTTATAAATCAGCTCCCATATATTTTGTCCTTCCGTCAAACCCGAGGAATAGTCCCTGTTGCTTGCCTCATAAGCTAAATTAAGATCGTAAGTCAAGTTCTTGAAGATCTCGACGCTCGATTTAGCACGTACGAAGTAACGCTTGTTCACATCCTCACCAAATTTAGGGATACCTTCCTCACGCTGATGGCCTAAAGACAACATATACGAGTATCTCTCTCCACCGCCGGAGATATTGACATTGTAATTCTGCATATTACCATTGCCAATAAGCATATCATTCCAGTCTTGATCCTTGAAGAATTGCGGATAACCGGTCCAACGCCCCCATTCCGCATCGGGCAATACCAGATCACTATTCTGCCGGATCAATTCCAATTGGTCTCTCGTGTATTCTGGAGTGAATGATCCATCCGTGATCTCCAAGGCCATCTCCGCATGTTGTAATAGATTCGCAGGTTTCCTTAACAACGCAGGAGTCTTAATAGAGTAATATGCATCAAAAGCAACAGATGTCTTCTGATTGCGCTTACCACTTTTCGTTGTCACCAGAATAACACCATCCGAGGCACGAGCACCGTAAATAGCGGCCGTACCATCTTTCAATACGGAAATATTCTCGATATCGGAAGGGTTGATCATATTAATATTTCCCTCCGCTCCATCAATCAAAACAAGGGGAGTACCACCGTTGATAGAAGAGACATCACGAACCTTCATGGTCATGTCCGAACCCGGAGCGCCTCCGGTACGTGTAATCGTCAAGCCAGGTACTTCTCCCTGCAAAGCCTGAGCCGCATTCTGAACCGGACGAGACTCAAACGCTTTTGCGTCGGCCGTAGATACGGCACCACCCAAGTTCGCTCTTTTTACCGTACCGTAACCGACAACCACAACCTCATCCATCTGCAAGGCATCTTCCCGTAACTTCACGTTCAAATTCGCTTCCTTGCTGGGACGCAATTCCGTCATGGCATATCCGATGTAAGAGATTTGAAGGACACCGTTTTCCGATACCTCTATCGTAAACTTTCCATCAAGGTCCGTAACCGTTCCGTTGGTAGTACCTTTCTCAACTACGTTCGCACCGATAATAGGTTCTCCATTCTCGTCGGTCACTACACCTTGCACTAAATTCTTCTTTTGCAAAACGGCTTGTGAGGAAGGGGCAGTTTTCTCGTTTTTTGTAGAGGGATTAATCAAGATGAAATTATTCTCCGTAATCTCATACTTTACGCCTTCCCCTGCAAAAAGACGCTTCAAAATGGTTTCCACCGTCTGCTCTTTCACATGTACAGATACTTTTTTATTCAGGTTAACCTTCTCGCTCTCGTAGATAAAACGGAAGCCAGACTGTTTCTCTATCCTGAAAAGAACCTCTTTTATTGTCTGGTTATTAACGTCCAAAGACAACTTTGTCTCTTGCGAATAGACAGAGGCCGAGATCTGAAGTGAACATGCGATAGAGAATAATGTCGTCAATCTCATAATAGACAAAGTTTTTTTAAGGACCGGAGACTCTTCCGGCCTTGCTATATTCCAAAAATTCATATATTTGTAATTCGATTGTTTGTTAACACTAGTGTTACGAGCACTAATTTTAATGATCAAAAAGATGACGGGGAATGTTCCAGCATTTCCCGTTTTTCATGTGTATTCATGCGATTCTTGTTCTTTACTTCATAGGCAGACTTTATTTAGAGGTTATACTTATATTTTTTCCTTTCACGTTATAACTTATATCACTCAATCGGGATAGTACACCCAATATATCCGTTATGGTTTCCTCCTGTATGACTCCATCGTAATGTATGCTATTCCCCAAATCCTTTTGAAGATGGATGGTTACATCGTACCTCCTCTCCAGATATTTACAGACGGAAGCTAGCGGCATATGATCCATATAGAGTTTATCTTCCAGCCAACTGTACGAATGAGATAACACGCCCGATACCGGTCTCATCCGGTTGGTTTGCTTATCGAAAACCGCCATGTCTCCGGCGTTCATTAGTAATTTCTCATTCCCATGATCCAGCTCGATACAACCTTCCACCAACGAGGCTTCAACTGTTTTTTCATCCGTGTACGCTTGCAAATTAAAAGAAGTACCATGTACCTTTAAGCGCAATCCATTGTTCATCTTGATCACGAACGGTATCTTGTTCTTCGAGACATCGAAGAAGCCCTCTCCTTGGAAATTCACTTCCCGGATCTTCTCCTTCGCGTTATAGGAATACGTAATATCAGATCCAGAATTCAGCTTAACAACGGAACCATCCGGCAAGACCACCTCCGATCGGCTTCCGTAATCAGCGGTCATTCGAACCAACATTTCCGGCTGTTTATCAAATACTCCCATTTTCGAAAAACCAAGGACAAGCAATAAAGTAGCTGCCACTCCTGAAATAATATATCCGATATTCACCAAGCGTTTCCGCTTATTATATCTCTTCTTATTGATACGATCGATCTTATCCCATGCGTATTGAGCATTAAAAGTTTCTTGCTCCAGATAAGAGCCTGTTTCTTTCCAGATCTCTTTATACCGTTTAAAATCTTCTTGATTAGACTCATCCTCAGCCAACCATTCATCCAGAACCGGATCCACGATCTCCTCATTCATCCTCTCCGATAAATGGTCAACGATGTGTTCTCCTATTTGCTTTTTCTTCTCCATGAGTCTAGTCTTTATTTAAATGACACCACAAATAAAAAAAGGTCCTATACGAACCTTGAAAATTTTCTCATTATTTTATACCTCCTTCATCTCCAGACATTCCTTCAACTTCTGTAAAGACATCCATATTTGATTTTTAATTGTTTTCACGGATATAGATAGTTTCTCCGATATTTCTTTCTGCTTCAACCCTTTTACCCTGTGAAGAAGTAACACTTCTCTACTCCGACCCGGCAAATGGTCTATACAATCATAAAGAGCGATCCTAAACTCTTCTGTTTCCAGTTGATTATCCTCATAGGATAGAAGTAATAAGTCTTGATTCTCTGATAAACTTCCCGTCTGCACCTTTGATCGGATAAAGTTCAAGGCCAGATGTTTAGCCATCCGATATAAATATCCTGATACATTTTCCTTTATCTCTATTCTCCCCCTATTTTTCCATAAATTCAAGAAAAGCTCTTGAACAACATCCTCCGCATCATTTCTATCCATCAATAGACTATACACATACTGACAAAGACGCCCGTAATAACGATCAAACAGTTTATTATAACTGATATAATCATTATTTCCGATCGCTAGCATTAAGACCTTATCGGCATGAACTTCCTGCATATAATCTTCATTTATCATGAATATTCACAATCGTCTTTACAGGTAAAAGAGTTTCGGCAAGACTATGGCTAACAAAAAGAAGAACGAAGATATAAAGCGAACAAATTCAGTTTGTAACCGAAGTTTAAAAAGATGCTTAGTAAAGAGATCTGAGATTTCAGGAAAAGGAGAACTGGATTATAAATATATGTGGTAGAATAATTTACAGTTTATCAACAAAACCATAGTCTTGCCGAGACTCAGTTGAAATAGATCTCAGAAGGATATTTTACAAGAAATTAATCCTGCCTTTCCACAAATCTCCTGTGACGCAAAAGTAGGAAAATTATTATTTGATTGATTATTTTATCATTCTTTTCATATAAGATCATCTTCCCTTTTACTCCCCAGCAAATAAAAAGGGAAATATCTCACGACACTTCCCTTTTACCATGAATCTTATGTTTGAATTATTTTACTTCTACTACAATCATCACAGGGAAATGATCAGATGGAACACGAGCTACATGTTTTTGCATGGAGACCTCCTTCGGAAAATTCGCATTTTGCTCATTCTTCGCATCTTTCGCTTCCGAACGATATGTATCCGTCAAGACACCATATTTTTTCACATCAAACTCTTTCGTAAGGAATAAATGATCGATACGACTGTCTGTTTTGCGATCCGCATGGAAGGCATTAAACGTGCCGTTGGGTACATACCGGAAATCCGCTATCTGATAAGAATCCCGCATAATACCGGAATTGTCCAGTAATAAGTAGGATTCATTATGTTGATCCACATTAAAATCACCTGTTAGAATCGCCGGTAGCTTCTCCGGAAATTCTTTCAACTTCTTAAGGATAAGTTTCGCGCTTTCCGCACGGGCCTGTACACCAATATGATCCATATGTAAGTTAAAGAACAAGAAAGTAAAGCCGGTTTGTTTATCCCGAAATTTACCCCATGTGCAAATACGGGGAAGAACGGCATCCCATCCCTTATTAGGGCGATCGGTTATCGTAGACAACCAAAAGTCCCCATGATCGAGCACCTCGAACTTTCCCGTACGATAAAATATGGCAGAATATTCACCAGCTTGCTTACCATCATCACGTCCTACCCCGATATAATCATAACCGGGCATCGCATTCTTTAGATCTTGCAACTGATGATATTTACCTTCTTGAGTCCCAAAGATATCAAAACCATGGAACTGCACCAATTGGGCAATGTAGGGATAACGTTGTCCCCAGCCATTCCCATTCGTCGAGTCTCCCGCATTCGCATTACGCAAATTATAGGTGGCTACTACCATTGACTCCGCTTGTAACGCAAATACGGAACAAAGGACAAATAAAAAAGAATAAATTAGCTTCTTCATACCTTTTATCATAAAATTAAATCCACATCAATAAATTAGAACTCTGCCTCTATCATTATCGGGAAATGATCCGAAGAGAAATGCCCATACTGGCACTCGTTCAAAGTCCCATATTTATTTACCTGAATACCTTTAGTGACGAAAATATAGTCAATCCGGTTTTTCATCGGGGCATTCAAATTGAATTGGTTTGTCGTTCCTACCGTCCCATAGGGTGGTGTTTTTGAGATTTCCCGTGAGTCCAACAGTAAACCATCGGATTTCAGTATTTGTATAGGCTCAGAATCCGGCGTACCATTGAAATCACCTACACAGATAGCAGGGGAATCCCCCGCTATCTTTTTAATATTAGCCAACATTATCAAAGCAGACTCATGACGTGCCACCTTACCGATATGGTCAAAATGAACGCTGAAGAAATAAAATTCCTTTCCCGAAACCTTATCCTTCAACTTCGCCCAAGAACAAACCCTCCGGCATTGCGCATCCCAGCCAAAAGAAGGCTTATCCTGTGTCTCCGACAGCCAGTAATTTCCTGAGTCCAATAATTTAAACCGATCTTTCTTAAATAAAACCGCGGCATGTTCCCCAGCCTCTTTTCCGTCATCCCGGCCTACGCCGACATACGTGTACGTATCATCTTTCACTAATTCCTTCACTTGGTGAATCAACCCTTCTTGAATCCCAAAGACATCAAAATCATGGAAATGAACCAAAGATACCGCCATGTCTTTGCGGTGTACCCATGAATCATCCTTATCCCCCTCATTATCATACCGCAGGTTAAAACTACCCACGTTCAGTTTACACTTCTGTTGTCCGGATATCCCTATGCAGAAAGTAAATAAAGAGATAAACACTATAATTAAGTTTCTCATGATACCCCCTTGATTACCAGCCCGGATTCTGGCTTAGATTCGTATTGAACTGAATTACTACCTCCGGTATCGGATATAAGTACTGACGAGCCGGCCAGCTACGTCCGGCGTAATTATACTCCATCAAATAACCTCCTTGAACCGGCTTCACGTTAAGCACATTACTCTTATTTGTACCCACATAGACACCAATCGCAGCATACTTCTCATCAGCGATCTTATCCGTATCATAGAAATAGGCATCATAATTACCATCGCCATTCACATCCAACGGTTGGTTAAGTGATGGGATAAAGATACCTTCCCAAGGATCGTTCACCCAAAGATCGCAACAATTCCAACGTTTCAAATCATTTAGGCGCAAACCTTCCAGACAAAGTTCAATACCACGTTCGCGACGGATCTCCAACAAGGAAGGATCAGAGATCGTCGGGTAATAAGAAGCGATATAAGGCTCTGCGGATGACGGACGGGTTGTCAATGTACCTGTCTGTGGTGTGCCTCCCGTAATTCCCGCACGAGAACGAAGCGCACCTATCGTAGCCGCCCAATCCGCATCAGTCAGTTCGCCTAATTCAGCCTTAGCCTCAGCATAGTTCAACAAAACCTCAGCATAGCGCATGATAGGAATGTCATTATCATTCGTAGCCGCATCATCGTAAGCCACGTCATCCATGGCAAACTTCGTAAACTGATATCCCGTCAATGTATGTCCCGTAAAATTAGCCGCGGTCGGCTCATAAACACCAGAAGCATTCTTGCGGGTATAATCCGCTCCCCGGATCGTCTGGTTCAAGCGGGTATCACGTCCTGTTGTCTCCTCCACGAAATTCTTATAGCTTCCATCCGCTTTTTTCTCGACATAAGGCGTACCATCCGCATTCAAGTATGACAGCATAAATTTACGGCTCATGCATAAGTGTGGTCCGTAAGTAGAGGAATTATACCACCAATTCTGCTCACCCAGTCCTAACACCTTGTCAGTCTCGATAGCCATCATTACCTCCGTGGTAACGGCCTTATCGGCAATGAAAAGTTCGCGATACGCTCCACGGCCATCGCTATAAGCACCCGAAGTATAAAGTTTGTACGGTCCGTTATCCATAACTTCCTTAGCCGCCTCAGCCGCTAGTTTATATAAATCTTTGGCCGAATATTCCGTACATCCCGTACGAGCGATATCCAATTGGTCAGCGGCATGGTATTTACGCCAAGCAGCCTCAAACAAGCAAACACGAGATTTGAAAGCGGCAGCTGTCCATTTATTTACGATCGTTGAATTATGCGTGACATCCTCTTCCAATATATTCGTATACGCATAATCCAAATCCTCCAAGATATGCCCGATAATCACATCACGTGTATCACGCGGGTTATAAAGATCCGGGTCTTCAGCCTCGTTAAATACCTTATCAATCCAAGGTACCTCGCCATATTGTACCAATTTATCAAAATAGAAGCGAGCACGGAACAAGCGTGCGATACCATTATAATTGTCACGGATAGTCGTGCTTAGTGACTCATTCACGTTATTCTCCAAAAAGAAATTTATATTACGAAGAGCGGACCATGACCAACTCGTCGCGCTATTCGTAGTATAAGCGCCAACCTCCATACCACCCAAGGAATTTTTCACCCCATAATCTGCCGTAGCATCACGCCGGAAAGCGCTTCCTCGGGAAGGCAAGACATTGTAAAATGAGTACGTATACGTCTTCAAACCATTCTCGGAGCTAAACACCATATCCACAGAAGCCTCCGACTTTGGTTCCTCATTCATCTCGCACCCCGAAAATACAGCCAAAAGTGCCACCAGACCGCTTAATAGTATATTCTTTTTCATTTCGTATAATCTCCTATTCTTTAAAATGTAACATTCAGGCCGATGCTGAACGACTTCATCATCGGGTAATTATATCCATCACCACTATTGCTGGAGGTCAAGTCCTTATCCGATTCACCGATATTCGATACATTGACATCCTTGGAATACTTGTAAAGCGGAGACCATGTAAAGAGATTTTCCCCGGAAAGGTAAATTCCCACATTTGTCAAATGCAATTTTTTAATCCATTCCGACGGTAAATTATAGCCAACCTGTATGTTCTTCAAGCGTAGATAGGCCGCATTCATCAAATAGCGCGTGTTAGCGTTCTTATGACCTCCATAGAAAGGCGCATAGTAACCAGCGTAACGAGGCAAGAATGCATCCGGGTTCTCAGGAGTCCAATAGTTTCCCACATGCCAAGAAGGCATCTGGTTATACGGGCGATTGTATTGCCCCCAGAACGTAGAGGCTTCATTAGACGGATACCAATCCTGCTTACCCACTCCTTGGAAGAAAGCACTCACCCAGATATTGTTCCAATCGGCAGAAAGCGTAAAGCTATAAATATAACGAGGCTCCTCGTTACCGATGATCTTACGGTCGCCCGGATCATCTACCGTATTCTGTCCACGATCAATATAACCGTTGCCATTTAAGTCTTCAAACTTAATATCACCCGGATACAACTTATAGGTTTTCGATGTTTGCATGAGCGGATTATAATAGGATTGTCCCGCAGCTTTCGCGGCAGCCTCAGCCGCATCGATACTGGCTTGGTCCTGCCACAAACCATTGGATACAAATCCCCAAATCTCACCGATACGCATCCCCTCATAATAATTCTTGTCGAGTGATTGATTCGCATACTCGCTCAATGACTTATTCGCATTATTAAACCTATCGATCACTGAATAGTAATCTGCCAATGTACCCTTGATGCTATAATTAAATCGCTTACCAGCTAAATCAAATCCATCTCTCCATTCCAAAGACAACTCATAGCCATAAGTAGACATATCCGCATAATTACCTTTCGGAGAAGAAGCACCGAACACATCCGGCACGGTCGGACCATTCACGATCATATCAGTTGTTTTACGGATATAATAATCTCCACTTACGGTCAAACGATTATCAAAGAATCCTAAATCCGCTCCTATATCATACGTCGTAGCGGTTTCCCACGTCAAGTTGCCGGGAAGAGCCGCCGGAGATGACATATAATTCTGCCGCAAACCGTCAAGAATATAATCAGACTTGCTGATACCCAATGTCTGGATATACTGATAATTACTCAATCCGGCCGCATTGCCCAAAGAGCCCCAAGAAAACCGGACCTTAGCGTTAGAGATATGTTCGGACTTAACATTCCACCAAGGTTCTTGCGAGATTCGCCAACCCACGGAAGCCGAGGGGAAGAAAGCCCAACGCTCATCACTCGGGAAGCGGGAGGAACCATCGTAACGTCCGTTTACCTCCAACAGATAACGATCATCAAAGGCATAATTCAAACGGAAGAAAGCGCCGCCAAACTGATAAGCCTTCCATTGTGAGGTAATACTCCGGTTATCAGTACCCATCACCAAATTCATGTTGTCCACGTCGTCCGTCAACAAGTCATCATTATAAGCATAGATGCGTTTGAAAGTAGATTTTTCGTAATTCCATCCAGCCATGGCCTTGAAATAATGTTTCTCGGCAAAAGTTTCCTCAAACTCTGCGAAAAGGTTCGTTGCTAGATAGTTCGTATGATCAGTTGTCTCTGCCAAATTGGAATAGGTACCCGTAATATGTTCGATCTGGCTTTCCCCATCTGCATCAACCGACCGTGCATACGGTGAACGTACTTGTTTCTTGGTCTTCTCTTGCGTCTTCTGTTGATACGTGAAATCACCATTCACACGCAAACGGTCACCCAAGAACTTAGCATTGAATGTCGTAGTATTCTTTAAGTTGGAGTTCTTTGTCGTAATACCGCTACGTCCATAAAGCAAATCGCCTACGGTATAGACGGCAGAATAAGTCATCGTACCATCAGGGTTGAACAGTGGCGATGACGGGTGTCCCTCGTCTGCGATATTTCTCCATACCACACCAGATCCTTCCGAATAGGTAATCGGATTGTAGTATTTATTATGGGAAAACTCAAAGTTATTGTTGATCTTCAACCAAGGAGTTAACTGATAACCTCCCTTGAAACGCATGTTATAGGTCTTGAACTTATCCGTTTGCTCATCGCTATCGAAAAGTCCATCGTAACTATAGAAACGTCCTGACAAATAATAATCAAACTTCCCGTCGGAACCCGAGATGGAAAGATTTTGATTCTGCGCAAAGACACTCTTCTTATACATCAGATCATAATAGTCGGTTCCTTCCGGATAATACACATAACGGCCTTTTGTACCGATAGAGCCATCAGAGATCACCGTCCCGAAATCGCCCGTCTCATGACGGCGCTTATACTCATCCAGCCAAGCCACGGAAAATTGCTGTGTCTTGTTGATACCGGAAGGATTCGCTTGATTGTAATTAAAATAAGCGTCATAAAAATGCTTTGCCCAAATATAACCATCGGAAACTACATCCGGCACATTCTGTGGTGATTGTAATGAATAGCTAGAAGACCATGTCACCTTCGGCTTACCTTCCGTAGCGTTCTTCGTCGTGATCAAAACCACGCCAAATGGAGCACGTGCGCCATAAATAGCGGAAGCGGCAGCATCCTTCAATACGGAAATACTCTCAATATCATTCGGATTTAACATAGAAGGGTCTCCTTCCACACCATCAATCAACACCAAAGCACTACCCCCATTGATAGAACCGGCGCCACGTACGTTAAAATCCGCCGTACGCCCCGGTTTACCATCAGACAAGGAAATATTCAAGTTCGGGACAACCCCTTCTAGCATCTGAGTAGCGTTAGCCGTAGGACGCCCCTCGAATACATCACTAGTCACTTGCTCTACCGCACCGGTCAAATTCACTTTTTTCTGGGAACCATAACCCACCACGACTACCTCATCCAGCTTCTGCGTGTCCTCATGAATAGATATAACCAAATTATCTTTATTGCCTACCGGAACATCTTGAGCCACATAACCAATATAAGAAACCTGAAGTATCGCATTCGGAGTTACCTCAATAGAGAAATGGCCATCTATATCCGTGATGGTACCATTGGTAGATCCTTTCACGACCACATTCGCCCCGATGATTGGTTCCCCTTTCGGGTCTGTAATCGTACCGGTAACTTTCTTATTACCTTGTTGCTGAACAGTTTTTACCGATGATAAAACGATCTGATGACCCGATTTCAATACATAAGCCACATTCGCTTGCTTTGCTATCGCATCCATTACAGCATTAATATCCGCATCTTCCACGTCAACAGAGATCGGAGAATTCAGACCTTTGATCCCATCATTATAGAAAAAACGATATTCAGTCGTTTCCTCTAATTCTTTAATAACCTCCCGCATCGGTCTATCCTTTACCGACAACGATATCTGGGCGGCAATCGCAACTCCGGAAAAGCCCGACAATAACTGGGCATACAAAAGTGTCCGGAAAAAAGAGTGCTTGAAATTACTCATTTTTAAAAGTTTTTTAATAATACATAGATTTTAAACAGGTAACTTTACAAGCAAATCATTTACATATTCTATCTTATTTATAACCGGCTAGTTATTTCCTTGAAGATATTATATACAAGTGATTTTGCTTAAGAGGAAGAAGGGCCTTGCCTTTCTTCTTTTTTTACTACAATCATCTAGCTCATCTCATAGGCTTCTTCTTTATTAGGTTAACACTCAACTTTCTATTTCTCATTTAAATAAATAGTATCACCTACCGACACATACGTAATCGGAGCCGTAAGGCTTATTATTTCAAATACATTATCCAGACTATTATTCCGGATCACCCCCGAGAAACTGTAGCCTTTAATCTTATTGGACAAAAAACGAACTTCAACATTATACATTCGATTCAACAATACCGCGATCTCCTCCAACGACTCGCCAGAGAAGGCCAGTTCATTCGTACGCCAAAGACGGGCATAAGAAGCATTTGTCGGGTGATTAACAGATAATATATGACTAGACTTATTAAAAACCGCACTCTCATCCGGAGACAGAATCACAAACTCTTTTCCAACCACTGTTCGTACACTGCCTTCAAACAAGGTCGTAACCACCTCGTCATCTTCCTCATACGCCTTCACATTAAAAGCTGTGCCTAGCGCCTCGACTTCCATATCCCCCGCATTTACCAAGAAACGGCGCAATGTATCTTTCGAAACTTCAAAATAAGCCTCACCAGATAAAGAAACTGATCTTTCTTTCACGCCATAATCACTCTTATAATTAAGTTTAGTATGCGAATTTAACCATACTTTCGTCCCATCAGGCAGAACCACGCTAGCACGTTGCCCATTATCTGCTGACACCACATAATCCAATGGATCGGATAATGGAACCTGTCTCATATAATACCAATGTGAACCAATTCCAAGGCTTATACATACGAATGCCACCGCCGCATAAGAAAGCCACTTCCATAAGGTATGCGGTTTCTTCTTTATCTCCAAAGTTTTCTTCTCTTGTCTTATCCGCTTTTTAATCTCACAGAACATCTGTCCTTGTAGCTTAGGAGGAAGCTTTTTCCCGGAAGATTCTTCCCATCTAGACATATAAAAAGCCATGATCTCTTCCTTATGATCGGAATCGCTAAACCACGCCAAAAGAGTTCGCTCTTCTTCCGGTGAAGTCTTACCACTCATAAAGCGATCCAATAATTCGATATGTGTATACGTTTTTCTCATCGTGTAATAAGTATATCCCGAAGAAGAGCTTTACCCTTACACAAAAAAATCGAGAGATCCATGATTTAACACAAATTAATATCATACTTATTTTCCGCCTTCATAAGTAAACGGTCGATGTTCCTTTCCGCATGTACGGTTACGAAAAGGATTTTCAATAGAGTAAATGTTTTTCACTACCAAACCGACATAACCTTTGACTGATCAAAACAATACAGATGATAATCATCATCCCAGCCCAAGGCTATTAGTTCTTTATCATCGTTTGTCACGCAAATATTGAATAGTCTTATATCCGTAATCAATCGACAAATACATTTTCCACTCCAATCATATACATACGTATATCCGATAAAACTATCTACCCCTACAAACCACAAGATATTTAATGCTTATTAACTATAAAAAGAGTGTTATAAGGCAAAGAAAGCCATCAGAAGAAAGTCGATCTCGCAAAAAACGCAAAGCCCTACTCAACTGTGTCTCCACAGTCTTTTCAGAGATAGAGAGGCGTTCCGCTATTTCTTTATAGGATAAATGCTCATGACGGCTCAAACGAAATATCTCCCGACGGGACAACGGCAATTCTTCTATCAAGCTATTAATATATTCCCGTAAAGACTCCGCATCAATTCGCTCTTCCATAAGCGAATCAACATCTGATAGCTGTCGTTGTAGGCTTTCCGTCAGTTTCTCGGAGAGTAGCCGATTCTCTGTCTCTTTATAAACTAAGTTACGGGCGATGGTGAATAGATAGGCGTCAAAGTTTTGCTCCACATCTATCGTCTCATGCTTCTCCCAAATCTTAAGAAAAACGTTTTGGGTCAAGTCCTCTGCCATAGATTTTTCATATAGTAATGAGTAAATAAAATGATATACATGCTCATTATATTTCCAGAATAGAGTCTCAAAAGCCTTTTCATCTCCATTCTTCAGATCTATAAGCAAATGTCCATCCACTTTCATATTACATATATATTACATATCCACGCCATACAAATCTTATCTCCTTTCTGCATATTTGCAGTTTTCATATACATGAGTTCTGATGAAACTATGTCGGTTAGTGTAGATGATATGAATGATAAGATAAAGATAATCAGCGGATAACTAAATAGTAAAATTACCGATGGCAGTGGAGAACTAAAGAAAAAACGAACTAGATGGTTGTTATTTAGATATTTATATTATAAACAAGACATGGTCTCATCAGAACCAAGTACAAGGTTACTAATAAATATCCAAATATAAACAAGCATCATTACATATCGCAAATATACAAAAAAATGTAAATACAGTATGAGTATCCTTGAAATCTAGTTAAATTCTACTTGAGGACAAAGAATGTCCTCACTAATTATCCGCTTCGCAAATGATATATTGATAAAGGTCGGAATGTCCGGTTTTATCGATTATCTTATGCTTTTCGAGTTGGAATTTCAGTTGGGCCAAACCAAGAGCGCCAAAGCCGGGAAGGTCTAATAAAGAGTCGAGTCCGTTTTTGAGGGCGTAACGTAGAATATCTTCTATGGTTTCTATTTTCAAGGTTGTAAGGCATTTACGGATATAGGGCGCTAAGGTGAGACGGGTAATGGGTTGGCATATCCGTTTCGCGGCATTTAAGGGAACGGGGGTAAGTGATCGGGGAGATTCGATACATAGACCGTTTTGGAGCGCCTTTTTATATAATCTTCTCAATTCGTATTCCATGTTCCTGTTCTCTATCCACAGACGTTCTATCTCAAGGTCTTGGTTCGTGATTGTTTTCTTGTATTCGGTCAGGAAGCCCATGTTTTCTTGCAAGCGGAGCGATATGACCTTATATCGGCGACAGATTCCGTCGTAGGATATACCACAACGTTTGGCTACGTCTTCTATCTTGGCTCCGGAAGTTATTTCCGTAAAGATAAGTCGGTCTTTCTTGTCGTGTATGAATGTTGATAGTTCGGCGATAATGAGTTTAAGTAGGGGAGAAATGTTTTTAAGGGATCGCAGGCAGAAAAGGTAATCATCGAATTGGGAGATGATCTCGTTTATCTCTTCTTCCTTGTCTTGGATGATAAGTTGTAGGTATAGCTTTTGTATTCCCATACGCTCGATATGGGAAATAAATTCACGTAAATTGGTCAGATCGACTAGGCGAACACCTTGCTTCACGACGTAAGATGTTATTTTTTTAGATATCGCCCATTGCTGGATTTCTTCAGATGGAAAGCCGGTGATACGAGCGGCTTCTTCAATAGTAATAAACTCAGGCATAACTATTTGATTAAAGTAAAACTTATACTATTTATCTTTAAAAAGGGCGTTATTTGGCGTTATATTGAAGAGCTGGCCTTTCATTATAAAATAAAGAAAGGGCGATTGGCTGAAAATATTGTTGACAAAGGCTCGGCCAAGCCTCAACACTCAATAAAATCAGCCGCACGCCCCCCTTATCTGTATACAATAATCTATCTATACTATACAGTAGCATAGATAACACGTATATCTATAAAGGGTTGCGGGGCTTTCTCTGTGCATTGAGTGTCTCGAAAAATTTGGCCGATTTTTGTCAACTCGCACAAATATCGCACGCAACACAAGGCTTCTAACTTAAAAGCCTTTTATTGTCGCAAATATACGTATTAAAAATATTTTAGTCTATGATAATCCATACGTTTTCTATTTTATCATTGTTTTACTACCAACAAAGAAAGAATAAGTAGATAAAAACCTACGCTTTTACCTTTTGCTTTTCTGTCTTAATTACTAGCTAGGCAAATATATGATATATTCTTTAATTATAATTGATTATTAAGGAAAAAATCAAGATGGCAATCCATCAAACAGTACGAAGACTACTACCCTAAAGTTTATGGAATGACCTTACAAAACACTTTTATAGCGCAAAAAAGATTAGGTACATTGCCAAATGGCTTTTTTAGGTAAAAAGTTACCAGTTAACTAACATTTCAAAGTAAGTTAGCTTCAACGGCAAAGTAAGTTAACTTCATTGGCAAAGTAAGCTAACTTAAATGACCAAGTAAGTTAACTTCATAAATCCGGGTTGAAATCCGCAAACGACATACAACACGCGTCTACACTCCCAACACTATATAACCGCTATGGATATTTGAAGTATTGATAATAGGCGGTTTACTTCTGTTATCCGTAACTCCAACCTTATCAGTCAACAAGCCTTTCATTAAAAGATAAGCACATCATGATGGCACGACTGTGCCATCCTAGTGGCACACCATTGCCATAAGGAAGGCACAACTATGCCACGCTGATGGCACTGACATGCCACGATATGGAAAATGATTGGCACTGCGGAAGTCTGTTAACTAGATAGTTAAGGATGGATAAATAATTATTCCCCTAACTTATCAAGCAACTCATACGACGGAACGAAGAAAAGAGTTCCCGTTATCGGCGTGCTGAAGTCCAGCAGACGATCCGTATTGCCTACGGGATCACCGACGAACATATTCTCCAGCATTCGTCGGGTGGTGCTGAACGTGCTGGCATAGGCGATAAAATAGGTACCGTACTCACCTTTGGAAGTATGGGCGAATGGCATGTTAGCACGGACTATTTTCAGATCGTCTCCGATGTTCGTCACGGCGTTATGAGCGTTCTTCGGTTTTTCCTCATCTGATAGCTCAACATCGTTGAATTTACGGCGACCGATGACTTTCTCTTGCTCTTCCACTGGAAGCGCATTCCATGCCACCATATCATGAATGTATTTTTGCACAAATACATAACTTCCGCCCATAAACTCGGGGTCCTCATCGCCTATTACCGCGAAACGATAGGGGTCTTCATCCACGGCAGGATTCTCCGTACCGTCCACGAAACCGATAATCGCCTTACCGTCTCTATACCGAAAACCGTGGGTCTCATCGATCGATTCCACGACACCTCGCAGTTTCTGGTCTATAATGGAGGCGAACTCAAAGCACAGTCCCATCTGCTTACAGCGGATGTGGAATAGTAAATCCCCGGGGGTAGAAACAGCCGTAAGCTTAACTCCTTTGATCTCTTCAAACGGTTGCAATTCTTTGGGGTTTCCTTGCTCCGGAAAGAAGCGTTTCCAAGCATCCGCCCCGAATCCTATCGTACAACTGAATTGCATATCAGGATAGCGATTGCGCATACTACGTATCAAAGCGGAGAAATTAGCGCACACGTCCTTTACCTTATCAATCGTGTCGGGGAGATCTTTTAGAGCATAGACAATGAAAACCGCATTCTCGCCCGGTTTTTGGGTAACATCTTGCGGATAGTTAGCGTTCAATGGATTTTGTAGAGAGTTCATAGCACATCTTTAATTATATTGTTATTATATGGATATAACTCTATAGATGCGCTCTTGTTCAAGGAAATGTAACGAAAAATGTCCTAGCGGTTATTTTTCAATATCTATTTGTAGAGACGGGGCGTGCCCCGTCTCATCCCTTCAAAATAGTAACTAAAGAATACTATCAGTCTGTGGAAGACGGGGCACGCCCCGTCTCTACAACTGGGTAGTTATTTCACCTCCACGCTGATCTTCTGCTTGATATCTGAGGCGGAGGCTCCTAGTTGGAGGATGAACTCGCCGGGTTCTACGACGAATTGGCTTTGTGCCTCACTATAGAAAGCTAAAGAGGATACGGGGATGTCCAACGTGATTCGCCGACTCTCGCCGGGTTTAAGGAATACCTTCTTGAAGCCCTTTAACTCCTTGACCGGACGCATCACGGAGCAAACCGGATCGCTTACATACAATTGGGCCACCTCAGCTCCTTCACGGTCTCCGGTATTGGTTAGGGTGAAAGTCGCTTGGATCGTATCCGCTTGATCGTACGTCTCTTTATCCGTATTCAGGTTGGAATAGTCGAATGTCGTATAGGATAAGCCGTAACCGAACGGATAAACGACCGGAAGCCCCTTCGTATCGAACCAGCGGTAACCTACCAAGATATCTTCCTCATAATTCACTTTCAAATCCCTGCCGGGGAAGTTGCCCAACGCATGCGCCGGAGATTGATCCAAGCTCACGGGAGTGGTGAACGGCATCTTCCCGCTCGGATTCACCTTACCGGATAATACGTCCACCAAGGCATTTCCTCCTTCCATGCCGTTGAACCAAGCCCAAACGATAGCCGGGGAACAAATATCCACGGCGGCCATATTCAGCGGCGATCCGGCGATCATGACCACGATCGTACGAGGATTCGCCTTTACCACCTCTTGAATCAACTCAACCTGTCCGTAAGGGATATCCATATTCAGACGGTCGAACGACTCGGTATCATAATCATGGTTCAAACCACAAACCAAAAGGGCCACGTCACTCGTGCGGGCAACCTCTACCGCCTCTTTCAATAACGCATCGCTTTCCTGTGTCTTGGAAGAGAAAGTACCAGAGCTTTGCCCATTATTGCTTCCCTCCACGAAAGTAGATAGCTTCTCATAACCTTGGGCAAAACGGATATCCACCTTATCGCCCCATTTCGCACGAAGCGCCTCTAATGGAGTTACCTCGTAAACCGCCTTGATCTCGGAACTCAAGCCACCATTGGAATGTTTGCGGGTAGCGTTATCGCCAATTACCGCCAGACTCTTGATCGAGGAGAAATCCAACGGGAGAAGATTATTCTGGTTCTTCAATAAGACAATGGCTTCGGCAGCCGCATCGTAAGTGGCTTGCTGATGCTCTTTCGTATTCATGGAGCCGGGGCCGAAACGTTTTTTCGGGTCCAAGACATTCGTCTTGATCATCACACGTAAGACATCGCCCACCTTCTCGTCCACCAAGCTCATAGGAATCTTACCAGACTTAACAGCCTCGATCAAGGGGTTGGCATAATACCAATCCTCATATTTATCGATCAGCGTGCCCATCTCCAGATCCAAGCCGGCCTCCATAGAAGGAACCGTGCTATGAGCGGCTCCCCAATCGGTTACATATACGCCATCGAATCCCCATTCATTCCGAAGGATCTTGCGAACCAAGTAGTTATTCTCCGCGCAGAACTCCCCACGGAATTTATTATAAGCGGCCATTACCGTCAAGGCACCTCCCTCTTGTACGGCCGCCTTGAAAGCGGGTAAATAAATCTCACGCAAGGCACGCTCGCTACATTCCACATCGACAGTCGTACGGTTTGTCTCTTGGTTATTCACGGCGAAATGCTTTACGCTACAAGCCACGTCACGGCTCTGCAAGCCTTTGATATAAGCGACCGCCAATACGGAGTTCATATAAGGGTCCTCGCTCATATACTCGAAGTTACGGCCACAAAGCGGGGAGCGAATGATATTCACGCCCGGGCCCAGCAACACATCCTTCTTACGCCAGCGAGCCTCCTCGCCCAGCACCTCGCCCCGGCGATAAGCCAACTCCGGGTTCCAAGCGGCGGCGAAAGCCGTGCCGGTCGGGAAATAAGAGGCGGAATCATTTGTCCAACCCGCATACGCCCAATCGTGGCGATTGATCTCCGCACGTACCCCGTGAGGCCCGTCGCTCAAGCTCCACTCGGGAATCCCCAGACGCTCTACTCCGGCAACATAGAATTTTGAGTTACCATGCAACAACCCGACCTTTTCCTCCAAGGTCATCTTCTTAATCAGTTTCTCGATACGTTTCTCCATTTGTACCTTCTCTTTATCCGTGACCTGCGAGCTCGCGGCAGCCGCGTTCAAGAATAGCCCGCAAGCGATCACGCCTATTATCTTTTTCATTTCCTCTTTATTTATAGGTTTATTATTGCGCTTGAATCGTTACCGTCGCCTCGGGTAAGCCCTCGGCTATGGCTTTTAAGTGGATGTCGCCTTGTCCGCCCTTGTTCCGGATCACGACCAAGGCTTTTCCGTAGTAGGCTTGCCGTTTCGGTTTACGGAGGCTGTTCGGATCGTTCGGATCTCCGTTATCCGTTCCGGCGATCTCACCCGGGCCCTCCACGAAGAAACGGATCAATGGAGTAGCGTCGGGAACCCGGTTACCATCGATATCGCATACATCTACGGTTACAAACGATAGGTCCGAGCCATCCGCTTGGATGACGCTACGATCCGGTGTCAAGACCAAACGGGCCGGCTCTCCTGCCGTATGGATCTCTTTCACCAAGACCTCCTTACCCCCTAAGCGGGAGACGGCTCTCAAGGTTCCGGGCGTGAAAGGCACACGCCAAGAGACATGATAGGTACTGTCCGTTTTTTGTTGTACGCCTAGGCTCTTTCCATTTAGGTATAGTTCTACCTCATCGGCATTGTTATAATAGGCCCAGATATCCACCGGTTCGCCTACCTTCCAGTTCCAATGCGGGAAAATGTGCAATACGGGTTCATCCGTCCACTCGCTTTTATACATATAATATACATCTTTCGGGAAACCCGCCAGATCCACGATACCGAAGAAGCTGCTCCGGCTGGGCCACCAATAGGGGGTAGGCTCTCCCAAGTAATCGAAACCCGTCCAGACGAACAGGCCGGATACATGCGGAAGCGTCTTCACCAGATGCCAAGTCTTCTCGTGCGTAGAGCCCCAAGGTACATGGCAATTATCATAAGAGGAGCAAACATGCTCGGGAGCCTCGAAAGGCTTGTCCCACGATTCCGGACGGATATAAATATGATCGGACGGCATCTCATAATAGCCACGGGTCATCAAGGCCGAGGTAGATTCGCTCACGATCAGTTTCTTTCCGGGGAAATTCCGGAGAAACGGCTCGAAATATCGCTCATGGTAGTTGAAGCCCAGCACGTCCAAGGCATCCGAGCGAAACAGATGATTCGCTGGGTTTACCTCGTTACAGCCGGCGGTAACGACCCGGGAGGTATCCAGACGTTTCACGATACCCGCCAAATGACGGGTGATCAAGGATTGACGGCTAAGGGTCGTATCCTTCAGCAAAGCGGGATCGATGGCATGGCCGGCATTCAAGATCAGGTTCGCCGCTTGCAGATCCAGCTCGGTAGCGTCGGCATGGCTCCATTGCTCAAGCACCTCATTGCCTATACTCCACATGAAAACAGAGGCGTGATTCCGGTCACGCAAGATCTCGTCCGTCAAATCCCGCTCGTGCCACTCCGCGAAATACCGGGCGTAATCGTACGGGGACTTACGGCGTTCCCACATATCGAAAGACTCATCCTGTACCAGAAGCCCCATACGATCGCAAAGATCCAGCAACTCGGGTGCCGGGGCGTTATGGCTGGTACGGATCGCGTTCGCTCCCATCTCCTTCATGATCCGCAGCTGGCGCTCGATAGCCCGTGTATTCACGGCGGCACCCAGACAGCCTAAGTCATGATGCAGGCAAACCCCTTTTATCTTCAAAGGCTTATCATTCAAATAAAAGCCGGTAGCGGAATCCCAACGGAACGTACGCAATCCGAATACCGTCTCATAACGGTCTACCACCTTGCCGGCCACTTTCACTTCCGTGACGGCCGTGTAGAGCGAGGGAGAATCGGGACTCCAAAGCTTGGGATTTGGGATCGAGAACTGATGATCGACAGATGCCTCCCGCATACGGGTGTCGTAACAGGGCGTATACGGTACCCGTAACAGAGTTGTTACGGATGCCGTAACAACTTTATTACGGTCATCGTAAATAGAGGTAGAGACTTCGGCCTCCCTATCCGCCTCCGAGCTATTCCTTATTCTCACCTCCAAGGCGAATGTGGCCTCCTCCGATGAGATCTTCATATCATGCACGAAAGTGCCCCAGTTGTCCACATGCACCGGATTCACCTTTACTAACCATACGTTACGGTAGATACCGGAGCCGGAATACCAGCGGGAGTTCGGTTGCTCGCTATTATCCGCCTTCACGGCGATCACGTTCGGTTGGCTTCCATACCTCAAATAAGGCGTCAAGTCATAACGAAACGATACATAACCATTCGGGCGGAATCCCAGCGAATGACCATTGATCCAGACCTCGCTATTCCGGTAGACCCCGTCGAAATCCACATAGATAACCTTATCCCGATCCGTCTCCGGCAGGGTAAATGTCTTTCGGTACCAACCAATCCCGCCCGGTAGCGCACCGCCACCCGGGGTAGACGGGTTGTCGAGGGAGAAATCCCCCTCGATACTCCAATCATGCGGTAAGGATAAGATACGCCAAGTGGAATCATCGCTGTCCGGGGATGAATAATCCTGAACGCTATCCGACAAGGCAAACTTCCAATCGTCATTCCATGAGCTACGTTCACGCACCTGCTCCCCAGCGGGGGAACAGGCGGTGAGCAATAGGCCCAGAAGCCACGCAAGTGGCCGATTCATCAGTGGTATCATTAGTGATTATATAGTTTAATTGATACTACCCAGTTGTAGAGACGGGGCGTGCCCCGTCTCTGCACAGACTGATGGGTATTATTTAAAGTTACCATTTAGAGGGGTTGAGACGGGGCGTGCCCCATCTCTACAACTAGAGGTTTACCTTGGTAAGATATTGTCACGTCCTTGCCAGAGGGATTCTCCGGCGTGATGAGACGTACCGTGATCTGACGCTCGCGGATCATGCCCGGATAGTCGCCCTCCCGTGCGCCGATCGTGAGCGTTCGCCTCGCATCATCATAAACAAACGGGATAGTAGCGTAATTTCCTTTCTCGTAATCGTAGGTCACGCCATTATCCTCATATAAGGTGAAGGAGCCGTCGGCACCGGCGTAAACAGAGACGGTTAAGTCTTTCTGCTCCTCTTTCGTAGACTGGATTACCTTTCCGGTCGGTACGATAGAGCCGGCTCTCACGAACAAAGGCATACGCTCGTAAGGAGCATCTACGTCCATCGCCGTCCCGCCTTGTATACACTTGCCGCTATAGAAGTCGTACCAGACACCAGAGGGGAAATATACCTTGCGCTCACGGGCCTTATACTTATGCACCGGGCATGCCATAAAGGCCGGACCAAACATAAACTGATCGTCTATATCGTAAGTCTTCTCATCGTTCGAATAATCCATCACCATGGCACGCATGATCGTATAATCCTCAAAATGCGTCTTGGAGGCCAAGCTATAGATATACGGCATCAATTGATAACGCAACTCGGTATAATACTTCATCGATTGGTACGTAGGCGATCCTTCCGGAGCGATATTATAGATCTCGCGGCAAGGATATTGCCCGTGGCTACGGAACAACGGACAGAAAGCTCCGAACTGATACCAACGGTTGTTCAACTCCCTCCATTCCCTCAAATCCTCGCTACCTTCCTTAGCAGCCATATAACGGTTCTCCACGCTGAAGCCACCGATATCCATCGTCCAGTAAGGGATACCGGACATGGCGAAGTTCAAGCCGGCGCTGATCTGCGCTTTCATATCCTCCCAGCGAGTACCGATATCACCACTCCATGTAGCGGTAGAGTAACGTTGCTGGCCGGCGAAACCGGAACGGGTCAACAAGAATACACGGTCATCCGGGTTTACGCTACGTTGTCCGTCGTAGATCGCCTCGGCGTTCTCCAAGGCATACGCGTTGAAGTATTTCGTGGACGGGCCCAGATAAGTCGGTCCGCAAAGCGCCTTCCGGTATTCGATGTCCGTATTATCCTGTACGTTCGGCTCGGAAGCGTCCATCCACCAAGCGTCAATGCCCAAGGAATACAGATGCTCGTTCATCTGTTCCCAGAAAAGCTTGCGGGCTTCCGGGTTGTACGCATCATAGAAAGAACCGATATAACCCGGATAAATCCAGTCGCGGATACTATCCTTAATCGCCTGCTGATACATGGCACCCAGCGCGTCCAACTCTTTATAATGCTCTGTCGTATAATAAAACTTCGGCCATACGGAGATCATGATACGGGCATCCTTATCGTGGATTTCCCGAATCATGCCTTTCGGGTCCGGGAAGCGTTCCTTATCAAACTCATGGCTGCCCCACGCATCTACCGGCCAATAGCTCCAGTCCTGTACGATCACATCCAAGGGAACCTGCCGCCGGCGGTATTCGTTCAAGGCGGTCAATAGCTCCTCTTGCGTCTTATAACGCTCACGGCTCAACCAGAATCCCATCGCCCATTTCGGCATGATCTGGCTCTTGCCCGTAACCGTGCGGTAACCGCTGATCACCTTATCCATGGAAGACTCTCCGTTGATGAAGTAGTAATCGATATCATCCCCCATTTCCGACCAGAAAGCCAACCGCTCCCGCTCCTCCTCCGGTAGCGGAGATAATACCTTCAAGCCGATATAAGAGACATCGCCATCCGGCAACCATTCGATACGGATCGGATAGCGTTTGCCCTTTTCCAGATCGGCCGTAGCCTTGTAATCATTCGGGTTCCATGCCGCACGCCAACGTTCCGGGATGATCTCCTCGTTATTCACAAATACCTTGGTATAACCGGCGTAATGTAGTTTGAAATGATAAGTACCCGTCTCTTTCGCCTCGATCTCGCCCTCCCAAGTAGCGGAAGCGCTCGGCTTCGGGAAGTCTGCCGGCAGGTTCTTGATGGTTTTCAGATTCTCATAATCTACCTTATCTTCATCCCGCTGGATTAAAACGGAATTCTTCGCCTTATCCGTATAGTAGGTAGCGGTCAACGCCCCTGCCCTCCCGTCTTTTCCGTATAGGCCAAAGACATCGCCCAAATCGGCGTATGGACGCTTGTCGCCGAAACGGCTCAAGGAATAGTTATGCCAAAGTACACCATACCCTTTTGAGGAAACGATAAACGGCACGCTCACCTTCGTGTTATATTGGAAAAGCTCCTCGTTCTTGCCTTTGTAGTTGAACTCATCGCTCTGATGCTGTCCTAGGCCGTAAAGCCCTTCCTCGTCCTCACTCTCAAATACCTGACGTAAGGTATAGCCTTTGGTTCCTTCCACCTCGATCGGCGTAAATTCCTTGCCTCCGTTTGTCTTCTCACGAAGGATCGTGTGTCCGTTGGCGTCGGTAAAGCGAACCTCTCCGGTCTCCCGTGAAAGACGGGCCTGTGTGGTTTGCGTACTTACGATGATCGTATCCCCCGAGGTCGTTATCTGAAACGATGGGGCGGGCAACGATTTCGTGTCCTTGATCAAGTTCACTTGGTTGGAAAACTTACCATCCGGAGAGGCGATTACCCGGATAATATCATCAGAGATTACTTCCAATTTAACAGCCTTCGCCTGTCCGGAACGGATATCGGCGACCAAGCCATTCTCGACCTTCCGGTAAGCGGAATCAGTCATGCAGGAAGTCAGCAGGGAAAGCCCTAACGTGAATACCGCGATGTGTTGTTTCATATTCTATAGATTCTTTAATTATTTCCGATCAGCAATGAGTCCGAACAGGTTTTTCCATACAAGAAAAATGGTTCTTCATTCGTTGGCAAAATTAAAGGGTTCGCGGCGGACAGGAAGCCATAAATGTTTTGGGTTACGGGGAGAACCGTAAAAAGGTAGGGGAAGAATGTTTATTTTAAGGGGATATTTTGTTATATCCCCTAATTACGTGGCATTTATTTAGAAAAAGTTTATTTATGATAGTCAGAGGGAAGCCTTCCGAACTCATCCTTAAAATACTTCCGGAATAGCTTCACATCATTGAAACCGCACTCCAGCGCGACCTCGTTGACCCGCATCTGGCTCTTCTCCAATAACTGCGCCGCACGCTTCAAGCGCACCGTACGGATCAACTCCACCGGAGTCTTACCCGTGATGGAAAGGCATTTCTTGTAGAAGTTCACACGACTCATGCCCATCTCCCGGCTCAACCGTTCTACGGACAACTCCGGATTGGCGATCTGCTCCTCGATATAGCCGATGGCCTTACGCATCAACTCCTCATCCATGGAGCTAGCTTGTACCTCCGTCAAGGCGATGCCCATGGTAGAGGACTGCATAAAGGCCTTTTGCATCTTCTTCTTCATCTCGATCAAATGCCGCACCTTCAAGAGAAGCATCTCCATATTGAATGGCTTGCTGATATAATCATCCGCACCGGCTTCCAGACCGACCAGTTGGCTATCTTTTGCGGACTTAGCCGTCAACAGGATCACCGGGATGTGGGAAGTCCGAATGTCTCCCTTGATCCGGCGGCATAAAGTAATACCGTCGGTGATAGGCATCATCACGTCGCTGATCACCATATCCGGCAGCTCCTCCGGAATGAGTTTCCACGCATCTTCTCCATCCGCCGCCGTGAGTACCGAATAAACGCCACTCAAGCTTAACTTCATAAATTCCCGGAAATCCGTGTTATCATCTACGACCAGCAACGTAGGTCTTTCCGCCGGAGACGCATCCTTATCAGCGATCTCCGGATGCTCCTCAACCGGAGGCAAGATATCCCCTTCGGCAATTCCTTCCGGAGCCGAGATAATATCTTGGTTGTCCAAGGGGATCACCGGCAGCGTAACCGTAAACGTACTACCCGCTCCCGGCTCGCTTTTCACGGTTATCGTCCCATGATGCATCCGCACGAATTCCCGGCATAGGTGCAGGCCGATACCCGTACCTACCACGGGATTTCCCTTATCCGGGGAAGCCACCTGATAAAAGCGATCGAAGATAGCTCCTTGTTTATCCGCAGGAATACCGATACCGCTATCCGACACCTCGATAACCAGTTTGTTCTCTCCCTCCTTCTCCAACCGCAATCTAAGCGTCACCGAGATAGTACCTCCCTCCGGCGTAAACTTAAAAGCGTTACTCAGTAGATTAGAGACGATCTTGAAGACCTTATCCGTGTCAAACTTCATCGGGAGAGACGTGAAGACCGAGGAAAAAGAGAAATGAATCCGCTTTTGCTCCGAAAGCTCCTTGAAGGAATAAGCCACGTCACGCACAAACGGGACAATATCGCCGGTAGACAAGACCAAGCTATCCCCTTGCATATCGATCTTGCGGAAATCCAATAACTGGTTCACCAATTTAAGCAACCGGTCGGCGTTCCGATAGATCAACTTCAATATTTGCTGGGATTCCATGTCTTTCTCCGTTTTCATCAACTTCTCCAAAGGAGTCATGATCAATGTTAGCGGCGTACGGAACTCATGGCTTACGTTCGTAAAGAAACGAAGCTTCATCTCGTCCACCTCATGCTGCTGACGCACAGTAGCCCGTTCTTGCTCCTCCTCCAACTTCTTTTGCTGGATACGGAAAATAAAACGTATCACGCCATACGCCAATAATATACCAGCTATGATATACAACGCTATTGCCCATCCGGTAGCCCAGAACGGAGGCAGGATCGTGATCTGCAAGCTCGTGATCTCCTTGCTCCAAATCCGGTCGTTATTCATCGCCTTTACCTTGAAAGTGTAAGTTCCCGGGTTCAAGTTCGTATAGGTAATACGACGTTCCAAGGCGCTTACGGTAGTCCATTCCGAGTCGAAGCCCTCCATCTTAAAAGCATATTTATTCTTCAAAGGAAGGAAATAACAACAAGAAGAGATGGTAAAGGAGAAATTACGTTCCGTATAATTCAGTTTCAATTGCTTGGTACAGGTGATATCTTTATCCAAAATCACATGCCCGTCATACGCCTCTCTCGCCGTTATCGGGACATTATTCACCATAAGTCCGGTTATCACCGCCGGTGGAGCATAGCTATTATAACGTATCCGGGCAGGATCAACGAAGGTAAGACCGTTTGTCCCACCAAACGCCAACTCACCCGTTTCCAGCCCACAAGCGCTATTCACATTAAACACACGTCCTTGAACGCCCTCATTCTCATCATAGCTATTCCAATCGAACGTATAATTATTATCCGTATCCCGATTCGGAACGATATTCAATAAGCCGTTCTTCGTCCCCACCCAAACCGTATGATATTTATCCTCCAAGATAGACATGATGCTGTTATCCGGTAATCCGGAAGAATGGTTCAACCGATACATCTTATCATTCAACCTATCATATATATGTAGCCCATGATTACTCCCGATCCATACCCATTGGCGGCTATCACAAAATACGACATTGATGATTTGATCCTCAAACACGGAACGTCCATCCTTCGTGCCGTTAAAAGAAGTAACAGCCCCCGTCTCCGGGTTGATCCAGTTCACTCCTAAAGAAGTTCCAACGACAATATTCCCCTTCTCATCCCCGGAAAGGCTATATACGATATCCGAGTTAATCGCATTCTCCTTATCCCCCATGCGATAATACGTCCATTTCCCGGTAGATTGATCCAAGCAATCCAGGCCGCCTTCCAACGTACCGATCCACAAACGATTCTTGGCATCGACATACAAACTATACACGCTATTATTGGATAAGCCGTCCTTACTGCCCGGGATATCCCGATAATGCTTGAAACGTTTCCCGTCAAAACCGGTCAACCCCTCCATATAAGTACCCAGCCATAACTTGCCATCCAAATCTTTCGCCATACTAATCACGACATCGCCGGAGATAGCGTTCTCGCTTTCCCGTCCCGCCCGGTAGCGGACATACTCCCCGGTTTCCCGATCGTAACGTAATAGGCCGTTTCCGCTAGTACCGATCCACAGATCCCCTTCTTTATCTTCTACGATACAATTAAAGTCATTGTTAAAGATATCCCGCATCAACTCCAAAGGGTACCGGATAGTCTGGAATTTAAAAATGCTCTCATGATAATAGTTGATGCCGTTTTTATAAGTGCCGGCCCACATAATCCCCGTATCATCCCGATACAAGCAGATCACGCTATTCTGGCTCAAACTCGTTTGGTTAAACGGGTTATTTCGTATATAACGCATCCGGTTCAGACGTTTATCCAAGATATTGATACCGCCATGATCGGTAGCGATCCAGATATTACCGTTCATATCCTCCGCCACGTCACGCACCATTATAGAGGATAAAGCGACCGAGGTTTCGGTCGTATAATGTTTCCACTCCTTGCTTTTGGGATTTAGGCGAAAGAGACCTCTACTATATCCGGGATTTAAGAAAAACCACAGATCCCCGTCACTATCGGCGAACACATAGAATAACTGGGCATTCGCATATTGAGTCAGATACTCATCCCGATAGACAGATTCTCCGGATGCCTTATCGATCCCCTCTACCACTCCCGAGGTATGGACTACATATAGACGATCGCCCACGTCACTCATATCACAAACCCGACCATCCTCTTTATTTAGTGGATACGAATAAATCTTTCCCCTCGCTTGATCATAACGACAAAATTCATTCGTATAGGTAGCGAAATAGAGTTGTTTATCATTGTCGACGAATATCTTAGCGGGAGGATTCTCTAGACGTAAGCTATCTAATATTTCCTTCTCCGGAATAAAACGGTCATTACCGGGCTCATATACGCAAAGTTGGTTCGTATTATAGGTAATCCAAATACGCCCATCAGCGGTTTCTTGAAGTTCGGAGACATGCTCCTCCCTAAAAGGCAACCCGCTTTCCTTGTATTTATAATGCTTAAACTCATACCCATCAAAACGGTTTACCCCAGAAGTGGTACCCAACCACATAAACCCCTTCCGGTCTTTCAGGATACAAGTGATCTCATTGGAAGACAGACCGTCCTGTACTCCCAGACGGTTGAAAAGAATATCTTCCGCCGCAAGTCCGGATCCCAATATTCCCCAAGACAGGATCATTATGATACAGAGTAGAGTTTTCGTTTTCATACTTAGCAAATATAGATATTTCCCGAAAACGAACCAAACCAACCGGTATCTAATTCTGCTGCAATGCGGGTTGCAGTAAACATACACGTAAAGTATCCATATATAAGAACATGATTATTAAAAATTATCCCGTACATTTGTCTTTCGATTGGAATAGAAATGAATAAGGCGCAATGATTGTTGTAAGAGATTTTGACAGACTGAAAGGAAAGGAACTGGTGGCTACGATCGGATTTTTCGATGGTGTGCATCTAGGACACCGTTTCTTAATCGACGAGATGAAAGAGATTGCCAAAGCACGTAACCTGCCATCGGCCGTAATCACCTTCCCGGAACATCCCCGGGCCGTATTGCATGCGGATTACCAACCGAAGCTATTAAATTCTTTCGAGGAAAAGTTACAGCAATTAGAGACTACCGGAGTAGATTATTGCATCGTATTGGATTTTACGATCGAGCTATCCCGGCTCTCGGCCAAGGAATTCATTACCTCTATTTTAGCGAAGAGCCTGCATGTAAAGACCTTATTGATCGGATATGACCATCGTTTCGGGCACGATCGGACGGATGGCTTCGAGCAATATGTCGTTTATGGCACCGAATGTGGTATCGAGGTGCTGAAGGCATCTCCCTATGACGAAGGAAATACGGCCGTCAGCTCTTCCGAAATCCGGAAATTACTTCAAGCCGGAAATGTAGCTGAAGCCGCTTATTTACTGACCTATCCCTATCAATTGCTGGGCCATATCGTCAGCGGCTATAAAGTGGGACGCACGCTAGGATTTCCCACGGCGAATATACGGGTAGATGAACCTTTTAAAGTCATTCCGGGTATTGGCGTATATGCCGTATGGGTGGAGGTGGAAGGCGAACGATATAAGGGAATGCTTTATATCGGTGACCGTCCGACACTCAATAATGGGAAGGACATATCCATGGAGGTCAATATTCTGGATTTCTCCGGAGATATCTACAATGATAGCATTCGTGTCTCATTCGTTCAATACGTACGCGGAGACATCAAATTCGATTCCTTAGAAGAATTGAAAGCCCAACTGGAGAAAGACAGATGCACCGTAAATAATTTATTATAATATGGAAAGATATTACGAAGCGATTGATTTATTAAAAGGCATGATCTCCCGTCCGTCTTTCAGCCGGGACGAGACCGCCGTAGCGGATTTCCTGCAAGCAGAATGGCAAAAGGCCGGACAAAAGGTGTTCCGCAAAGGCAACAACCTGTGGATCATCGCCCCGGATTTCGATTTCGGTAAACCGACCCTTTTACTCAACTCCCATATAGACACCGTCAAGCCCGCTTCCGGTTGGACCAAAGACCCGTTCACTCCCGAAGAGACCGAGGATGATCAATTATATGGACTGGGCAGTAACGATGCCGGGGCGAGCGTAGTCTCCCTCTATGAAGCCTTCTGTATCTTAAGCGAGAAAGAACAACCTTATAATCTAATCTTCCTTGCGTCTTGTGAGGAAGAGGTATCCGGGAAGAATGGCATTGAAAGCGCATTGGCCGAGCTTCCTCCTATCTCCTTCGCTGTCGTAGGTGAACCTACGGGTATGCAACCCGCCGTAGCCGAGAAAGGGCTAATGGTACTGGATTGCACCGCTATCGGAAAGGCCGGACATGCCGCACGTAATGAGGGCATCAATGCCATCACTTTAGCGATGAAGGATATAGAATGGTTCAGCACCTATCAATTCCCGGAGAAAAGCGACTTCCTCGGACCGGTGAAAATGACTGTCACCATCATCCATGCCGGTACACAACACAATGTCGTTCCCGATAAATGCGAATTCACGGTAGATATCCGCACCAACGAATTTTATACGAACGAACAGTTATTCGAGCTAATCAAGGAAAAGGTTCATTGCGAGATCAAGGCCCGCAGCTTCCGCCTTAGCTCCACCCGCACGGATCTGGATCATCCTTTTGTGCGACGGGCGATCTTAATGGGAAAAGAGCCTTTCGGCTCTCCTACGCTTAGCGACCAAGCCTTGATGCGTTTCCCCTCCGTAAAGATAGGGCCGGGAAACTCGGCACGTTCCCATTCCGCAGACGAATACATCAAGGGACCGGAGATCCGGGAAGCGATCGATACCTATGTAAGGTTACTGAATGGATTACAACTATAGCTTATGTTAAAAAAGATACTGGGGACAATAGGCTCGCGTTATCTGATAGCTTTCCTTAACCTAGCGCTGATCTTCATTAATGCGAAGGTGCTGGGAATCGAGGGCGTGGGGATGATCGGGTTGATCGTGGCCTCGGTAAATATAGCGGTAATCGTCAATGGGATTTTATGCGGGAATACGATTGTCTATTTCATGAATCGTTACTCCATGCGGACAATTTTCCTTCCCGCATATCTGTGGACACCTATCGGCTCTTCCCTAGCTTGCGGCTTCATGTATCTTACCGGGCTTTTACCCACCGGCTATCGGCTGGATATCTTCTTGTTGGCGATCTTGAGCTCTACGGTAAACGCCAATGCCCGCTTCTTGTTGGGTAAAGACAATATCAAAGGGTTTAATCTCACGTTTATATTGCAAGGAGGACTGCTATTTTTCGTCTTACTCTATTTCTATTATATATTGAAGCGCCCGGACGTACGGTCGTATGTCTGGGGATTATATGTCACGAACGGCATAGCCTTTATTGCCAGCCTATCGATGCTTGTTCCTGATTTCTTAAAGGAGACATCCCGGTCTTCCGGCAAATCGCTCTACGGTCTATTAAAAGAAATGTTTGCCTACGGCCTGTGGGCCGGCGCGGACGGATTGGCGGAAACCTGTACTACCCGACTCAATTATTTCCTAATACAACGTTTCGCCGGGTTGGGAAGTGTAGGCTTGCTAGACGCTGGGACCAAGATCTCCGAGAGTGTATGGAATATTAGTCGCAGCGTAAGTTTCATCGAATACAGTAGCGTGGCCAAGACCTCAGAGGCAACGGAACAAAAACGTATTACCTTACAGCTTTTCAAATTGACCTTTTGCGCTTTAGCCCTCGTGATGGGATGTATCCTATTGGTACCGGAATGGATATATACGGATTATTTTTTCAGCGCCGAGTTCAAAGGCATACGTAAAGTGATAGGCGGATTATCGATCGGAATCGTAGCGTTAGGCTGCAACAGCATCATCAGCCATTATTTCATCGGCAGCGGAAAGATCCGGTACAGTACGGCAAGCTCGTGCGTAGGGCTTATTGCCTTATTAATCTCCGGCTTTTTACTCATCCCGTCTTACGGGGTCGTAGGTTCCGCTATCACGACCAGTATCGCCTTTACCTCTATGCTGGTTTTCTCATTGACGGTCTTCTCCCGGCAAACACTTACACGCTGGAATGAGTTCCTTCCGGACAAAAAAGACTTCCAAGCTTGCAGAATTCATATACAAAAATCCCTGTAATTCTATCACGAATTTTATCGATAACGCTATCAAGTTCACGGAAAAGGGGACAATTACGCTTGAAATGATTTCGTGCAAGGTACAGCTCTCGGGTTATCAAAACATAGACTGTACCCTATAAACAAACTCCATCCAAACCCAATAACGGATCGCTTTTCCTAAGAACATGGAGATCGCCACGACCCATATATTAGCCCGCAAGAAACCTAGAGCGACAGCGATAAAATCACCGATACCGGGAAGAAAAACAAAGAAGCCCATCCAAGAGCCTTTTCCCTTGATCCAATCCTGCACCTTCTGTAGTTTTACCGGATCGAGTTTGAGGTATTTCTCGATCCACTCTACCTTTCCCAGCATCCCCAACCAATAGCAGCTCATTCCACCTAAGAAATTACCAAGCGTAGCGGCGATCATACAAGGCCAATAAGCCGAACCCGCCAATAATACACCCGTCAATACGACCTCACTGCTAAACGGCAAGATCGTAGCCGCTAAGAAAGAAGCGATAAACACCCCGATATACCCGTAGGCTATAAGAAATTCCATATACGTATCATTAATAATGCGATAAACATAACTACCGAGAAATGGAACAGCCAAAAGATATATTTCCCCCGGTTCACCGTAAAAAAATGGGCGATCAGGATAGACGCCGGTACACAGGCCATTTCCAGAAATTCCTCGGACGACTGCTCATAGATAAAGAACAATCCAAACGACCAAATGGCCATGACAATCAGAAAAGAAAGAAACTGACGAGTACGCAAATTATCCTCATACTCATGTGTAACGATGTTTAATGAAGCAATGATCGTTAATCCCGCCACTAAAACAATCTGTATCCAATCTATAATTCCCGTCCCTAGTACCGCAAGGAAACGGATCTTGAATAAGGAGGTGAAAGGTATGGTAAATGCCGTGAAATCCCATTCCCAGACACACCATCCGAAAACAAACCAATAAACCGTCAAGATTCCGAACAAGGAAGCGACAAATGTCCGGATATTCAATGTCCTGAAATTATACATTCCCAACCAAAACAGCGGCAAAAACCAAAGGATGTGTATCCACAACAGACTTCCGATACTGATAATCAAGGATGCGTTATAAGCCTTATCCGTAGCGTCCGGGTCATGATAAGAGGTAAATAACTGATAAAGGGCCAATATCAAACAAAACACCCCGACAGATGTTGATTTCAAGGGAAAGAAATCCGGGTTTGTACTTGTCAACAAGGCATAGAAGAGAAAGGGAAGCAATGTCTTCTCACGAATCAACATCAACGCATAGTTTACCCGATGCACCAGAAACGCACCACCGGCCATCAGCAAAAAACCGATCAAATAGGTAAACAACTTACCCGGAAGAACCAGACAGAGGGCATTCCATAAAGGAGGAGCCGTCACCTCTCCATACACGGGATAGCCTACCGAATCCACATACCCCACGATCCAACAAAAAATACAAGCGCAAAGCATGTACAAATGGGTCATAGGTGTCGCTATAGTATATCTACGTCCGTAATATGAAGTTGTTCCTCTTGCCATAATCTTATCTTAGTGTGAAAATACGGTACCTGCGTTAGTGCAAGCACCGGAGCGACGTTCGTAGTGAACGCCGACCGGTACTCACCGTAAACGCCGACTGACGTTCACTGCAAATGCCGACCGGCGTTCTCGATAAACGCAATTATAAATCAAACCCGATATCCCGACGGAAATACTTCTTATCGAAATCGATCTGCTTAGCTCCGGCGAAAGATTGGGCCAAAGCCTCTTCCTTAGTAGCCCCATACGAACTGACCGCGATCACACGGCCGCCATTCGTCAGGATCTGGCCGTCTACCAGCTTCGTTCCGGCATGGAACACTATATTGTTCGAGGATACGCCATCCAATCCCGTGATTACCTTATTCTTCTCGTAAGCCTCCGGGTAACCGCCGCTTACCAACATAACCGTAACCGCCGCACGAGGATCCTGTACCAATGTACGGCCCGCTAAATTACCTTCCGCTACCCCTTCCAGCAAATCAACCAAGTCACTTTGGATACGAAGCATGACTACCTCTGTCTCCGGATCGCCCATACGACAATTGTATTCTATCACCATCGGCTCATTCTTCACATTGATCAGACCCAAGAAGATGAAACCTTTATAATCGATATGCTCCGCTTTCAATCCCTCTACGGTAGGACGGATAATACGCTCGTCCACCTTCGCCATAAAGACCTCATCAGCGAAAGGAACCGGGGAAACAGCTCCCATTCCACCTGTGTTTAAACCCGTATTGCCCTCGCCGATACGCTTATAATCTTTCGCTACCGGAAGCACCTTGTAATCGTTGCCATCCGTCAAGACGAATACGGAGCATTCGATACCATCCAAGAATTCCTCGATCACGACCGTCTTGCTCGCGTCGCCAAACATTCCGCCCAGCATATCTCCCAACTCTTTCTTGGCTTCCTCCAAGTTATCGATAATCAGTACCCCTTTACCGGCAGCCAATCCATCCGCTTTCAATACATAAGGAGCGGAAAGAGATTCCAAGAACGCATAGCCTTCCTCTAAGTTTTCAGTGGAAATACTCTTATAACGAGCGGTCGGGATATGATGACGCATCATAAACGCCTTGGCGAAATCCTTGCTACCTTCCAATTGGGCACCTTCCCCACTCGGGCCGATCACGGGGATGGAGCTTAATGCCTCATCCTTCTTGAAATAATCATAAACACCCTTCACCAATGGATCCTCGGGACCTACCACGACCATATTCACTTGGTTCGCCAACGCAAAATCCTTGATAGCGGCAAAATCATCCGCTTTAATATCCACGTTGGTTCCTACCAACGCTGTTCCCGCATTACCGGGAGCGATAAATAACTTATCAACTTTCGGGCTTTGAGCGATCTTCCAAGCGATCGCATGCTCACGCCCACCAGAGCCTAATAACAATATATTCATATCTCTTCTAATTTTCAATTCTCAATTCTCCATTTTCAATTCCCAAGGTAGTCATCGAAATACCTCGTAATCTTCTCATGCAAATGCGGACGGTCCTTACCGGTCACATTATGCTCATGGCGAGGATACACAAAGTAATCCGGATACGTATCAGCCTCTACGCAAGCCTTTAAGAAACCAAGGCTGTGTTGCCACACTACCACCGGATCGATATCCCCATGTATCATCAACAGATGGCCTTTCAGATTACCGGCCTTCAGTTTCAGGTTCGCGTTCTTATAACCTTCCGGATTATCCTGCGGGCGATCCATATAACGCTCGCCATACATAATCTCGTAATTGCTCCAGTCGATAACCGGCCCTCCGGCCACGCCCACCTTAAAGATCTCCGGATAAGTCAGCATCAAGTTCGTTGTCATAAAACCGCCATAACTCCAGCCATGTACCCCGATACGGTCGGCATCCACATAAGACAAAGATTTCAGGAACTCGACACCCTTCACTTGGTCCGCCATCTCATTGATACCCAAATTACGATGAATCACGCTCTCAAAAGCATGTCCACGATTTGCCGAGCCGCGGCTATCCACGGTAAACATCACATAACCTCTCTGTGCCATATAGAGGTCCCAACCACGAGCCCCGTTTTGCCAGTCGCCCGTAACAAGCTGTACTTTAGGGCCTCCATATACATAGACAATCGTAGGATACTTCTTCGTCTCATCCAAATCCGGCGGTAAAGTCAACCGGTAATTCAAGCGAGTCTTACCATCGGCAGCAAGGATATGTCCAACCTTGATCCGCGGCATCCGATACAATTTAAAGGGATCCGGAGCGGAAAGTAAGGTAGAAATCACTTTAGCGTCCTTTACACGGATTAAATCGATATCCCTCGGGGTAGAAGGAGAACTTACATAATCAATCGCATATTCGCCGGAGGGACTCAGCAACCAACGGTGCACGCCCACTTTCCAACTCAAGCAATTCATGATATCACCCGTTCTCAAATCCGTCTCCCAAATATAACGTTGCATCCCCGTTCCTTGCATATTCGGAGATACGGGATGAGGTGCCGTTCCCTCGAAAATCACCTTATTTCCGTCTTTGCTAAAGCCTAGCACCTTGGTAACCACCCATTCCCCACCGGTTAGCTTCCTTAATTCCTTTCCGGTCGTATCATACAGATATAGATGGTTATAGCCATCCGCCTCACTCTGCCAGATAAACTTATCCGGATCGTTCGGCAAGAAAAGCACGGGATGCTGCGGCTCCACATAACAACGATCCGTCTCGGTAAACAGATCAGCCTCTTTCTTTCCCGTCAAGGCAGAGTACCGCACCAAATGCATCTCGTTCTGCTCACGATTCAACTCAGCGATATAAATACTCTTCTCATCCGGACTCCAAGCGATATTTGTTAAATATTTCTCTTTCGGCAAGCCTGTCTCCAACCAAACCGTCTGCCCGGTAGCTACCTGATAGACACCCACCGTAACCTCATGGCTCTTCATTCCAGCCATCGGATATTTATGAGGAACCGGCGTAGCGCAACGAGTATCGATATTCACCAGCGGGTAAGCGGTCACCATACGCTCATCCATACGATAAAACGCTAGAGCCGAACCTTTAGGAGACCAAAACATACCTTTCGTAATCCCGAACTCCCGTTGATGGACAGCCTGTCCGCATACGATTCCATCCTGTGTTTCACGTGTAACAATCGTATTTCGTCCATCCGGGGATAAAATATGCACATTGTTTCCCTCCGTAAAAGCTAAGTTATTCGTAGCCGGGCAAAAGTCATAATTCGCCCAGTTATTCTTCAAAGCATAATCAGCGACTACCTTATTTTTCTTATAGTCATAATGAATCCGGTGCTGTTTGCTAGTAAAAGCCAAGACCGAACCTCTTTCATAGGGTACCAAAAAGCTAGGCAAGGAACCAACCGTCTGCAGATTTGCCGCCGTCAAGGCCCCATTCAGTCTTTCCAACGAAAAAAGGACCTCTTCTTTTTTCCCCGGCTTAGCTCCTAACACGCTATCTCCCTTAACATATAAGTACTCGTCCCCGCACCATTGTAACTGTTTCAAGTCACGAGGTACGAAGCGGCTATACGTTTTTCCTCCCGGAATCAAGTCGTGCAAGGAGAGTTGCTTATCTTGGGCGGTAATCGACATCGTTAATAAAATCAGACAAAGGCTTATGAATAAAGATGATTTAATCCTCATAATCATCATACCCTCTCCGTTTTATAGGCTTTATAGGTTTGCTAAATGGGCGCTTTCCATCCCGCTTATGATCGCCAAACCCTTTCTTACGGTCATCCTCATCCCGATAACGCATTTTCACAGGACGTTCTCCTTTTGGCTTGATCGGCTTACGAACCGGGGCATCCACGAATTTCTTGCGGACCGGACGGTCCTCTCCCCGATCCTCTCCAAAGATACGTTTCCCCGGAATGGAAGCGAAACGCTCCTCATCATCCTCGCTATGGGCAGCGGCGAAACGACGCTCCGGACGATCCACACGACCCGTACGGAAGTTTTGACGATCATTGCCTCTACGCTCGAAAGAGCCTTCCGATCTGCGCGGACGCTCCTCTCCATCCTCATTCAATGCCTTCTTGAAGTCCTTATTAGTTCCCTCAAATAACTCATAGCAACGGTATTCGCACTCCAAGGAACCGTTCATCAATTTGATCTTCTCGCTCGGGCGCAAGCCGATCTTATCGAAACATTCATCTTTATAGCTCAAAATCCAAGCCTTATATCCCATGAACACGTGTTTCAAACGCTCGCCGATCATATTATACAATCCCAATAGATCACGAGATGATATACGCTCTCCATAAGGTGGGTTCGTCACCAATATACCCGGCTTCGGAGCCTCTGTATATTGTTGGAACGGTTTCACCTTCAGATCGATATATTTCATCAAGCCAGCGCTACGGATATTCTCCAAGGCGATATCGATAGCGGCTTGGGAAATATCGGAGCCATAGCAATGGAAAGCGAACTCACGCTCCCCGCTCTCATCATTATAAATACGATCGAACAATTCCTCATCATAGTCCACCCATTTCTGGAAAGCGAACTCTTTCCGATGGATACCCGGAGCGATATTCAAGGCGATCATGGCAGCCTCGATCAACAATGTACCGGAACCACACATCGGATCTACGAAATTAGATTCTCCTTTCCAACCGGTTTTTAGGATCATGCCGGCAGCCAACACCTCATTCAACGGAGCTTCCGTTTGATCCACCCGATAACCACGCTTGTGCAAAGACTCGCCGGAGCTATCGATAGATAAGGTACAATCGTTATGCGAAATATGGATATTGATATATAAGTCCGGGTTATTGACACGAACGGACGGACGCTTCTTGAACTTCTCGATGAAATAATCCACGATAGCGTCTTTCGTACGGTAAGCGACAAACTTCGAGTGATTGAAATCCTCGGAATAGATCACCGAGTCGATCGCGAACGTCTTGTCCAGCGACAAATACTTCTCCCACTCTACCTTTTTCACCTCTTTATAAACGGTATCAGCATCTTTGGCCTTGAAATGATAAATCGGTTTCAGAATGCGCAGGGCAGTACGGCAGTGGAAATTCGCTTTATAAAGCAATTCCTTATCACCCGTAAAGGAAACCATACGACGACCGATCTGCAAGTCGTTGGCACCTAAAGCTAATAACTCCTCGGCCAAGATCTCTTCCAACCCGTATAGGGTTTTGGCCACCATTTCAAATGTCTCGCTCATTTTAATTGAAAATTGAGAATTGAGAATTGAAAATTATTCCCAATTGCGTATTACGTTGTTTATTATTAATTATTCTCATTTCGCTCTCTGACATGCTTCGATCTCCTTCCAGCTACCCTCTTGATAATTTTCAATTCTCAATTTTCAATTGTGTAACCGTACTCCCTGCCGGTACATCCTCCGCTATCCAGACGTTACCACATATCGTAGCCCCTCTGCCAATCCGGATTTTACCGATTAAGGTGGAATTAGAATATACTGTCACATGATCTTCCAAGATAGGATGACGGGCTACGCCACGGATAGCGTTACCGTTCTCATCGGGGGGAAGTTTCTCTCCCGCCAAGCTGACGCCCTGAAAGATTCGGACGTAATTGCCGATCACGCTCGTCTCGCCGATCACCGTACCCGTCCCGTGGTCTATCGAGAAATGATGACCGATCTTCGCGCCCGGATGGATATCGATACCGGTCTCGGAATGTGCCATCTCCGTAATCATACGAGGAATATAAGGAACCCCGAGCTTATACAATTGATGGGCGATCCGGTAATTACCGATCGCCCGGAAACCGGGATAACAAAATATGACCTCACCTAGATTTTGAGCGGCGGGATCGCCATTGAAAGTCGCCTCCACATCCGTAGCCAGCAGACCGCGAATCTCCGGAAGCGTAGAGATGAAAGCCTCCGAAATAGCCTCTGCCTCAGCGGAGATCTTTTCTTCCGGGCAAGTCACGCAAGATGTATCCGCAAAACAAAGTCCCGCATAAACCTGCTTGGATAATAAAGAATGAAGAGTCTCAACATTTACGCCCGTATGAAAACGGATCGTCTGTTTACTGATACGGGCATTCCCATAATAACCGGGGAACAGGATCGCACGGCATAGATCGATGATCTCTTTCAGCACCTCGCCCGAGGGCAGCGCCTCCTCATCCCTGTACGCATGGAACAATTGTTTATACGATGCCTCATCCGACAGCTTCTCCACCGTATCGCCCAATACGCTACTATGCCTCTGTATATCCATTATTTGCGGAATATTCTTTATAATGCGCAAAAATAGTATTTTATTTGAGAACACCTTCACGAAGAAGCATCAAAAATACAGCCAACGACTAATATTACGTTCTATAGCGCTAAATTCCACGCCAACCTTTATCAACTTACGCCCATCCGCCTGATAGAGTTACAAATAAATAATCTTCATATCGAATACTTTACCACATCCAATGCTCCACTTTCATCAAGAGCCAAGGCGACCAGAAAACGATCGGAAGGGTCTACGGCAATCCTCTTTATTGAACGATCAAAATTCAATCGTTTCTTTAATTGGCCGTCCCAAGAAAGAACCAGCAATGTGGATAAATTCGAAAAATCCGCAGAACCATCGTACAAGCAATATACATACTGATCCGTACCGAATATATCGATAAAGCATTTTGTCGTTCCAAGAACATCCACTTGGGTATCATTCTTCTTCAGTAAAGGCACGATAGGCTCCTTCCCATACGTAAAGCTCCTTTGATAAGTTCCCTTCAAATCGTAAAAATCAATTTGGTTGAAGAAACGCAAGGCAGCAACCACACTGTTTTGCCGCTCATTCACACAAAGATTAGACAAATAAGCGACGTGCTTACAAGAACGATACGTTCTTGCTACTTTTGGTGGCTCCACCCAATAAATTCCCTCTTCCCGATTCGCATAGCAGAAAGGACCATAAACATTTTTCTCTACGATCGGAACCGCATAAACTTCTTTCGTGGTGACATTATAATGCGTAGAGGGAACAAGTTCGGGTATTAGTATATATTTCCGATCAAAACGCAAAGAATCCGCCAGCACCTGCATCTTATTAAATGTAAGTTGGTTATCCACGATCCAGAACTCATCCTTTCCGGCGGGTTCTTTTGTATTTGACTTCATAAACTCCGGATTAGAGAAATAAGTGGCACCATATCCTTTCAACGCAAACGCATGCAGGTGCGACAAATCATCTTTGTCGAATACTTGAATGATCGTATCACACCCACGAGCCAACAACACCAAATAAGACTCGGTAAGACCAATCCCATCATAGCATACACCAGAATCCCCTTTCATTAACAAATTTCCCTCCAGCCGTTTTTCTTCTCTTTCCGCATCGGAACAAGCGAGAAGAAACAAAGCGAAGAATACAATAATCCCATACAATACTCTCATGACCTTTCTATTTTAAATAAACATAAGATCGGATTATCGTCCTGTGTACGATTCTCCGCTATCCGTCTCAAATCCTCATAATGTATCTGATTACGCAACAGCACCGTCGAACTGATCTTCCCGATAAAATAATCTTTATACACTCCGCAAATACCGTAAAAGCCTGTCAACCCCGTAGCCCTTATGAAGTTGGGGAACGCATACGAGAATGCCTCTTTCCTATCCTTGTCATAAAATCCGAAGTAAGTTACCTTATCGCACATATAGGTCGCATGCAGGATCTGTTCGGTCTCCAGCAGCCCAAAAGAATTTACATAGCCGGAGCGAAACAGATCGCCAGAGAAATCTCTCCCGCCTCTCCCTTTCTCCTTGACATACTCGATAGGAGGCATACTTTTATCTCCGAAGCGAACTTTATAAGCAGGCTCCAACATCCCGTCCTTCACTTTCCACACTTCGGGGGTAAAGGGGAAATGCGCATACCAATCCCCAGCAAAGGCATGCAACGTCTTGCTCCCATTGATCGTATGGCCGGACGTGAAATAAGCCGGTCCCAACAATGCGTCTTGCTCTCCTTTCCTGTCCGTGGCTTTCAGATAGAAGTTTTCCCTTTGCGGTGTCGCAAATCCCAAAGGATAATACCAAATCCAATTCTCCTTATCCAAAGGGGCGCAGTCCACAAAATAATCAGCTACATCTTGCGTGGATATATATTGATAGGTATCCAGATCATAACGCAATAAGGCCGTCCCACCAAAATCCACCAATGTCAAGATTCGCTCTTTCTCATCCACGAAAAAGTGAGTTAGATAAAGATACTCTTCCGGCCCTTGTCCCCGCAAGCCTACACGAGTAATAAAATTTCCTTGATCACTGAATACAAAAAGCGCATTTATCTCATCACTTCTATCGAATACAAAAATACGATCGTCCACCCAGCAAACCCGGTAGAGATCTTTTAACAGCACGCTATCCTTCGTCTCCAAAGGAATGAATCTGCATTCCAAATGTTCCTGCAAGCCAACCGTACAATCGTTTCCGAAATCCACCACGTCCCACTCTTCCTATCTAT